>JAFMQY010000004.1:35046-53073 GCA_017354415.1 Nocardioides sp.
CCCTCGCCCAGGGCGCACACGGCGCCCACAGGGATGGCGTCGGCCCCCGTCGACCCGGCGCCACGTGATGAGGAGCGGGGACGCACGCTCTTGATACGTCGCGGCCGGTCAGTGGGGACGGGAGGCGACCCCGCTGCGGTGGCAGCCGACGAGGTGGCCGTCGACGACGCCGAGGGCCTCCATCAGCGCGTGCATCGTGGTGGGACCCACGAACGCGAAGCCCGCCTTCTTCAGGGCCTTCGACAGCGCCGCCGACTCAGGAGTGCTCGACACCAGGTCGGTCGTGGTCGGAGGGGTCCAGTGCTCGGGACGGTGTTCCTCGATCAGCGCGGCCAGACCGCCGGACTCCCGCAGCGCGACGGTGGCCCGGGCGTTGGTGATGGCGGCGTTGACCTTGGCGAGGTTGCGGACGATCGCGGCGTCGGCCATCAGCCGCTCGAGGTCGCGCGCGTCGTACGCCGCGATCCGGTCGGCGTCGAACGCGTCGAACGCCTCACGGAACGCCGGCCGTTTGAGCAGGATCGTCCGCCAGGAGAGCCCGGACTGGAACGCCTCGAGCGTCAGCCGCTCCAGATGGGCGGCCTCACCCTCGACCGGGACCCCCCACTCGGTGTCGTGGTAGACGCGCATCACCGGGTCGCTGTCTCCCCACGGGCATCGTGCGACCCCGTCCTCACCGACCACCGGTCCCATGGCGGCGATCCTGGCATGCGGCGCCGACGCGGGCCCGTTGAATTGGCCCTCCGGGCCCGTTGAATTGGCCCTCCGGGCCCGTTGACACGCCACAAGGGCCAACTCAACACACCGCCAGAGCCAACTCAACGAGCCACCAGGGCCAACTCAACGGACCGCCAGGGCCAACTCAACGACAGTCGGGTCAGCGCCTGGGCTTGAGACGGGCGTGGGGCATGGGTGGGGCGGGGATGGGGGGCAGGTGGTCGCCGTTCACGATGCCGAACCGCCCGTCGTAGATCTCCTGGGAGTCCTGGATCGTCCCGTTGTTGTCGGTGATCTGGGCCATCCAGTCCTCACGGGCCTGGACGATCTCCTCGTGGTCACCGCCGACGAAGTTCCACCACATCACGAGCTCCTCGCCGAAGGGCCGGCCCCCGATCAGCAGCAGGTGGCTCAGGTCGTCGGCCTCGATCTCCAGCGCCTCGCCGGGTGCGACGTACGCGAGCTGATGCATCTTGACCTCCTCGCCGTTCACCCGGGCCAGCCCGAAGTCGACGAGTACGCCGTACTCGAAGTCCGGGTCGGTGTCCGGGGTGAGCACGGTGCCACCGTCGAGGATCAGCTCCGCCCCGGCCAACGGGGTGTAAGTCTCGACCGGAGACGTGCTTGCGAACATCGAGCCCATGAAGACCAGGGCGTCCCAGCCGTCACCGTTGACCACCGGCGGGGCGTAGTGGGTGAACTCCGGCTTCGCATCGCGGTGTTCTGAGGGCAGCGCGACCCACAGCTGGACGCCGTGCAGCACGGTCGTCTCGTCGGTCGACACCTCGGAGTGGGAGATGCCGCGGCCGGCGGTCATCAGGTTCAGCTCGCCGGGGCGCACGAGGGCGTGGCTGCCGGCGCTGTCGCGGTGCTCGATCGTGCCGCCGAACAGCCAGCTCACGGTCTGCAGCCCGATGTGCGGATGCGGGGAGACGAGCATGCCGCCGGTCTCGTCGACCCGGTCGGGGCCGTAGTGGTCGAGAAAGCACCAGGCGCCGATCAGCGAGCGCTGCCGCTGCGGGAGCGTGCGGCGTACGTTCATCGCGCGCAGTCCGCCGAGAGGTACGTCGCGGGGTTCGAGGATCTGGGTCATGGCTGGCTCAACGCTGGTCACGGCATGCTGTCACGAGTTGGAGAAGACGGCGGGGCCGCCGTCCTCGCCGGTTGCGGAGGCGCCGGCCCGACGCCCCGCCCAGCTCCAGGCGTACGACGGGTCCTCGGCCGCGAGCCCGCCCTCGCCGAGGTCGAGGGGCTGGAAGGTGTCGATCATGACCGCCGTCTCGTCGAACGTCTCGGCGCCGAGCGACGCCTCGATCGCACTCGGCTGCGGCCCGTGCGCGTACCCACCGGGATGCACCGAGATCGACCCGAGTCCGATCCCCGACCCTTTGCGGGCCTCGTAGTCCCCGCCGACGTAGAACATGATCTCGTCGCTGTCGACGTTGGAGTGGTAGTAGGGCACCGGGATCGACAGTGGGTGGTAGTCGACCTTGCGTGGGAGGAAGTTGCAGACCACGAAGTTCCAGCCCTCGAAGACCTGGTGCACCGGTGGCGGCTGGTGGATCTTGCCGGTGATCGGCATGTAGTCCTCGAGGTTGAACGTGTACGGATACATGCAGCCGTCCCAGCCGACGACGTCGAACGGGTGCGTGTCGTAGGTCATCCGGGTGCCGACGACCTCGCCGCCGACGCGGTGCTTGACCAGCACCTCGACGTCCGAGCCTGCGACCACGAACGTCTCCCCGGGACCGTGCAGGTCGCGCTCGCAGTACGGCGCGTGCTCGAGGAGCTGCCCGAACCGCGACAGGTAGCGCTTCGGGGGCGAGATGTGGGAGTTGGCCTCGATCGCGTACAGCCGGCTCGGTTCGGCGGGCACCCATCGGTGCGTGGTCGAGCGCGGGACCAGCACGTAGTCCTGGGCGCGGTAGGGGATCACCCCGAAGAGCGTCTCGACCGTGCCGGAGCCAGACTCGACGTACACGCACTCGTCGCCGATCGCGTTGCGGTACAGCGGGGACGCGTTGGTGCCGGTGACGACGTACCCGATCCGGACGTCGTTGTTGCCCAGGACCTGCCGCCGCCCCTCGACGGGGCAGGCCCCGGGGCCCTCCCCCGGGGCCGGGAAGAGCGTGTGCAGCTTGAGGTGCCGCGGCTTGAGCGGGTGGTTGGGGGTCCGGGTCTGGTCGGGCAGATCCCACACCTGTGAGTCGACGATCGCCGACGGGACGCCCTGGTGGTAGAGCAACGACGAGTCCGAGGAGAAGCCCTCCTCGCCCATGAGCTCCTCGCGGTACAGGTTGCCGTCCGAGTCACGGTGCTGGGTGTGCCGCTTCGGCGGGACGCAACCGACACTGCGGTAGTAGGGCATGCCGCCAGACTAGGACGTCGGCCCGCGGGCTGCTGAACCCTGTCGGAGGCGCAGCCGGGCACGGCTGTCGGCAGGGCAAAACGATTCGCCGGACCAGGCATCGCGACCGTACGCTCGGACGGACATGCGCGACTTCCCACCGGAGATCTCCACCTTCTACAGCGCGGCCGGGCGGAAGCCGGGGCCGGCGCCGGACACGCGCAGCCCGGCGGCGTTCCTCCGGTGGTTCATGAGCTTCCAGTGGCCCGTGATCGCACTGTCGACGCTCTTCGCGGTTCTGTGGCAGCTGCCGCTCACGGTCGGCCCGCTGTTGTTCGGCAAGGCCGTCGACCACGGCATCGACGCGCACTCGACGAGCGGCACACTGTCGTGGGCCGGGCTGCTGCTCCTGGTCACGATCATCGGCGCGATCTTCGGCATCGCGCAGCACACCCTGGTCGTCCGCAGCTGGCTGATCGGCCTCTACGGGACCACGAAGATGGTCACCCGCAAGGTCGTCCAGATGGGCCACGTCCTGCCACGGCGTACGCCGACCGGCGAGGTGCTCAGCGTCGCGTCCAGCGACTCCGACGAGTTCGGCGCGCTCACGGAGATCATCGCCCGGGCCGCCTCGCAGGTGGTGGCCTACCTGGTCGTCGCGTTCATCGTGCTCAGCATCTCGCCCCAGCTCGGGATCCTGATCCTGCTCGCAGCGCCGGTGCTCGTGTGCGCGGCGATGCCGCTGCTCAAGCCTCTGCACCGTCGGCAGCAGATCGAGCGGACCAGGAACTCCGACCTCACCTCGATGGCGACCGACATCGTGGCCGGCCTGCGGATCCTCCGTGGCGTCGGCGGCGAGCGCACGTTTGGCCGCAACTACGACACGCAGTCGCAGCTCGCCCGCCAGGCCGGCGTCTCTGCCGGCATCTGGCAGGCCGCGATCGAGGCCGTCGGCGTGCTGTTCTCCGGGGTCTTCATCGTGCTGCTGGTCTGGCTGGGCACCCACGAGGTCATCAACGGCGACCTGACCATCGGGCAGCTGATCAGCTTCCTCGGCTACGCGCTGTTCATGATCTACCCGATCCAGACGTTCTTCGAGCTCGCGCAGAAGATGACCCGAGCCATGGTCTCGGCCCGGAAGGCGGTCGCGATCTTCGAGCAGCAGCCGCCCTGGCCTGACCTCGGGACGAGCACTCTGCTGCCGGAGAACGCTGACCTGTACGACGGGCTCAGCGGATTCACGGCCCACCACGGCGAGCTGACGATCGTCGTCGCGGCGGTCCCCGAGGACACGGCGGCACTCGCCGACCGCCTCGGGCGCTACCTGCCGGCCGACACCGAGCCGGTCAGCCAGGAGCTGGAGGAGGGCCTGAAGGGTCGCGCCGCCCGTCGTGCCCGCGCGCAGCGGCTTGCCGAGCGTGCCCGGCTGGCGGCGATGGACGAGCAGCTCGCCAGCCGCGAGTGGGGCGTGCGGCTCGGCGGCGTCGACCTCGGCTCGGCGTCGCTGGACGACGTACGCCGGCAGATCCTGGTCAGTGACACCGGGAGCCAGCTGTTCGCAGGAACGCTGCAGGACGCGATCGACCCGCACGGCCGGCTGAGCCGTGAGCAGGCGGAGCACGCCCTGCGGGTGGCCAACGCCGAGGACGTGTACGACGCATTGCCGGGCGGCTGGCAGGGCCTGCTCGACGAGCGCGGACGCGGTCTGTCGGGAGGACAGCGGCAGCGGGTCGTGCTCGCGCGTGCCCTGGCGGTGGAGGCACCGATCCTGGTGCTGGTCGAGCCGACGTCGGCGGTCGACGCCCACACGGAGGCGCGGATCGCCGAGCGGGTCGCCGCGGTACGCCGCGGACGGACGACGGTGGTCTCGACCGTGTCCCCGTTGTGGCTCCACCACGCCGACCGGGTGGTGCTGTTCGAGGACGGCAAGGCGACCGTCGACGGCACCCACGAGGGCCTGCTGCGCGACAGCCCGGCGTACCGACGTGTCGTCGCGCGGTCGATGGACGCACCCGTGGAGGAGGTGGCGAGCCATGAGCACAGCGGTGTCTGACCCCCTGGCCACCTCGGCCGAGACATGGCGCGACCGCGACTCCCGTGAGCCGGCGGTTCCGGTCGAGCTGATCCCGCCGCGGGGCGCGTCCCGCCGGGACAGGCTGTCCGCACTGCGCCAGCGCCACCTGCTTCGCGAGCAGCGGGCTCGCGCGACGTACGCCGCGTCACGGAGCCCGGAGCGCGGCTGGCCGGTGGCCGACAACCGCACGGTCCTGGCGTTCTTCAAGGACCTGCTGCGCGACCGGAAGGCCGAGACCTTCTGGCTGATCGCGCTCAACGGGCTTGCGGCCGCGGCGGCCCTGGTCGTGCCGCGCCTTCTGGGCGACCTGGTCGACACCGTGCACACGGGAGCCACGGACGAGCTGCCACAGCTCGACCGGCTGGCGCTGGTGATCGTCGGTGTGGTCTGCGCACAGGCACTGTTCACGTTCCTGGCGCAGCGGATCTCGACGATCTTCGGGCAGGACCTGCTCTCGTCAGCGCGCGTGTACATCGTCTCGACCGTGCTCCGGCTGCCGCTGGGTCGCGTCGAAGGCGCCTCCACGGGCGACCTGGTCACACGAGTGACCCGCGACGTCGGCACGATGAGCCGGTCGGTGCAGTTCGGCCTGCCGCAGGCGATCATCTCGGGGCTGACCGTCGGCCTGTCGGTCGTGGCGATGCTGTTCAACAGCGTGGTGCTCGCGGTGCCGTCGCTGCTGCTGATCGGGGCGTCGGGCTTCCAGGTGCGCCGGTACCTGCAGCGCGCCCCGAAGGGCTACATCACCGAGGGATCGACGTACTCCCGGATCAACACCACGCTGACCGAGACCGTCGAGGGTGCCCGGACGGTCGAGGCGCTGGGGCTGCGCGACCTGCGGGTCGGCGCAGGCGACGACGACATCGCGGTGTCGGCTCAGGCCGAGCGGTACACGATGACCCTGCGCAATCTGCTGTTCTGCGTCATCGACATCTGCTTCAACGGCCCGCGCGTGGTCACCCTGTTGGTGGGTGCGTGGGGGTACTGGAACGGCTGGGTCACCCTCGGTCAGATCACCACCGCCCTGCTGTACGTCGAGTCGCTGAGCGGGCCGCTCGATCGGCTCGTCGGAGAGATGGACCGGCTACAGGTCGGGGTCGCCTCGACGAGCCGTCTGCTCGGCATCGCGCAGGTGCCGGAGGACCGGGTCGCCGGGGAGTCGCGGCCCGACGGACCTCACCTGATGGGCGAGGACCTCCGGTTCGCCTACCGCGAGGGGCATGACGTACTGCACGGCATCTCGCTCGACCTGGAGGTAGGCGAGCGGCTGGCGATCGTCGGGCCGTCCGGCTCGGGGAAGTCGACGCTCGGGCGGCTGATGTCAGGCATCAACGGACCGCGAACCGGCTCCGTGACCGTCGGTGGCGTCGAGCTGGTGGCCCTGCCGCTGGAGGTGCTGCGTACCGAGGTGGCGCTGGTGACCCAGGAGCACCACGTCTTCGTCGGGACCGTCCGGGACAACATCGTGCTCGCCCGCGAGGACTCCGACGACGAGGCCGTGTGGGCCGCGCTGTCGGCGGTCGGGTCACGCGACTGGGTCGAGCGGCTGCCGAAGGGGCTGGACACGCTGGTCGGCTCGGGCAACCAGTCGCTGACCCCGGCCCAGGCTCAGCAGATCGCTCTCGCCCGCCTGATCATCGCCGACCCGCACACGCTGGTGCTCGACGAGGCGACGTCCCTGATCGACCCGCGTACGGCGCGCACGCTCGAGGGCTCGATGAACGCCCTCCTCGACGGCCGGACCGTGGTCGCGATCGCCCACCGCCTCCACACCGCCCACGACGCCGACCGGATCGCGGTCGTCATCGACGGCGAGGTCATCGAGCTGGGCTCGCACCACGAGCTCGTCGAGCAGAACGGCGAGTACGCCGCCCTCTGGCGCGCCTGGACCAGCTGACCTGGCGGTTGCGTACACCCCAGAGACGCTGACCCGGCAGTTGCGTACGCCCCAGAGGCTGACCCGGCAGTTGCGTACACCCGCGGGACGCTGGCCCGGCAGTTGCATACACCCGCGGGTGACCCGGCGGTCGGGTGACTTCATGGGGTTGCCGGGATCAACACAAGCGCCAGGTCAGCGCCGTACGACGCAACACGAGTGCCAGGTCAGCGCCGTACGACGCAACACGAGCGCCGGGTCAGCGCCGTACGACGTGACGCAAGCGCCGGGTCAGCGCCGTACGACGCGACACGAGCGCAGGTCAGCTGCCTTGGTACGCCGCGGCGATGTGGGAGACGAAGTGGTAGACGCCGTCCTCGTCGGGGGCGAGTGGGCCGGCCTCGTGGTGCGGGGCCTTCATGCCGCGCTGGACCGACTCGCACGCGGCCCAGTCCTGGCGGTTGGTCAGGTCCCAGAAGTCGACGGCGTACGCCGGGCTGAAGCCGTCGCGCGCCGCGACATCCCGCGGGAACGCCCAGGAGCACGTGATGCGGGTCCGGTCAGGGGACACCGGCACCAGGAGGTGGGTCATCACGTAGTCGGGGTGCAGCGAGATCAGCAGGTTGGGCAGAACGGCGACGTACATCACCGTGGACAGCTCGTGCTCGTCCAGCCGCGCCATCGCCACACCGCCGCTGCGCCCGTCGAGCGACATCGTCTCGGCGCCGGCCCGCAGGTCCATCCACCCGCCGACCCAGTTGCCCGGGCGCTCGATGTTCTCCCCGCTGGTCGGTGGCGAGACCCTGCACAGCTCGGGGTGGATCATCGAGCAGTGGTAGCACTCCTGGTAGTTCTCGACGATCACCTTCCAGTTGGCCTCGACGTCGTACTCGTGCGACTCACAGGTCACCAGTGAGCCCGCGTCGTACGGCGCGACGATCTCCTCGAGATCGCCGATGTGCTCCGCGAAGTCGACGGCCGTGCCCGAACGGTCGACGAACACCCAGCCGTGCCACTCCTGCACGCGCATCGGCTTGAGCCCGAGGGTGGACTTGTCGAACTTCTCGATGTCCTTGAAGTGTGGCGCCCCGATCAGGCTGCCGTCGTGCCGGTACGACCAGGCGTGGTAGGGGCACACGATCGCCCGCGGCGAGTAGGCCGACCCGCCGCACGGAAGCAGCTCGTGGCCGCGGTGCCGGCAGGCGTTCTCGAACCCCCGGAGTACGCCGTCCTGGTCGCGGGTGAGCAGCACGCCGTACTCACCCACGGACTCGGCCCGGAGGCCGCCGTTGGAGATGTCGGAGGACCGCCCGAGGCACATCCAGCCGTCGAAGAGATAGCGACGTTCCCACTCCAGGACGTCCTGCGACAGGTATGCATCGCGCGGGAGCATCCGGCTGTCACCGAACGGCGCCAGTGCCAGCGCCAGCTGCGCCGGGTCGAGCGGTGCAGGGGGGATCGTCGCCATCTTCGCCTCCTCTGTTGAACGGCTGTTCAGTTCGCTGTCAGTCTAGGCCTCCCCCGCGAACACGTCGAGGGATCTGCCCTTCTCGCCGCGCGTGAACCACCGGTAGGCGAGGAACCCCAGCGTGACAGCAACGAGGGACGCCACGAGCAGCAGGGTGGTCAGCGCGTTCAGCGCCGGTGTCGGGGCCGCGCGCGCGGTGTTGTACACCTTCACCGAGACGGGCTCTGTGCTCGAGTCGCCGGACAGGTAGCGGACGATGATGAAGTCGTCGATCACGTCGGCGAAGACCAGCACGGCGCTGGCGAAGATCGCCGGCAGCAGCATCTTCATCAGCACCCGCCAGACAGCGCCGAACGGCGAGGCCCCGAGGTCGACGGCGGCCTCCTCGTAGTCTCGGCCGATCGTCAACAGGCGGGCGCGCACGATCACCACCGGATACGAGAGCTGGAAGGTGACCAGCCCCAGCACCTGGCCGGACGTCCCGAGACGGAGCGGCGAGGTGAGAACGGTCGCCACGAACAGCAGGGACACGGCGATCAGGATCTCGGGGAGCACGAAGGAGATCAGTACGGCAAGGTTGGCACCGGCCGGGATGCGGCCGCGCCAGCGGTCGAGGCCGAGTGCCATGGCCACCCCGAGCGGGACGGTCACCACGGTCGCGAGCAGGCCGAGCATGAGCGTGTGCGTCAACGCGGTGTGCAGGCTCGAGTCGTGCCAGACCGAACGGAGCGGGTCGCCGTAGTACCAGCGCATCGAGAAGCCCTGCCAGGTGACACGGGAGCGACCCGCGTTGAACGAGAACAGGACGGCAACCAGGACCGGGAGGAGGGACCACGCCAGGTACCCGAGGGTGAACGCCCCGAGCACCCACGGCTTGCGCCACGGATCGCGGTACCAGGCCGCGGGGCTTCTCCTGTCGCGGCGTGACGTCACGTCATCACGTCCTGGCCGGAGCGGGTGCTGCGGACGTAGAGCACCATCGGAACGATCGAGACCACCAGGATGATCAGCACGAACGCGCCCGCTTGTCCGGTCTGTCCAGGAGTCAGCACCGAGTTGTTGATGAGGTTGCCGATCATCGACGTGGACGGTGAGCCGGAGAGCAGGTCGTTGGTGAAGTAGTCACCCAGCATCGGCAGCGTGGTGATGAGCAGGCTGACCACCACCGCGGTCCTGCTCAGCGGCCAGGTCACCCTGCGGAAGGTCTCCCATCGACTGGCACCGAGATCTCGCGCTGCCTCGAGCATCGGCACCGGGATCCGGTCGAGCCCCGCGAACAGCGGCAGGATCATGTACGGCACGTAGCCGTAGACGAGGCCGAGCACGACGGTCGTCGCATGCCCCTGCAACCAGTCCACGTGCACATGGAAGAAGCCGACGCTGAGTGCCCTGTTCACCAGGCCGTCGGTCTGGAGGAGGTTGACCCAGGCCAGCATCCGCATCATGTAGCTGATCCAGAACGGCGCGATCAGGGCAGCCAACAGCACGCCCTTCCATCGGCCGGCGTAGCGCGCGGTGAAGTATGCGACGGGATAGGCGACCAGCAGGCACAGGACACTCGAGATCGTCACGTAGAGAACCGTGCGCACGAGGGCAGGACGGAAGAACGGCGCATGACCCACGATGTGGTCCCACACGTAGGTGAACTGGGTGAAGTCCCAGTTCAGCGGGTTCCACACCGGCACCGGCTCGCGCAGGATCGGATCCACCCCGCCGAACAGGATGGCGAGCACGACGTAGAGCGGGGCCACGAACAGCAGGGCCAGCCACACGGTCCCCGGGAGAGCCAGGAGTGGCCAGAGGAGGCGACTCCCCGGAGGCGGACGCCGGTCGTCGCCGTCAGCCACCGGCCTTGAACTCCTGCCACACCTGATGCCACGCGGTGTCCGACTCGGGTGGCAGCTGGAGCAGCGGGTACCCGACCTTGAAGTCCTGCTCCCTGACGATGGCAGGCGACAGGTTCTGTGGCAGGTAGCCGTCGGCGACGAGGGTGTCCGGAGTGAACTTCTTCAGGGGCGGCTGGTAACCGGTGAAGCCGAAGTTCTGCTCCGCCACGTGGTTGTCGAGGATCTCGTTCATGAAGAAGTGCGCCGCGACCGGGTTGTCGCCCTGGGCGAGGCAGACCACCAGGTCGTTGTCCACCTCACCCTTGCCGTCCGGAGGGAACCAGTAGCGCATCACCGACGGCGAGACGCTCTTCGGCAGGTAGTACGGCGTGTTGATGGCGTCGCCGGACCACATCTGGCACAGACCGTACTGACCGTCCGGCATGTCGGTGTACATGGAGATGGTGACCTTGGGGCGCATCGTCTTGCGCAGGTCGAGGAGCTGGGTACGGATCATGTCGAGATCGGACTGCTTGGTGGAGTTGATGTCCGTGACGCCGTTGCGGAGCAGCACCATCGACATCGCGGTGTGCCAGTCGTCGAGGATCGCCATGTTCCCGGCGTACTTCGTGTCCCAGAAGATGTCGTAGGGGTTGTCCATGCCGGCGATGTCGGTGGACACCATGTCGGTGCGCCACCCGATCCCGGTGGAGTAGATCGTGTAGGGGATCGTGTATCGCGCGCCGCGGTCGTACCACGGGTTGTTGAAGCTGTCCCAGAGGTTGTTGTAGTTGGTCAGGTAGTCGTGGGTCAGCGGGCGGAGCAGGTCGGCCGTGATGAGCTTGCCCAGCGAGTCGTAGCTCGGGAAGTAGAGGTCGAACTTCAGCTCCTTCGAGGCGACCTTGGTCAGCGCCTCGTCCGCGTCGTTGAACGTCGACAGCCGGATGTTGACGTCGTGCTTCTTCTCGAAGTCCTTGAGCACGCGAGGAGACAGATAGTCGGCGTAGTTGTAGATCCGCAAGGTGCTTCCGGCCTTCGGGGTGAGCCCGGCCTCGATCGGCGTGTTCGCCTTGCTGACCGGCCAGGTCACCGGGGCGTCCGGCGACGGGATCTTCACGGCGCCTGTGGTCGACGTGTTCTTGCTGCCGCAGGCCGTCAGCAGCGCGGACATGGCCGGGAAGGAGAGACCGGCGGCCAGGGCGCCCTTCACGACAGCTCGTCTGCTCGCCCCCAACCGGTTTCCCGCCATCGAGCCTCCCATTCGCTCGCGACCAGCCTTGTCCGCTGTCGAAACGGTTGCATAGACTGAACGATCAGTCAATCACGTGCATCGGCAGGAGCCCTGATGAGCACGACCGAGATCGCACCCGAGCTGTCGACCCGGATCGACACCCTCATCGCCGAGGAGACGACGACCTTCCTGGAGCGTCAGCAGGGCAGCGCCGCGATGACGGCGAAGGCACGCGCGCTGGCCGGCGGAGCGACGTCCAGCTGGCAGGTCGCCGAGCCGCACGCGGTGTGGATCAGCCACGGCCAGGGCTCCAGGCTGTACGACGTGGACGGCAACGAGTACTCCGACTTCCACGGCGGGTACGGCGTCTCGCTGGCCGGCCACGCCCACCCGGCGATCGTCGAGGCGGTGCGTGCCCGGGTCGGCCGGGGGACCCACTTCGCCCAGCCCACCGAGGACTCGATCGTCGTGGCAGACAGCCTCGCCGAGCGGTTCGGCCAGCCGTTGTGGCGCTTCGGCAACTCCGGGACCGAGGCGACGATGGACGCGGTCCACCTGATGCGCGCGGCAACCGGTCGCGACCGGATCCTCAAGGTGGAGGGCTGCTACCACGGTCATCACGACTCGGTGATGGTCTCGGTGAGTCCCGACGTCGACGAGATCGGCCCGGCCGACCTGCCGACCGGGGTCGTCGACAACTCCGGCATCCCCGAGGGCATCACGGGGCTCACGACGATCGTCCCCTTCAACGACCTCGCCGCGGTCGAGGCGGCGCTGGCCCGCCACCCGGATCAGGTCGCGGGGATGATCGTCGAGCCGATCATGATGAACGCCGGCATCATCCACCCCGACGACGGCTACCTGGCGGGGCTCAAGGACCTCCTCCACGAGCACGGCGCCCTGCTCACCTTCGACGAGGTGAAGACCGGGCTCACGGTCGGCCCCGGCGGAGTATCCCGCCTGCAGGGGATCACGCCCGACCTGGTATGCGTGGCGAAGGCGGTCGGCGGCGGCCTCTCCACCGCCGCGATCGGCGGTCAGCCCGAGGTGATGGGGCTGATCACACGGGGCGAGTACGAGCAGGTCGGCACGTTCAACGGCAACCCCTTGGCGATGGCCGCCGCGCGGGCCATGCTGACCGAGGTGATGACACCGGAGGCGTACGCCCACCTGGACCGCCTGCGCGACCGGGCGAGGGCGGGGCTGCAGGGTGTCATCGACCGCCACGGCGCGCCCTGGCTCGTGATCACCGCCGGCGCGAAGGGCTGCGTATCCTTCATGCCCGACCCGATCCGCAACTTCCGGGACTTCCGGACCCTGGACGGCCGGTACGGTCAGGGGCACTGGCTGGTCCAGCACAACCGCGGGGTCTTCCTGCCGCCCTGGGGCAAGGTCGAGCAGTGGCTGATGTCGGTGCAGCACACCGACGCCGACGTCGACCGCCTCGTCGCCAACTTCGGCCACCTGGCCGACCAGCTCCTCGGGGCTCCCGCCTGATGAGCGGCGCGCTGGCACTGTCCGGGCTGGTGAAGCGCTTCGGCGAGGAGGTCGCCGTCGACGGCCTCGACCTCGAGATCGGCGAGGGCGAGTTCTTCTCCCTGCTCGGTTCGTCGGGGTGCGGCAAGACCACGACGCTGCGGATGATCGCCGGCTTCGAGCGCCCGGACGAGGGCCGGATCCAGCTCGACGGCGCGGACCTCGCACAGGTGCCGCCGCACAAGCGCCCCGTCAACACCGTCTTCCAGTCCTACGCCCTCTTCCCGTTCCTCGACGTGCACGACAACGTCGCGTTCGGGTTGCGCTACCAGCACACGACCAAGCACGAGGCACGCCGCCGCGTCGGTGCCGCGCTCGACCTGGTGCAGATGGGCTCGATGGCCAAGCGGAAGCCGCACCAGCTGTCGGGTGGTCAGCAGCAGCGGGTGGCCCTGGCGCGGGCGCTGGTGCTGGAGCCCACGGTGCTGCTGCTCGACGAGCCGATGGGAGCCCTCGACGCCAAGCTCCGCAAGCAGCTGCAGATCGAGCTCCGTTCCCTGCAGAAGACCGTCGGTACGACGTTCGTGTACGTGACCCACGACCAGGACGAGGCGCTCACCATGAGCGACCGGCTCGCCGTACTCGACAAGGGCAGGGTCAAGCAGGTCGGGACGCCGAGCGAGGTCTACAGCACGCCCGCCAACATCCACGTCGCGACGTTCCTCGGCACCACCAACCTGTGGGACGCCCACGTGATCGCAGCCGACGATGCCGGGATGCGCTGCAAGGTGGGCAGCATCGAGCTGCTCGTCGCCGGGCAGGACGCCGAGTCCGGGGACGCCGTGTCGGTGATGGTGCGGCCCGAACGGGTCGAGGTCGCCGCGAGCCCGAACGGCGTGGCGGGCGCGAACGTCCTCCAGGGCCGGGTCGACACGCTCACGTTCCGCGGAGCCCACACCAACGTCGTGCTCGAGTGCGCCGACCTGCGGATCGAGGCGCACGTCGCCAACGTCGCGGGCGCGCCCCCGCCCTGGCTGTGCGAGGGTGCGGAGGTCTGCGTGCAGGTGTCCCCCGGCGCACTGCGCGTGCTGACGTCGTAGGGCGCCTCCCTAGTAGGCGCGCGCCATCACCACCCAGGCGGTCGCGTCCTGCTCGAACGGCGCCTGCGGCACCGTCTCGCGACAGCGCTGCTCGATCGCCCGCCGATGCTCCTCGTCCAGCGTTGCCATGTAGTCGCCGGTCGTGCCGACTCCGAGCAGGTACGGCGCCCACCACTCCTCGAACGACGTGAACGGCACCCGGACCGTCAGCGACGTGGAGGTGATCTCGTCCAGCCCGGCCTCGCCAGCCAGCTCGGCCAGGTGGCCCTCACGGCTGCCGGCCAGGTGGCCCTCGCCTGGCGCGGACGGGTCGAGGTCCTGCGCCGCGCTCCAGAACGGCGACAGCGGGCCGGTTCCGTTGGTGTGGTCCCACACGGAGGCGCTGACCAGCCCTCCGGGGCGCGCGACGCGGCCCATCTCGCGCAGGCCGGCGACCGGGTCCGCCATGAAGTGCACGACCAGCTGGGCCAGGCACAGGTCGTAGGTGTCGTCGGCGAAGGGCAGTTCCTCGGCGGTGGCCTGGCGGACGTCGGCTCCCGGGAGCCGCGCCCGGGCGGCCTCGACGAACGGCGTGGAGGGGTCGACCGCGGCGACGCCGTCGGCTCCGCACCGGTCGACGAGCCGGGCGGTCAACACACCCGGCCCGCAGCCGACGTCGAGGACGTGCTGGCCCTGCCGCACGCCGACCAGCTCGACGTACCGGTCGGCGAGCGGCTCGGAGTAGCGGCCCATGAACCGCCCATAGGCGTCGCTCGGGACCTCGAAGCTCATGAGCGGGACGGTCGCCCGGTCAGGGCGACTCGAACCAGGGGTGGTGCAGGTCGTAGAACGTGGCTCCCTGCATCATCATCTGGAGGTCCTGCGCCACGTCGGGAGGCGGCTCCATCTGCTCACCCTTCCGCGCGCTCTCCTCGTCACGGAACGCCACGGTCTCGGTGAAGGTGCCGTCGTCCTCGATCGCCAGCGTGCCGCCGATGATCTCCGGACGCATCTCGTGGAGCGTCGTCGTCTCGGCGAGCATCGCCTTGATCCGCGACGGGTCATCGACCCGGCCACGGATCACCTGGACGAACCCCGCGTCGTCCGAGCCACCGTCGAGGAACATCGTCACGTCGTCGCAGTCGTGGAACTCGACCGGCCCGTCCATCATGGCCATCATCTTCTCGGCCCACGCGGACTGCTCGGGACGGCTGGAGTTGGCCATGGCCGCCTCGTGCGACTCGAAGCGGACGACGCCGATGAAGCTGTCATCGTCGGTGAATCCGTAGGTACCGCCGAGCCAGCCCACCGCACCACCACCCAGCTCCTCGCGCCAGCTGTCCGCCATCGCCCGGAGCTCGTCCTGACGAGTGCACTTGCCTTGGATCACCTGGATGAACACGTCGTGACCTCCTGTCTGGCAGGCCATCTCCGGATGAGGTGGTCTCGTGTCCGTCTCCAGGCTAGGAAGGCCGCCACGGGGCCGCCAGACCCACTCGGACCCCGTGGTCAGGCCTTCTTGGCGGTACGACGTCGTGGCTTGCCCGTGTTCACGCCCAGCTCCTTGAACGCGACGTCCAGGGCGACCTGGCAGGCCCGCTCCACACCGACCACGGGGTCCTCGAGCGCGACCTGCACCACGAGGCCGTCAAGCAGCGAGCACCACATGATGGCGAACGTCTCGACGTCGACCGCCGCGATCTCGCCATCGTCGACTCCTGCCTGGACGACGCGGGAGATGAGGTCGCGCCACTGCGCATCGAGCTCGGCGCGGTCCTTGTTCACGCCGGGATGGCGGAACGCCTGGGCCCACAGGTCGAACCACAGCCCCCAGTCACTGGTCATCGAGGTCGGCACGTCGGGCACGAGAGTCCACTCGACCAGAGTCTCGAGACGGCGCCGGATCGTCGGGGTGGTGCGCAGCATCTCCTCGGTGGCGGCGTAGAACGAGCGCTCGGACCATCGCAGGGCCTCGGTCAGGAGACTGTCCTTGGTGCCGAAGTAGTAGATGACGAGTGCGGGGCTGGCACCGACCCGGCCCGCGACGTCGGCGATCCGGGTGTCGCTGAAGCCACGCTCGGCGATCAACGTCGCGGCTGCGGCGAGCATCTGGTCACGTCGTACGTCGGCGACGGCGTCCCCGTTCACGCGTGCTGCCATCGGCACCCTCACTCCAGTCGCAGCTTCTTGTGCCGCACGCTAGCACGGCCATAGACTGAACAGTCAGTCAGGACAGTCGGTCAGGACTCTTCGACGAACGGTGTGTCATGACGAACTCCTACGACGCGATCGTGGTCGGTGGCGGGCACAACGGGCTGGTCTCGGCGGCGTACCTCGCTCGGGCCGGGCTCCGGACGCTGGTCCTGGAACGCCGGGCCACGACCGGGGGTGCGGCCACCACCGAGGAGCCGTGGCCGGACCTCCCGGGTGTGCGGGTGACCCGGCTGTCGTACGTGATGAGCCTGATGCCGCGCAGGATCCTGGACGACCTCAGGCTGGAGCAGCACGGCTACAAGGTGCATCCGATGGGCCCGTACTACCAGGCGTTCCCCGAGGGCGGGTCGCTGACGATCTACGAGGACGACCCGGTGCGCACCCGCGAACAGGTCGCCAGGTGGTCGAGCAAGGACGCACGGGCGTGGGAGGAGTGGAACGCCTGGCTGGGGGGCCTGGCGGACGTCCTGTCGCCGTTGCTGCTGACGGTCCCGCCGACGATCGGCTCGCACTCGCCGGCGGACGTCGCCGCGCTCGCCACGCTGGTCTGGCGCAACCGCGGGGTGGACGCGCGGACGGTCGCCGAGGTCACCCGGCTGATGACGATGAGCATCGCCGACCTTCTGGACGACTGGTTCGAGTCGCCGCAGGTCAAGGGTGCTCTGGCGGTGAACGGCGTGATCGGGACCTGGGCGGGCCCGTACGAGCCGGGCACGGCGTACGTGATGGCGCACCACTCGATCGGCGACGTCGGCGACGGGCGGCTCGGCAGCTGGGGCTACCCAGAAGGCGGGATGGGCGCGGTGTCGGACGCCATCAGGCACAGTGCCGAGTCGTTCGGGGCGGAGGTCCGGACCAACGCCTCCGTCGAGTCGCTGCTGGTCCGGGACGGCCGCGTGGAGGGGGCGGTGCTGCAGGGCGGCGAGGAGCTGCGGGCTCCGCTGGTCGTGACCAGCCTGCACCCGCACACGGCGTTCCTGCGGCACGTCGGCGCACACCACCTGCCCGACGACTTCGTGCGCGACGTCGAGCGGTGGCGTTCGCGCAGCGGCGTGGTGAAGATCAACCTGGCGATCGACCGGCTGCCGTCGTTCACCGCGGACCCGACCGACGGGCAGGCCGAGCTGCACACCGGCTCGGTCGAGATGGCACCGACCATGGAGTACATCGAGAAGGCGTTCCTCGAGGCACGCGAGGGACGGCCGGCGACGGCGCCCTTCAGCGACGGCGTCATCCCGACCACGCTGGACCACACCCTCAACCCGGACGGGCCGCACATCTTCTCGCTGTTCACCCAGTGGGTGCCGGCGGACTGGAGCCTGGAGCCGCACACCGCGGAGCTCGCGGCGTACGCCGACCGGATGATCGACCTGTACGACGAGGTGGCGCCCGGCTTCCGCGACTCGGTGCTGGCCAGGGACGTCGTCGGCCCGCACGAGATGGAGACCGAGTACGGGCTGGTCGGCGGCAACATCTTCCACGGCGAGCTGTCGTTGGAGCAGCTGTTCCACCTGCGCCCGGCGCCGGGGTACGCCGACTACCGCACGCCGGTGCACGGGCTCTACTACGCCTCGTCGGCCACGCACGCCGGCGGCGGTGTGTGCGGCATCCCCGGCATGCAGGCGGCCCGAGCCGCCCTGCGTGACACCCAGGCAGCACGCCGGTCGCCGCGCCGGATGCTGGCTCGCCGCGCTCGGTGAGCGTCGAGCCACCGCCCCG
>JAFMQY010000119.1 GCA_017354415.1 Nocardioides sp.
ATCGCGCTGCTGTACGGCGCGAGCGGCATCGGCATCGGCGTCGGCGACCTGTTGATCGGGAGTGTCGAACTGGTGGGCCTGCACGTGCGCACCGGCACGCTCGACACGATGCTCACCCGTCCGGTGCCGCTGCTGGTACAGGTCTGCGCCGACCGGTTCGCCCTACGCCGGTTCGGCCGGATCGTGCAGGCCTCGGTGGTGTTCGGCTACGGCTGCTGGTGGGTGGACTGGACGGCGCCCAAGGTGCTGGTCGCGGCGATGATGGTGGTGGCCGGGTCGGCGATCTTCTTCTCGTTCTTCGTGACGTTCTCATGCATCCAGTTCTGGACCGTCGACGCCACGGAGTTCGCGAACGCCTTCACCTACGGGGGCAACACGATGACGCAGTACCCGATGACGATCTTCCCCAACGCGGTGGTCAAGTCGCTGACCTTCCTCGTCCCGGTGGCGTTCGTGAACTGGTACCCGTGCCTCTACCTCCTCGACCGCCCCGACCCCAACGGCCTGCCCGCGTGGTTCGCGGTGCTCTCCCCCGTCGTCGCCGTCCTCACCCTCGCCGTCGCCGGACTCGCCTGGCGCGCCGGCGTCCGCCACTACACGTCCACCGGCAGTTGAGCTCGGGAGCTGAGATGAGCCTGATCGAGGTCCGCGACCTGTCGCGCACGTTCGTCGTCCGCCGGCGCAATGTCCACAAGCGCAGGGGCCGACTGACGCGCACGCGCAGCGAGGTGCGCGCCGTACGCGACCTGACCTTCGACATCGGCGCCGGCGAGATGGTGGGCTACATCGGCCCCAACGGCGCCGGGAAGTCGACGACGATCAAGATGCTGACCGGCATCCTGGTGCCCACCTCGGGTCATCTCCGGGTCGCCGGGCTCGAGCCGAGCCGGCAGCGCACCGACCTCGCGGAGCGGATCGGCGTGGTGTTCGGCCAGCGCACGACGCTGTGGTGGGACCTGCCGCTGAGGGACAGCTTCGAGCTGCTGCAGAAGATCTACCGGGTCGACCCGGCGCAGCACCGCCGTACGCTCGCCGAGTACGTGGAGCTGCTCGACCTCGGCGACCTGCTCGACACGCCGGTCCGCCAGCTGAGCCTGGGTCAGCGGATGCGCGGCGACATCACGGCGGCGCTCCTGCATGAGCCGGAGATCCTGTATCTCGACGAGCCCACGATCGGGCTGGACGTGGTGAGCAAGGGCCGGCTGCGGGAGTTCCTGCGCACGCTCAACGCCGAGCGCGGGACGACGTTGATGCTCACCACCCACGACCTCCAGGACATCGAGGCGCTCTGCGACCGGGTGATCGTGATCGACCACGGCACCGCCGTCTTCGACGGTCCGTTCGGCGACCTGCACCAGCTCGGCGGGTCCTCGCGGACACTGGTCGTCGATCTGGTCGACGAGGCGCCGCCGATATCGGTGGCCGGGGCCTGGACACGTCGCGTGGAGGGCCCCCGGCAGTGGCTCACCTTCCCAGCCGATGCGAGCGCGGCACCGGTCGTGGCCGCGGTCGCAGCGTCGTACGACGTCGCGGACCTGTCCATCCAGGAGCCCGACATCGAGGACGTGATCCGGCAGATCTATGCCGGGTCGTGACGACCGTCCCCGGCGCAGAATGGCTGTGCCGGCGCAGAATGGCCGTATGTCGACGCAGGCAGCAGTTGATGAGCAAGAGCGGGGCCGCCTCGAATGCTGGTGCTGCGGGACCATCGACGACTCCGCGCAGATGATCCACCTCGGCAACCATCCCGAGGTCGCTCTCTGCGTCCGCTGCGGGTACTGGGCATCCCATCAGGCCAGGGAGATCGAGGACAGGTCGCGGACGGGTCCGCTGGCTGCCGTGCGGAGTCGCCTGCGCAGCCTCCGCGGGACCGTGATCCGGCACGGCTGGCACCGCCATCCGATCCTCGGCCCTCCCCTGCGCTGGATCGGAAAGCACATGCCCTAGTCGGAACCCCGGCTGTACGCCGGACCACCTGGTGCGCCGGAGGTACCAGGGCTCTTGCCCGATCCCTATTTAAGTCATACCTTATCTAAGTGGCCGCTGATATGTGGACGGCGATGGCCGACCCCACCAGGCGGGTGATCCTGGCCCGGGTCATCGAGCGCCCGAGCCGCGTGCAGGAGATCGCGCAGGGCCTGCCGATGACCCTGCCCAACGTGTCGCAACACCTGCGGGTGCTGCGCGAGGCCGGTCTGGTCGACGTACGGGCGGAGGGCACCCGGAGGATCTACTCCCCGCGCTGGGAGGGACTGAGCGCGTTCCGGCGCGAGGTCCAGTCGTTCTGGGGCAGCGCGCTCGACGACTTCGCCGCACGCTTCGAGCAACGACAGCACGACCTTGCCGCCACACGCGACCCGGCAGGAACCGACGAGAACGGAGACGCATGACCATGGCTGACCACACCGTGCCTGATCAAACCCTCACCGACCTCACCGTTGTCCGGCTCGAGGTGACCGTGCCGACGTCCCGGGCCGAGGCGTTCGACGTCTTCACCCGCGACTTCGACGCGATCAAGCCGCGTGAGCACAACATGCTCCCCGTCGACATCGCCGAGACCGTGCTCGAGCCGCGGGCCGGTGGCGCGGTGTTCGACCGGGGCGTCGACGGCAGTGTGTGCGAGTGGGCCGGTGTCCTCGCCTTCGAACCTCCGGCGCGCCTGGTCCTGGCGTGGAAGATCAGCCCTTACTGGCAGATCGAGAGTGACCCCGAGCGTGCCAGTGAGGTCGAGGTGCTCTTCATCGAGGAGGCGCCGGACCGCACGCGGGTGCAGCTCGTGCACTCTCACCTGGACCGTCATGGCGACGGGTGGGAGCAGTACCGCTCCGGGCTCGTGTCGGACGACGCCTGGCCGCTGTACCTGAAGCGGTACGTCGACCTCGTCGCCGCCCGCTGACAGGGCCGACAGCTCCCGCGCGTCCACGCCCCGTCGGTCGAACGTGTCGAGACCACGGGGTCGGCCACGTCATCGGCCCGGTCGGGCGGTGTCATCGGCCCGGGTCGGGCGGTGTCTCTCGCATCAGCGCCCAGGCGTCGGCCACCGGGCCGATGTGGTGGAGCTTGTCGGGGTTGATGACCGAGCGGATGACCTGGATCCGCCCGTCGAGCACGTCCAGTGTCAGGACGTTGATCACGCGGCCGGAGGCGTCTCGGAACACCGCCCCCGGCTGGCCGTTGACCTCGTGGCGCTCCACCTCGAGCCCGGTGCCGACGAAGCGCCGCCCCAGCCCGGCGAACATCCGCGCGACGTTGTCCAGACCCACGATCACCCGCATCCACTGTGGAGCCTTGCCGCCGCCGTCGCCGTACACCTCGACGTCCTCGGCCAACAGCTGACGCAGCTCGTCGACGTCTCCGACGGTCAGTGCGTCGAAGAAGCGGGTGGCGAGCTCCTCACGCGCCTGCCGGTCCACGTCGAACCGTGGCCGGCCGTCCTCGATCAGTCGTCGAGCCCGCGAGGCGAGCTGGCGACAGGCGGTCTCCGACTTCCCGACCACCTCGGCGATCTCGGCGAACGGGTACGCGAACACGTCGTGCAGGACGAAGACCGCCCGCTGCTCCGGGCTGAGCCGCTCGAGCAGCAGCAACGCAGCCATCGAGATCGAGTCAGCCAGCTCGGCGGCGTGCTCAGGATCGGCGTACGGCGTCGACCCGGTGCCGGTGAAGGGGGTGTCCGTGAGCAGCGGCTCGGGCAGCCACTGGCCGACATAGGACTCACGGCGTACCCGCGCCGACCGCAGCATGTCGATCGAGGCCCGGGTCACGACTGCCGACAGGAACGACTTGAGCGAGATCGGCGGCGTCGTGCTCGCCTGGGAGCGGAGCCAGGTCTCCTGGACCGCGTCCTCGGCGTCGCTCACGCTGCCGAGGATCCGGTAGGCGATGGAGAACAGCAGCGGACGCAGCTCCTCGAACTGCTCGGCTGGAACTGACCCGGCACCCACGTCCTAGCTCTCCGGCGCTGGGTTGTCGTGTGCCAGGCCGTTGTCGTCTGCCAGGCCGTGTCGGAATCCCTCCCGCCATGTCGGCCAGCGCAGTTCCCAGCCGAGCTCGCGCTTCGCGCGGTCGTTGGACGAGCCGCGGGTCCGGGTCAGCATCGAGACCCCGACCTCCCCGGCGACGAGCCGAGCCATCCAGACGGGCAGGCGCAGTGGGGGCTTCGCCCCGAGGCACTCGGCGAGACACGGAAGCCATTCCGAGGCCGGGGCGGGTTCGTCGTCGACGATGTTGAAGACACCCCTGGTCCCGGTCTCGAGGGCGAGCACCGTCGCGCCTGCGGCGTCGTCCAGATGCAGCCAGGACGTGTAGCCGGTCCCACCGCCCACCAGCGGGAACTGTCGCTTCCGCACGAGGGGGATCATCGCATCGGAGGCGTCGCCGTAGAACGCGCCGTACCGCAGCACGGTGCCGTCCACCTTCCGGACCGTCTCCTCGAGGTAGCGGATGCCGGCCAGCGTCTCCCGCTGCGCCCTCGGCGGCTCGGGGTCCAGCGGGTCCTCCTCGTCCTTGACCCACCCGCCGGACCGGACGTTGGGCCAGCCCGTGTAGCTCTGGGCCACGATGTGCGGCACCCCCGTCGCCTGGGCGGCGGCGACGAGATGGTCCAGGCCCTCCGTGCGCAGCCTGTTCGTCATGGCGAAGTACCGGTCGAAGTGCTTCGGATCGGCCTTCCCGGACAGCGCCGTCATCTGATGGACGACGGCCTCCGGCTGCGCCTTCGCCACCGACTCACCCACGGCCACACTGTCCAACCCGTCGACGACGACCGGGTGCGCCCCCAGGCGCTCGAGGCCGGCCGCCTTCGCGAGGTCTCGCGTCGTCGCGGTCACCCGGTGGCCGCGCTCGACCAGCCGTGGGATCAGCCTCCGGCCGACGACGCCCGTACCACCTGCGATGTAGACGTGCACCGCTCTCACCTCTCGTCTCTGTCTGCTCATGTCCGTCTCAGTACCGAGTCGAGACAGGGCCTCGAAACGTGACAGCCGGCTGCCGACTTCTGACGACTGCCGACGTCCGGCGGGTCAGCGGAGGGGAGCGGCGAGAGTGACCCGGGCGGAGTGGCGGGTGCCAGCCAGGTCGATCTCGAACGACGAGGCGTCGAGGTCGACCTGCCGGACCGGGCGCTCGTCGCGGAGAAGGGCCAGCCCGACGGACGCGCCGCCAGGGCCACCGACACTGGCGCCATACGCCGCGCTGGTGACCTGCCCCGCGGGTTCGCCGTCGCGGAGGAGGAGCTCGCCGCCCCACACCATCGGCTCCCCCTCATCGAGCACGAACGACACCAGCCGGCGGCGCTCCCCCGGGCCGCGCAGCCGGTCGCGGTGCGCTTCGAGAGCCGCCCGGCCGAGGAAGTCCTTGTCGGACCCCGACCGCGGCGACAACGCGGTCGCGAAGACCAGCCCTGCCTCGACCGGCGTGAGGTCGGGGTTCACGTCGCGCGGGAAGGCCCGGTAGCCCTTCTCCAGCCGCAGCGACTCGATCGCGTGATACCCGGCGTCGACCAGCGGCCCGCCGAGCAGCCCTGCGTCCAGCAATGAGTCGCTCTCGGCCCGGAGGGTGTCGTACACCTCGAGGGCGTCGGCCACCGGCACGACCAGCTCCCAGCCGAGCTCACCGACATACGTCATCCGCGTGGCTCGGAGGGGCACCGCCCCCACCACGACCTCCTTGCTGGTGGCAAAGGAGAAGACGTCATCGGACCAGTCCATCGAGTCCGTCGAGACCCGGCTCAGCTGTGCGCGCGACTCGGGCCCCATCACCCCGATCACCGAGAGGTCCTCGGTACGGTCGCGCACCTCCACCTGCGCTCCAGCGGGAGTGTGACGGTCGATCCAGTCGAGGTCGCGAATGGTGGTGGCCGAGCTCGAGACCAGGAGAAAGGTGTCCGCTCCGGTCCGGGTCACGGTGAGATCAGCCTCGTAGGTCCCACGGGCGTTCAGGAACGGCGTGTAGACACAGCCACCGACCGGTACGTCGACGTCCGCCGCGCAGATCCACTGCAGGGTGGCCAGCGCGTCCGGGCCGGTCACGTCGTACAGCGAGAACGACGTCTGGTCGAACACCGCGACCCGCTCGCGAGTCGCGCGCTGCTCGGCCAGGCACCAGGGCAGCCAGTCCGGTCTCCCCCAGGTGTACGCCGTACCACTCGCCGTACCACTCGATTCGACATCCGGGGGCCGGAACACCACGGGCCGCTCCCAGCCCATCCGGCTGCCGAAGACCGCACCCCGGCCGGCCAGACGGTCGTGCAGCGGAGACACCCGCTGGGGCCGGCCGGTCTCCGGCTCGCGGAGCGGCCACGGCACCTCGTAGTGCAGGCCCAGGATCTCGGCGACCCGGGAGCGCAGCCACGACTCGTCTCCGTGGAACGGCGCGAACCGGCGTACGTCGACGGCCACCAGGTCGCTGGTCGGCTCACCCTCGACGATCCACTCGGCGAGGGCGCGACCCGCGCCGCCGGCCGACGCGATGCCGACCGAGTTGAAGCCGGCACCCACGAAGTACCCGCGCAGTCCGGGGGCCTCACCGAGCAGGAACTGGTTGTCCGGCGTGAAGGACTCGGGCCCGTTGTAGAACTTCCGGATCCCGGTCTCCGCCAGCGCCGGGATGCGCACGACGGCCTGCTCCATCAGCAGCGAGAAGTGCTCCCAGTCCTCGTCGAGCAGCTGGAACTCGAAGGGGTACGGCAGTTCGGACGGCGGGCGCCACGGCTTCGCGTTCGGCTCGAACCCGCCCACGACGAGTCCGCCGACCTCCTCCTTGAAGTAGGTCCATCCGTCCGGGTCGCGCATGATCGGGAGGTCCGGATGTGTCCCGGGGACCGCCTCGGTCACGACGTAGAAGTGCTCGGCCGGGTGCAGTGGCACCGTGACGCCCGACAGGTCCCCGAGCGCCTTCGCCCACTGACCGGCACAGTTCACGACGACCTCGCACTCGACGTGACTGTCGTCCGTGCGGACGCCCGTCACGCGTGGACCGGCCGCTCCCGGCTCGACGTCGACACCGGTGACCCGCGCGCCCTCGACGATTCGCGCTCCGCCCTGACGCGCGCCCCGGGCCAGCGACTGGGTGAGGTCCGCGGGGTTCACCTTGCCGTCCCCCGGAAGCCAGATCGCGCCGAGCAGGTCGTCCACCTGCATCGGCGGCCACAGCTCCTGAGCCTGCTGGGGCGTGAGCAGCGCGAAGTCGAGGTCGTAGGCGACCGCGTTCGCGGCGGTACGCCGTAGCTGCGTCATCCGGTCCTGGGTGCGGGCGACGATCACGCCGCCGACGTTGCGGTAGCCGGTGGCCAGCCCGGTCTCTCCCTCGAGGGAGGCGTAGAGCTCGGCGGAGTACTGGACGAGCCGGGTGCCGGCCTCCGTCGCACGCAACGGTCCGACCAGTCCAGCGGCATGCCAGGTGGTGCCGCCAGACAGTCGCCCCTGCTCCAGCAGCAGCACGTCGGTCCAGCCGAGCCTGGTCAGGTGGTAGGCGACCGAGCATCCGATCACTCCCCCACCGACCACGACCACCTGCGCGCGGCCCGGGCGCTCAACCACCGCCGCACCCCGTCGGTCGAGCCTGTCGGGGCCGCGGGTTCACGACACCACCTGCTCCAGCAACCGGGGCAGCCCACCACCGCGGAACGTCGCCGCCGCCTTCTCGTAGCGCTCCATGCCCCAGCTGTGGAAGTCGTAATCGATCGGGCTGCTGGCCTCCTGGATGAAGCCCCAGAGAGACCAGCCGTACTGGCTGCACAACGCCTGCACGCGCACGCGAGCACGGTCGGCCGGGGTCGGGTCTCCGAAGTACGCCTCGCACCAGGCATCGACCTGGTCCTCAGAGAAGTTGCACTCGGTGGTCGAGTTGCCGAGCTCGAAGCAGGCGTCGTTGTTGCCGGAGTACTCGTAGTCGATCAGCCAGACCTGCACTCCGTCGTCGATGTAGTTCGCGGCGAGCAGGTCGTTGTTGCACGGCACGGTGGGCCTCGGCGCGGCCGCCAGTGCCCGGCGTACGTCGTCCCAGGCGGCGGCATGGTCGGCGTACCCCTGCGGGAGGCGCATGCCGTGCTCGCGGACGATCTCGAGGTAGCCCGCCTGCCGGGCGAACATGTCGAAGTCGCCGGTGAAACGAGGCCCCGCGTGCAGCCGGCGTACGGCGTCCGCCGACCGCCGCAGCACGTCACCGTCTCCGAAGTCGGCGTCGACGAGCGCCTTCCCCTTCAGGAAGGTGATCACCATCATCGACAGGTCGGGGCGGAACTCGACGACCTCCGCGCCCACACCGGCGCGGAACGCCGCAGCCGTGTTGTCGTGCTCGGCGACCCGGTCGATGCCGAGCAACTCGGCGTCGCCACGGGCCCACCGCACCACCAGGTCCTGCCCGTCGTCGGTGACGACGTGGAGGTTGATGTTGGTCAGCCCTCCGGGCAGCTCCTCCACCTGCCAGGACCGCCCCGCCAAACAGGCGAGGCGGCCCAGAGCCGGTGCTTCGACAGGCACTCCGTGGATGGGACGATCAGTCGGCGGTCAGCGTCTCTTCCCCGAACGCCTCGAGGACCGCCTCGTCGATGGTGTGCTTCGGGCCGGTGAACCAGTGCTTCGCCGACGTGGTCCACCAGATCGCGAGGAGGATCAAGGCACCCACGGTGACGATCGGCGCGTAGTTCACGAACTTCCACGAGAACTGGCTGCTGAAGATGCTGGCCGCCGGCGTCGTGGGCATCATCAGGTAGATCGACACGATGATGATCTCGGCCACGGCGATCGGGTTCATCCACTTGTACTTCTTGCCGTTGTTCCACGTGCCGACGTCGAAGTTCTCCCCGTGCCGCCACCGCAGGTAGATCGGGATCGCGAAGGCCAGGTAGAGGCCGATCACCGCGATCGAGGTGACCGCGTAGAAGGCAAGGGGGACCGGCGTGCCGTTGATGTCGACCTTGAAGAGCGCGGGCAACGTGAGGATGGCCGCGCACACCGCGACCAGCGTGACGGCGTTCGCCGGCACCCGGCTGCGGGTCAGCGCCGACCACCGCCTGGAGCCCGGGATCGCCCCGTCACGGCTGAACGCGAAGGTCATCCGCGAAGCCGACGTCATGCATGAGACGGTGCAGAAGATCTGGCCCACCGCGGAGATCAGCAGCACGGTGCCGGCCCAGTGGGATCCCATCGCCGCGTTGAAGATGGGTTGCACACCGAGACCGGCCAGCGCGTCGTTCGGGTTGCCGTGTGAGTCGTTCGGGATCGCGAACACCACACACAGCAGCAGGATGTAGCCACCGATCACCGAGTAGAAGATCGACCGCCAGATGCCCTTGGCAGCCGCCTTCGCTGCGCTCGACGTCTCCTCCGAGAGGTGGGCGGACGCGTCGAACCCGGTGATCGTGTACTGCGTCAACAGGAAGCCGAACGGGATGACCGCGAAGAAGAACCCGAAGCTGCTCGTGCTGCCGCCGCTCCAGCCGGAGTTGTTGACCCGATGGGTGAAGACGTAGCTCAGCGACTGGTGATGGTCCGGGACGAAGATCAGGATCAGCACGATGGCCGCGGCACCGATGACGTGCCACCACACCGAGGCGTTGTTCATGAGCGCCATCAGGTGACCGCTGAAGATGTTGAGGACAGCCGCCGCGGCCAGGACGATCACGAAGATGATGAACACCCGGTTGAGGGAGTAGCCGCTGGCCCAGCTGGTCGAGTAGGTGTCCAGTGTCAGATCGATGAACGTCGCGCAGCCGTAGGCCACGCCTGCGGTCACGGCCACCAGCCCGATGAGGTTGAGCCATCCGGTGAAGAAGCCGGCCCGCGGGCCGCCGAGCTTCGACGCCCACCAGTAGATACCGCCGGAGGTCGGGTACGCCGAGACCAGCTCACTCATCGTGAAGCCGATGATCAGGATGAACACACCGAGGATCGGCCACGACCACGAGATCGAGATCGGGCCGCCGTTGTTGAAGCCTGCGCCGAAGTTGGTGAGACAGCCGGCCAGGATGGAGATGATGGAGAAGGAGATCGCGAAGTTGGAGAACCCCGACCACGATCGGTGCAGGTCCTGGCGATACCCGAGCTTGGCCAGATGCTTCTCGTCTTCGGAAAGTTCTTGGACTTCGACAGGCTCGTGCGCTTCGGGCATCTGGAAGACCCTTTCAGGAGCGGAACCGGTTGTCGGGGAGGCTAGACCCGCGCGGATTCCGACGTAAAGGGTTGACGCCGATTTCGGTATGAAGCCAGACCATTGACAGCCGCGGCGAGGCTGACAGACTGGCCCGCGTGACGGCCTCCCCCCTCGACGAACGAGGGCTCGACCTGGCCAGGGTCGTGCTCCGGCCGGTCCGCGGCCACCATGCCTTCGAGGCGTGCGTCGAGCAGCTGGCGACGGCCATCCGACTGGGCGTGCACCCCAACGGCTCGACCCTGCCACCCGAGCGCGAGCTGGCCGAGCGCCTGAACGTCTCGCGGGCCACCGTGCGTGAGGCCATCACCGCTCTGCGCACGGCCGGGATGGTCGAGACCCGCCGCGGCCGCGGCGGCGGCAGTGTCGTCACCTACTCCCCTCGTGCACCCCGAGCACGCGCCACGGCTCCCACACCCGAGACGCTCGCGATCTGGCTCGACACGCTCACCTTCCGGCGGATCGTGGAGCCCGGCGCAGTGGCGACGGCTGCCTCCCTCGAGCTCACCGACGACCAGCGCGCGATGCTCACCCGTGCGCACGAGGCCGTGATGTCGGCCTCCGGGTCGGCCTCGCACCGGCAGGCCGACAGCAGGTTCCATCTCGCGTTCGCGTCGGTCACCGGGTCGCCATCGATCATCGACGCGGTGACCCGGGTACAGGCCACGCTGCACGACATGCTGCTCCAGATCCCCGTGTACGACGTCAACATCAGCCACTCAGACCGCCAGCACGAGCAGATCCTGTACGCCGTACTCGACGGCAAGCCTGACCGTGCCCGACTCATCATGGAAGAACACTGCGACGACACCGCTGCGCTGTTGCGCGGCCTGCTCGGGTGACCGAGCAGCTGGAAGAGAGCCAGCCGGAGGAGAACATGCCACCCAACGACCGTTACCTGACGCTCGACGACCTGACCAAGCGGATCGAGCTCGGGGACATCGACACCGTGGTCCTGGCGTTCACCGACATGCAGGGCCGGCTCCAGGGCAAGCGGCTGCACGGACGGTACTTCCTCGACGTGGTCGTCGAGCACGGCACGGAGGGCTGCAACTACCTGTTGGCCGTCGACATCGACATGAACACCGTCGACGGCTACGCGATCTCCTCCTGGGAGCGTGGCTACGGCGACATGGAGTTCGTCCCCGACTGGGAGACGATCCGGCTGCTCCCCCACCTGCCGGCCACCGCGCTGGTGCAGTGCGACCTGGTCTGGCTCGACCACACCCCCGTCCTGCAGTCCCCGCGAGGGATCCTCAAGAAGCAGCTCGCGGCGTTCGCCGAGCGCGGCCTGGTGGCCCTGGCCGGGACCGAGCTGGAGTTCATCGCGTTCAACACGTCGTACGAGGACGCGACCCGCCTCCACTTCCGCGGACTCGAGCCCGTGAACCAGTACAACGTCGACTACTCGATCCTCGGCACCAGCCGGGCCGAGCCGTTGCTGCGCGACATCCGCAACACCATGTACGCCGCCGGGCTGGACGTCGAGGGCGCGAAGGGTGAGTGCAACCTCGGCCAGCACGAGATCGGGTTCCTGTACGCCGACGCCCTGGTCACCGCCGACAACCACAGCGTCTACAAGACCGTGGCCAAGGAGATCGCGGCGCAGCGCGGCCAGTCGATCACGTTCATGGCCAAGTACAACGAGCGCGAGGGCAGCTCGTGCCACATCCACCTGTCGCTGCGTGGTCAGGACGGCGACGTCGTCTTCTGGAACGGAGCTGAG
>JAFMQY010000120.1 GCA_017354415.1 Nocardioides sp.
CTTCCGCCCTGGTGGGCTCGACCGCTTCGGGCTCGGGTACGACGACGTCGCGGCGCACAATCCGGGCATCGTCTACGCCTCGATCAGTGGCTTCGGTACGACGGACCGCGGCCGGGTGCTCCCGGGCTACGACCTGATCGTGCAGGCGATGTCCGGCTTGATGAGCTTGACCGGCGCTCCCGACACCGGGCCCTTCCGCTCGGGCATCTCGGTCTTCGACGTGATGGCGGGTCTCCACGCCACCATCGGCATCCTGGCCGCCGTCAACAATCGCCACGAGACCGGCCGTGGCCAGCACGTCGAGGTCAACCTGCTCTCCTCCGCGCTCTCGGGGATGGTCAACCAGACCAGCGCGTACGTCGCGGGCGGTGTCGTGCCGCACCGGATGGGCAACAGCCACCCAAGCCTGTTCCCCTACGAACCTCTCCCGTGCGGCGACGGCGACCTGATCATCACCGCAGGCAACAACGCCCAGTTCCGCAAGCTGGTCGAGGTGTTGGGCGTCCCCGAGCTCGCCGACGACCTCAGGTTCTCCCGCAACGAGGACCGGACGGCGAACCGCGAGGAGCTCCGGCCCCTCCTGGTCGAGCGGCTCCGGACCCGGTCGAAGATGGACTGGTTCCGCGAGATCATCGCCGCGGGCGTGCCGTGCGGGCCGATCAACACCGTCGAGGGCGGCGTCGCGTTCGCCCAGGAGATCGGGCTCGAGCCGGTGGTCGAGGTGGGTGAGGGGGAGGCGATGGTGCCGTCGGTCCGGCATCCGATCACGCTCTCCGAGACGCCGGTCGACTACCGGCTGCCGCCGCCGTCGCTGGATGAGCACGGAGATGAGATCCGGGCGTGGTTGAGCGGGTCTGCAGAAGGTGGTTTCGAGACGCTCGCTGGCGCTCGCTCCTCAACCACCGAGGGGGCGGCTGGTGCTCGCTCCTCCACCACCGAGGGGGCGGCTGGCGTTCGCTCCTCCACCACCGATGAGGCGTGGGAAGAGGGGTCGCCGTGAGCGGATGCCTAGCCCGACAAGCGTCCCAGGACGGCCCCGGCCTGCTGGAGGATGGGATGCCGGTCGCCTTCCTGCGCGATCGAATGCTCCGCCGCTTCCCGGACGAGGGCCAGGTTCGAGACGAGTACACCGCGGGTCACATCATCGCGACAGAAGGGTCCCAGCGTGCCGAGCACCTTGACGAGTGCGCCGAGCACGCGCGGCTCGGTGCAGCCATAGCGCCTGATCTGCCCGGTCGCGAGGTCGACGTAATAGGCGAAGTCCCGACCCGGCACCCCGACCCGCAGCCGCCCGTGTACGTCGTACAGATGGAGGTTGCCCAGCGGACGCGGCGCCAGCGCGGCCAGCACATCGGCGAGGTGCTCGAGCGCCTGCATGGCGGTGTAGGGGTCGTTGACCGCCGGCGAAAGGGCCTTGACCGCGATGTCGGCGAGCTGGCGGATGCCGAACGCGACGTCCTGCTCGGCGGTGCGCTCATAGCCGATCCTCACGGAGTCGTGCACGAAGCCGGCGAACGCCGCGGGGTCGGGAGGGACCTCCTCCGGCGAGGTGCGCCACAGCCAGACCATGGGCTGGTCCTTGATCACGTGCTCGCCCACCATCGGACCGACGGTGCAGACGAAGTTGTTCTCGGTGGCGATCTGCAGAAGCCAGGAGGTGCGCATCGTCTGCACGTAGCCGGACGTGTAAGCCGGGACGGACACCGCCCAGACCGGCGGCTCGGGCACGGGGACCTGGGTGACGCCGGTGGTCGGGAGGTCGTGCTCGATGACGCGCAAGGTGTTCTGCTCGACGCCGAGCATGATCTCGTCGATCTGGATGGAGTGCGAGATGTGGTGCACGAAGTACACCAACACCACGAGGCTCGCGAAGACGAGCACGACGGCGAGAGTCACCGCGAGCCGGGGGTAGGTGTCGGTGCGCTGACCGTTGCGCACACCGACGGTGTACAGGCCGGCCGTCGCGTAGACGAACGTCGCGACGAACACGCTCAACGTCAGCTGGTTGACCCGGTCGCGCAGGAAGAACCGGAGCAACCGGGGAGAGAACTGGGTCGACGACAGCTGGAGCGCCACCAGCGTGAGGCCGAGAACGACCGCGATGACCGTCATCATCGTGCCGGAGATGCCGATCAGCAGGTTGCGCGCATCGTCCGAGGTGCCCTGGAAGAGGAACGGGTCGAGCGGCGAGCTCGGACCGATGTCGACGGCGGTCAGCGATGCTCCGACGACCAGCGCCAGCGCCACGGAGCCGACCGGCATCACCCAGAGCGCGCCGCGAAGGTAGTCCCCCGTTCCCGTGCGTGCCATCGCACCTCCCTGGTTGCCCCATGGTCAGAGTGCACCCCGGGCACGGGTCGTGTCGACGCGCCGGATGCGCCCGTGGTCCCGACAGGCTCGACCGACGGGCAGGCCGGGTCCGCGGACGGGATTTCGGATGAGTGAGTTGGAATTTCCAACGTCGTTGGGAACGTCGACGGCAGACGAGATCGGGCTGTTGGGGCAGAACCTGACCGAGGACCTGATGGGTGAGGTCGGGTTCGGGGAGCTGGCGTTCTGGCTGGTCGCCCTACGTCGCCCGACCCCCCAGGAGACCAGGGTGTTCGAGGCCGTGCTGGTCGCGCTCGCCGACCACGGCTTCACGCCGACCGCCATCGCGGCCCGACTCACCTATCTCTCCGCCCCCGACTCGCTCCAAGGCGCGCTGGCCTCCGGGCTCCTCGGTGGAGGCTCGCGGTTCCTGGGGGTGACCGAGGACTGCGGGCGGTACCTGCACGCCGTACTCGGGGCGCAGGACGGTCTGCCCACCGATGACGAGGGCTGGGACGCGCTCGCCCTCGACGCCGTACGCCGTACCCGTGCGGAGGGCAGGTACGTCCCCGGCCTCGGCCACCCGGTGCACAAGGTGCTCGACCCTCGCACACCGCGGCTGATCGCGATCGCCGAGGAGGAAGGCCTGAAGGGACCGCACCTGACCTTGTTCGAGGCGATCGGGCGGACGCACGAGCAGGTGCTCGGACGCCGGCTCCCGCTCAACGGTGCGGGTGTCTGCGGCGCCGCGCTCGCCGACCTCGGTCTCCCGGTCGAGCTGCTGCGTGGGTTCGCACTGCTCGCCCGGGCTGCCGGACTCCTCGGGCAGCTCGCCGAGGAGGTGCGACGTCCGATCGGGATGGACGCCTACCTCACCGTCGACCGCAACGCGGTCTACGTCGACCCCCAACAGGACTGAAAGGAGCCGGCATGGCCACCGTCGCCGCGGTCATCGCCTCGACCCACCACCCCTTCTACTACCGCGCCAGCACCAGCACCGGCGACGAGCGGCCGCCGTTCGCGGACGAGTGGGTCGCCAAGATCGAGACCTTCCGGGAGACCCTGACCCGGGCGGAGCCTGATCTGCTGGTGATGGTCGGCAGCGACCACTTCCACCAGCTGTGGCTGGACAACATGCCGCAGTTCCTGGTCGGCAAGGCGCCGTTCTACGACGGCAACTGGTACAACGAGGAGCGCGAGTTCGGGCTGCCCCGCCTCCGGCTCGCAGGCGACGAGGAGCTGTCGAGCCACATCCTGCGCGGCGGCCTGGACCGGGACTTCGACCTGGCGTTCAGCAACGAGCTGCGGATCGACCACAGCATCACCTGCCCGATCATCACGCTGCGGCCGCAGGCCGATCTGCCGATCGTGCCGATCTACACCAACATCTTCGCCCCGCCGATGCCGCAGCCGAGGCGGTTCGTCCAGCTGGGCAGGGCGATCCGGGAGATGGTCGAAGCCTGGGAGAGCGACAAGCGGGTCGCGATCATCGGCACCGGTCACCTGTCGCTCGAGCTCGGCGGCCCGCGCCAGTTCGGCGAGCACGGACCCGACCCGGAGTTCGACCGCAAGGCCATCGGATGGATCGCGTCCGGTGACATCGAGGGCTGCTGCGGTGACGTGACTCTCGACAGCCTGCACCTGCCGGGCAACGCCACCCACGGCTTCATGGACTTCATGCTGATGATGGGTGTCGCCGGCGAGGGCGTGAAGGCCGATCACGTCGACTCGCTCGACCTCTTCCACACGATGGAGGCGTACTTCACCTGGTACCCCGAGGGGGCGCTGTCGTGAGCAAGTACCTGCTGGACAAGTTCCTCTACACCGTCGACCGCGACCCCGACCTGGTCGAGCTCTACCGGGCGGACCCGGCCGGCATGGTCGAGTGGTGGGAAGCCGAGATGGCCAACGCGATCCTCAACTGCCACTCGGGCGAGAAGTCGACGTGGCTCGAGTTCACCGAGACCGAGCGGGACGCCCTGGTGCGGCAGGACCACGTCGCGCTCTTCGAGATGGGCGCCCACCCGTTCCTCACGCTGACCCTGTTCATCGCGATGTTCGAGCGGGACCACGGGCCGCTGGAGTACCAGATCGCCTACGGCCGGGCGATGGAGCACCTGCACCTGCCCTATCCCGACATCGCGACGTGACATGGCCGACGCTCAGGGCTCGATGCGCGCCGCCGTGCTGCACACGCCCGGGTCACCTCCGTCGTACGGCGACCATCCGGCGCCGACGGCCACCTCCGGCCACTCCGTGGTGAGGGTGACGGCGGCCCCGGTCGTGCCGCTCGACCTGCTCTGCGCGTCCGGGACGTCGTACTTCGGCGTCCCGGCGACGCCGTACGTCCCCGGCGTCCAGGGCGTCGGGGTCGTCGAGGTGTCGGAGACCTACGACGCCGGCCGGCGCGTGTGGTTCGCCCACTCGGCCGGGATGAAGCCGGGCGACGGGAGCATGGGCGAGCGCTGTGTCGTGCCCGACCTGGACGTCGTACCGCTCGAGGCCGAGGTGCCGGACGAGCTGGCGGCGGCGCTGGGGCTCTCGGGAGTCGCGGCCTGGATGGCTCTTTCGTGGCGGGCCGGGCTGCGCGACGGTGAGCGAGTGCTGGTGCTCGGCGGAGGAGGAGCGGTCGGACAGGTGGGGATCGGGGCCGCTCGCGTGCTCGGCGCCTCGTCCGTGGTCGCCATGGCCAGGCCCTCGTCGGTCGAACGCGCGCGTGCGGCCGGCGCCGACGTCGTCGTACCGCTCTCCGAGGACGCCGACGCCCTGACCGCGGCATTGGCAGAGCACGGGCCGTTCGACCTGGTGCTCGACCCGGTCTGGGGGGTCGCCGCGACCGCTGCCTCGCGGGTGCTGTCCGACTACGGCCGACTGGTCAACCTCGGGGGCTCGTCCGGCGACGACGCCCGGCTGTCCTCGGCTGTGATCAGGAGCCACTCCGAGTCGGTCCTGGGATACACCAACAACTCACTGACCCCCGAGCAGCGTCGGGACGCGATCACGGCCGTCGTCGGGCACGCCGCCGCCGGGCGGATCCGGATGGCGTACGACGTGTGTCCGCTCGCCGACGTCGAGTCGGTGTGGTCGCGGATCGCCGCGGGCGACGCTTCTGCGAGGTGCGTGCTGGTGCCGTGAGGCCGGCGCGGGGCTGTCCCCAGCGCTGGGCGACCTGTGCTGCGAGGACGACGCCAAAGGCTAACGCCGCGTAGCTCACGCCGGTGGCGAGCTGCGGCGAGCCGGCAGACGTCCCGAGCCCCGAGGCCAGCCCCTGGCTCAACGGGAGGGACGCGGTGCTCAGCACGAGGTCCGGACACAGGGCGAGCGGGCTGAAGGCGACCACCAGAGGGTCGGCACCGCGCAGACGAAGCGTCACGCCAGGTGGGTCCGTCCGGACGGCGGCCACCGGTCAGGCGCTGCTCGAGTCGTCCCACCGAAGGAGTGCCGACGCACCGCCACCGTGCACCATCGAGGCGGGGAGGACACTCATGTGGGCGCTGGTGAGAGTTCCGGCAGCCACCAGGACGCGGTCTGCCGGCAGTTCGTCGGCGGTCGCGGCCGGCTGAGGCAACGGAAGGCCCAGGTGCCGGCCCGGCTTCACCGACCTCTCGGCGAGCGCCTCGAGGTCGACGACGAGCCGCTCGACCTGGCCTTTGAACAGCGCGTCGAGCACGTCGCCGACGCCGATCGCCACGCGCTCTCGACGGCCGCGCCCCTCCTCCAGGAGGGTCGAGACGGCGGCGTCGTCGCCGGCGGCGAGTTCGCGCAACCGTTCGTGCACCTCCTGCCAGAGGGCTTCGTCGGAGGCCCCTGCTGCGCGGCCACCCGACTGGATCTCCACGACGTGGTCGAAGCCACGATCGAGGTGCTCCAGGGCCTTCACGACCTCGGCCCGGGCCCGCACCTCGCCGGCGACCAGGACCACCTCGGCAGCACACGCGAAGGCCGCAGACCGGACGTGCTCGGCGACCAGTTCGGCGTTCTCGTGACAGCGGTTCTCGGCGGTCTGCTGGAACTGCTTCTGTGCCCAGTCACCCTCGGGAACCTTGGTGATGTAGAACGTCACCCCCGTCACCGACTCCTGCTCGACCGGGGGTCGCGAGGCCGCACGGTACGCCGAGACCTCACCGCCGGTGCGGTCGACGACGGCGAGGACGAACGGGTACGCCTGGTCCTCGGTGTCGATCCAGGCGGACAGGTCAGGCAGGTCCCCGAGATCGACGACCTCGGGATGCGGGTTGTGGCCCGGCTGTACGTCGTCGAGGAGGACCTGCTCGCCCGACGCCACGATGGTCCGGCGCACCTCGCCCGCCACGTGGGTGTTCTCGTGAAGACGGCGATCCAGCTCGTCATAGAGCGCACGCGGCACTGCCGCCCGTTCGAACTCGTGGCGGATCGTGGTCCACCGCGACTCGAGTTGCTCGGCACCGTCCTCGCTGTCGCGGCTGACGTCGACGTGCAGCGTCAGGTAGGGACCGGACGTCTCGAACACGGGGCGCAGTCGCTCTAGGTCCATCCCGACTCGGTACCCGTTGCCGGCCGTTCCACACGGGCGGGCCTCGGCGAACGCGACGCACGGGTGACGCTGCCGCTGCGGAGGTGACGGGTGGCCCGCACCGATGGGGCTTACGTCCCTGCGGCGCCTCACGAAGTGCTCCTAGCGTTGAGCCGGAGGAGGTGCGTCGTGCGGCCGGTCCCGAAGTGTCCCCTGCGGCCGGGAGAGAGCTGCACGCTGTGCAACCCGGGTGCGTCCGGGCCTGAAGACTGCCCCTCCGTCTACGCCGTGATGACCGACCCTGACCTGCGAGCCAGGCTGTCCGAGCTGCGAGCGCTGGCTCGAAGGGGGCAGGCGCCGCCTTCCAGGTAGCGCCGGACGGTGTCCCGGAGGTCGTGGGGATAACAGGTTGGAAACGTGACCGACCCCGGGTTACCTCCACGCGAGTGGTCCCCTAGTCTGTGGCTCGTCTTCGAGTGCCGCACACCGAGATCGGCGGCACCTTCCGGATGGTGGGGAACCGTTGGCTCGGGTGCTGCGCATGCCTGATGTCGGCGCTGACTCGGACGAGGGCGTGCTCGCCTCGTGGCTCGTCGAGGAGTCGGCGCGCTTCGACGCCGCCCAGACGATCGCGTACGTCGAGACCCTTGACGAGCTGTTCAGCGTCGAGGCCGGCCGGCCGGGCGTCCTGCTCCGGGCGCTCGTGGCACCCGGCACGCCGGTCCCGTCGGGGACCCCGATCGGCGTGCTCGGCGAGATCTGGGAGAAGGTCCACGACGTCAACGCGCTGCTGATCGAGCTCGGCGTCGGATACCTGGCGCCACCGCCCCCCGGAGGTGCGCCGCCCCTCTCTACCGGGAGGCCCGGTGGCAGGCGAAGCTCTGCGGTCGAGGACGGTGTGCCGCGAGGCGGTGCCCGTACGGCGGCGGTCCAGGATGGCGCGTCCGTCTCGAGATCCCGCCACTTCCGCATCGAGATGCCGGTGGGCAGGGCTGCACATTCAGCGGACGCCCTCAGCCCGGACGTGCCCGACGTCGTAGCCGACCGGATGCCGGCACTCGCCCAGGAGTACCTGACCGTACCCGCGAGCGACCCAGGGGCCCCCGTCGAGCCGGCGGATTCCGCCAGCTCCCAGCACCACTACCTGCGGACGACGGTCCGCGTCGACCGACTGGCAGCCATCTCGGCCGACCTGGAGCGTGCAGGCACACCCGAGTCCTCGCTGATCGACCTGGTCGGCCGGGCCGTGGCCGGTGCCCACCGGCACGTGCCTCAGCTCGGCGCCGCCCGGCTCGAGACGGAGAGCGCGGGGACGCCCGGCATCCCGGTGACTCACCCCGGACGGTTCGGCGTGCAGGAGGCCGCGGCCGCGGTGCCGCAGGGCCAGGTCGCGGCCCTCGCGGTCGGCGCCCTCCGGGACGAGCCCGTGGTCGACGGCGCGTCCGTGGTCGTCGGCAAGGTGATCACCCTGACCCTGTCGATGAAGCCCGGCCGGGTCGACGACGCACCGGCGGCCCGCTGGCTCGGCGTTCTCGTCGCCCTGCTCGAGCGCCCGGACTGGATGGCCGAGTAGCCCGCAACGTCAGAGGACAGGGGCATCGACGCCTCTGTCCGGCGCGGCGACAGTGCTCAGGCGGCCGGCGGCGCGGTGGAGCCGCGGACGACCAGCGACAGGGGAAGCATGACCGAGCGGGCCGGCCGGGTCGGGTCGGCGATCGAGTCGAGCAGCAGCCGGGCGGCCTCGGCGCCGATCTGGTGGTGCGGGATCGCGATCGTGGTCAACGGTGGACGGAGCTTGTCGAGGAACGGCATGTCGTTGAAGCCGATCACGCTGACGTCCTGTGGGCACCGGATGTCGCGCTCGTAGAACACGTCGTAGCAGCCCAGCGCGATCAGGTCGTTGCCGGCGACGATCGCGGTGAACTCCACGCCGTCGTCGAGCAAGCGCCGCAGCCCGGCGGCTCCGGAGGCCTCGCTCCACTGGGAGGTCGTGCTGATCAGCGCGGGGTTGTCGTCGAGCCCGAGGTCGCGGACGGTGGCGCGGAAGGCGCGGGCACGGGTGACGCCGGTCGAGGTGTTGGGCGGCCCGGCGACGTGCGCGATCCGGGTGTGCCCGAGCTCGGCGAGGTGGCGTACGGCGAGGTCGACGCCGGCGGCGTCGTCCGGCGTGATCGACGGTACGTCGACGCCCTCGGGACGGCGGTTCACCATCACCATCACCACGCCCTCGCGGTGGAGCTGGGTCAACAGCGGATGCTCCATCCGCGCAGTGGCGACGATCAGCCCCTCGACCTGGCGTGACCGCAGGTGCTCGATCTGCGCCCGCTCACGTCCGGGGTCGTTGTCGGTGTTGACGATCAGGCCGCTGTAGCCGGCCGGCTCGAGGACGTTCTCGATGCCGCGCACGATCGGCGGGAACAGCGGGTTGGTGAGGTCGGGGATGACCAGGCCGACCGTGCCCGACTTCGAGGTCTTCAGCCCGCGCGCGATCGGGTTCGGTCGATAGCCCAGCTGCTCGGCGACCTTGATCACGCGGCGCGCGGTGTCGGCGTTGACGAGTCCGCGAGTCGCCGGGTTGAGCGCGCGCGAGGCGGTGGCAGCGTGAACGCCGGCCGCCTCGGCCACGTCGCGGAGCGTCGGAGAGGACACGGCAGAGATCCTAGGGCTGCCCGGTGGACGGATCGGAGCGTGACCACTGCGCGCGAATGCCGGCCGCGGCCGCGCCGAGGGGTACGGCGAGCACCGCGCAGGCGGCGAACAGCACGTCGTACCGGCCCTCGTCGGCGAGGCCCGAGGCGACCACGGCGGCCAGCGAGGAGCCGATGAAGAGCGATCCGGCGAAGAACGACACCACCGTGGCCCGGGCGATCGGCAGCACCTCGGTGGCCCAGGTCTGCAGGGTCGAGTGCATCGCGGTCCAGGCCAGACCGAGCAGTACGGCGGCCAGGACCGCGACCGGGACCTCCTGCGACCAGGCGAGAGCGAGGGACGCGGCGAAGGCGGCCGCGGCGCCCAGGGCGATCAGCCAGGACGGGTGCCAACGCTGGGAGAAGCGGCCGACGAAGCCGGAGAAGGCGAAGACGGAGACGCCGTACACCCCGGTGGCGAGCCCGGCGACCGTCGTCGACGCCCCCGCGTGCTCCATGGCGGGCGGCAGCAGGGTGATCGTGCCGAGCAGGATCGCACCTTCCGCGAGCGCGCACAGCAGCACGAACAGCGTGACCGGTGAGCGGCCGACGTCGCCGATCGGGCGCAGGAACGAGCCGCCGTGATGCTCGCTCTCCGGCTCGGGCAGACCGCCGAGGCCGAGCGCGAGCACGACCGCGGCCAGCCCGGTGAGGACGAACATCAGCCGCCACGTCAGGAGGTCGGCGACGATGCCCGCGCCGACCGAGGCCAGTGCCGTGCCGAGGGCGACCCCCACCATCAGCCGGGCGACGTCGCGCTGTCGGACGTGTGCGCGCACGGTGTCGCCGATGTAGATCAGAGCGGCGGGGTACGTCGCGCCGAACAGGCCGCCGGCCAGCCCACGGGTGGTGACGAGGAACGGCGCCGTCGTCGCGGCCGCCGATGCGATCGAGCAGAGCCCGGCCAGGAACAGGGTCCACCGCATCGTCGGGACCCGGCCGAACCGGTCGGAGACCGATCCCCAGACTGGTTGCGACAGGCCGTAGACCAGGAAGTAGGCGCCGGCAGCGCGCACCACGTCACCGAGCGGGACGCCGAGGTCGAGGGAGATCGCGACCAGCATCGGCGGCATCGCGAACCGGTCGAACGTCGCCACGAACGTGGCGGTCTGCAGCAGCCGGATCGGCGAGGTCCGGGTCTCAGTGGAGGTCGACAAGCCCCGAGTCCTCCGCCAGGGCGGCGTCCATCACGTCGTGGCCGTCGACGACCTCGGGCAGGTAGGCGGTGCGCAGCCGGACCAGCGTCTCGAGGGACGCGCGGTCGACGACACCGTCAGGCACGGCCCCCTCGTCGGGGCTGCGCAACCGCGCGAGGTACCGGCGGGCCAGGGCTTCGTCGAGTCCGAGCCTGCGCTGCGCCGCCTCGACCGCCTCGGCGTCGAGACAGCCGTTCACGATCTCGGCGCAGGTCTCGTTGAGGGCCCGCAGGAGCAGGCGTCCGGTCTCGAGATGCTCATCGCCGACGACCGCGACGACGGTGCCGAGGTACGGCGCGAAGTGGTCGGTCACGCCCGCCAGCCGGACGCAGCCGGCCGCCTCCGCGAGCAGCTCGTTGCCGGCGTTGAGCATGGTCGCGTCGCACCCGCCCGCGAGCAGCGCCTGAAGTCGCTTCGGCGTCGAGCCGAGGGCGACCAGGTCGTACTCGTCGCGGGGTACGCCGAGGCGGTCGGCCAGGGCGTAGAGGGCCAGTGCGAAGCCGGAGTGGGGCACGTCGACCCCGATCCGGGCGCCCTTCAGGCCGGCCGCGGTGAGGCCGGGCCGGCCGTAGAGCCCGAGCCCGAGGGCACGGTCGACCGCGCCGACGATCCGGGCATCGATCAGCTCACCGAGCGGGTTGTGCGGGTTGAAGCGGTAGGCCAACACGTTGTCCGGGCTGGTCAGAGCGACATGGAGCTCCCCGGTGACCAGCGAGCGGAACTGCGCGGGGGAGGACGGCACGGGATGCTCGTGCACGTCGAGCCCGGCGGCGTCGAGCAGGCCCGACGAGGCCGCGAGGTCGAGAACGACCGGAGGGCTGAACGTGCCCACGTCGACATGGATCAGGGCGGCCTCCTCCGGATCAGGGAACCACCGTAGCGACTGCTGCACTCGATTGCACTAGGACTCGACACGTGGGGTTCGGCTTGACATGCTGGTGAGAGTGAATAAGGCTGCACTCGTTTGCAGTCGCAGCCCGAGGTGGCCTCGGACGCGGCCCCTCGACGGGGAAGGAGCCCGATGGACGAGAGAGTCGCCTCGGCGATCGCGCACTGGGCGCCGCGCTTCACGGCGAACGGCGTGACCCCCGCGGACTTCGCCCGGGTCACGGCCTCCGTCGAGACCTGGCCCGAGTGGTGCGCCGCATGGGTGGCGGTCGGCGAGCAGCACGAGGAGCTCGGCCG
>JAFMQY010000250.1 GCA_017354415.1 Nocardioides sp.
TCGGGCGCCGGCTGGTAGCGGACCGCCGGGCCCGCGGGGCGCTGGGCACGCAGCCGCACCGTCGCCGTGGCCGAGCCCGCGAGCACGGTGTTGGCTGCGTCGACGACCTCCGGGGTGGAGCGGTAGTTGCGGAAGAGCTCGATCGAGGTGGTGCCGGGGAACTTCCGCGGGAAGTCACGGAGGTACGACGCGTCTGCGCCCGCGAAGGAGTAGATCGTCTGCGCGGGGTCGCCCACCACGCAGATCTCGTCGCGTCCCCCGAGCCAGAGCTCGAGCAGCGCCGACTGGATCGGCGAGACGTCCTGGAACTCGTCGACGACGAACCATTTGTACTGGGCCCGCACCTGGGCCGCGACCCGCTCCTCCTCGGCCAGCATCCCGGCGGTCAGGAGCAGGACGTCCTCCATGTCCATCCGCGCCTGGGAGCGCTTGACCTCTTCGTAACCAGCGAACAGTCGGCCGACCGTCTCGGGGTCGATGGAGGCGACCTGTCGACCCCGGAGCCCTGCGACGCGGGCGTAGTCGTCGGGTCCGACGTTGCTCACCTTGGCCCACTCCACCTCCGAGGCGAGGTCACGCAGGAGCGCCTGATCGGTCGCCACCCGCTGGCGGCGCGCCGCGGAGGCCACCAGCGGGATCTTCGACTCGGTCAGGGTCGGCAGCTCGCCGCCGTAGGTCGTGGGCCAGAACCACCGCAGCTGGCGCAGCGCCGCGCTGTGGAAGGTGCGCGCCTGGACGCCCGGGGCACCGAGCCGGTGCAGCCGGCCGCGCATCTCGCCGGCGGCCCGCGTCGTGAACGTGACCGCGAGCACCTCGGTCGGGACGTAGACGCCCTCAGCGACGCCGTGGGCGATGCGGTGGGTGATCGCGCGGGTCTTGCCGGTGCCTGCTCCGGCCAGGACCCGCACGGGGCCGCGCAAGGCCTCGGCCACCTCACGCTGCTCCGGGTCGAGTGCCTCGAGCAGGTCCGGGGAAGAGGGTGAGGCGTCGGTCACGCGGGGAACAACTCCTGGGGGTGGATGGTTGAAGATGGCACCACACTAGACGTGAGAAGGGACAGTCCTCGGATGAGCGGCTCGGTGACGATGTACACGACCCCATGGTGCGGCTACTGCCACCGCTTGCAGGGTCAGATGAACCGGGAAGGCATCGTGTACGACGTCGTCGACATCGAACAGGACCGCGAGGCCGCAGCCCTCGTCGCGAGCGTGAACGGCGGTAACCAGACGGTCCCGACCCTGGTGTACTCCGACGGCACGGCCCAGACGAACCCGTCGGTGACGCAGGTCAAGGAGAAGCTGGCCGCCCTGGCCTCCTGAGCTTCTTAAGCGGCTCGCCCGCCGCTACCACGAGCCGGGCAGCGGGCCGCCGTACCAGTCCTCGATCAGGGACCGCGAGATCGAGACGCCTCCCGGCAGGATCAGCGTGCCCGCCTCGGCCTCGCGCAGGAGGTCGGCACGCGTGAACCACCGGGCGTCCTGGATCTCATGGCCGTCTTCGGTGATCTCGCAGGTCGTCGCACGTCCCTGGAAGCCCAGCATCAGGCTGCGAGGCAGCGGCCACGGCTGGTTCCCGAAGTACCTCACCTCGCCGACCACGATGCCCGTCTCCTCCACCACCTCACGCCGGACCGCGTCCTCGAGCGTCTCCCCCGGCTCGAGGAAGCCGGCGAGGGTCGAATAGCGGCCCGCGGGCCAGACCTCCTGGTGGCCGAGGAGGAGCACCTCATCGTCGGCGCCGGGCTCCCCGTGCGTGATCGCCATGATGACGGCCGGGTCGACGCGCGGGAACTGGCGGCGATGGCAGCTGACGCACTCCAGCTCGTGGCCGGTGAGTCGCGGCTCGAGCCGACCTCCGCACCGTGGGCAGTGCCGGGTGGCGAACAGCCACTCCGCCAGCCCGATCGCGTGGAACACCAGGGGTGCCTGCTCGACTCCCGCACCGGCGAGATGTGGCAGCAGGTCGCGGATGCCCACCCACCCGTCGCCCTCGGCGTACGACGGTGCGACGATCTGCGCGAACCAGACGCGCCCGTCACGCTCGCCGAGGAGCACGCGGGTCCCTTCGGCCGGGACCTCGGCCGGTGTCACCCACGAGACGGCGCCATCGCGCGGCCGGATCCGGCTCCCGGCAACGAGGAGCACTCGAGTGTCGGAGCGGGCCCAGGCCTCGGCCAGCCACGCCTCGTCGTCCCGCCGCGCATGCACCCGGTCGTGGGGGTCCGCGGCCAGGCGGAGATGCGGAAACGTCACTTCGGCAGGCTAGCGCTGGACAGCGAAGGAACGGCCGGGGCACCTCTTCTCCGCATGGTGGCGGAGGTGATCCACTCCTCGATGGCGGAGGTCAGTGCACGGCTGCGCTGGCCCCACGGCATGATTCCCGCGTGAGCATCCACCTCGCCGCCTCCCCTGGCCAGATCGCCCCTGTCGTCCTGATGCCCGGCGACCCACTCCGGGCGAAGTGGATCGCCGAGACGTTCTTGGAGGACGCGCAGTGCTACAACAACGTGCGCGGCATGCTCGGGTACACCGGCAACTGGCAGGGTCGGCCGGTCTCGGTCCAGGGGTCGGGGATGGGTCAGCCGTCGCTGTCGATCTACGCCAACGAGCTCTTCTCGGAGTACGACGTGCAGTCCGTCGTACGCGTCGGCTCGTGCGGGGCCCTCACCGATCGCCTGGTGCTCCGCGACGTGGTGATCGCGTCCGGTGCCTGCACCGACTCCTCGATGAACCGGATCGCCTTCGAGGGCCTCGACTACGCGCCGGTCGCCGACTTCGGGCTGCTACGCGCTGCCGTCGACGCTGCCGAGCGCCGCGGCACCAGCGTCCACGTCGGGCTGCTGTTCTCCAGCGACTCCTTCTATGCCGCCCGCCCCGAGCTCACGGCCCGGATGGTCGACTACGGCGTCCTCGCGATCGAGATGGAGGCGAGTGCGCTGTACACGCTGGCGGCCAAGTACGGCCGGAAGGCGCTCGCGATCTGCACGGTCTCCGACCACATCGTCACCGGTGAGCAGACCACCGCCACCGAGCGCGAGCAGACCTTCAGCGACATGGTCGAGATCGCGCTCTCGGCGGCGCTGCGGGACTGACCCCGCCAGCCGGCGACACGTGGCGGTGAGCCGGCCACCTTCCCCGCGCATGGAAAGGTGGCTCAGCCACCGCTGACGGGAGGGCCGAGACGCACCAGGCTCTCGAGCGCCCGACGGTCGGGCAGGTCGGCGGGCTCGACGAGACGACTGGTGCGCACGTAGTAGAACGCCGCACGCACGTGATCCACGGGCACGCCCGCGAGGTCGGCCCAGGCGACCCGGTAGATCGCGAGCTGGAGCGGGTCGGCGGTCTCGGCGCGGGACGTCTTCCAGTCGACCACCAGCCACCGGTGCGGCTGGTCGCCGTCTCGGTACACCGCGTCGATCCGGCCGCGGACGACCTGGCCGGCCAGCACCAGCGCGAACGGCGCCTCGGTGCGGTGGGGCTGCCGGTCGCCGAAGGGACCCTGCTCGAACGCCGCGATCAGGCCGCGCAGGTCGGCGTAGTCGTCGATCTCCGCGTCGGCCCGTCCGGGCAGCTCGTCGGGGTCGATCAGATCGGGCTGGCCGAGCCGCGACTCGACCCACTCGTGGAAGCGGGTGCCGAGGCGCGCGGACGGAGCAGGCCGCCGCGGCATCGGCCGGGCCAGCTCCGCCGCGAAGGCGTCCGGATCGTCGCGCAGCCGGGCCAGCGCGGTCGCGGACAGGCTTGCCGGAAGGGGTACGTCGATCACCGTCGACTGCTCGCGCCTGGCCTCGGCCAACAGGCGCTCCAGGGTCTCGTCCCACTCAGCGACGACGGCCGCGTGGACGAGGTCAGGCTCCGGTGCCTCCGGCTCCTCCGACTCGGCCTCGAGGTGCGCGAGCACCCGCTCCGCGGCGTCGAGCCGGCGCAACGCCTCCGCGGTCTGCTCGGTGACCGGCCACGGCGTCTCGCGCGGAATGTCCAAGAGCGGGTTGGGTGTGTCCTTCGCGGGTTTGTCTCGCCACGCGAGCGGCTCCTCGCCCCACTCGTCGAGCAGCTCGCGGACCGCCACCTGGTACGGCGAGGGGCCGAGCGGGCTCTTCCTGCCCTCCTTCCAGAGGTACGACGACACCACGAGCGCGTGCCGTGCTCGGGTGAACGCGACGTACCCAAGACGCAGCTCCTCGATGGCCTCGTGCTCCTTGGTGCGGGCGTGGAACGTCTTCATCGCCGCGGCATCGTGCCCGGGCAGGGACGGAAGATCGCGCTCGTCACCGCGCAGGGGGGTCGGCAGGAACTGCTGACGGGTCGGCCAGAGGCCGCGGATAGTCGTGTGGGGGAAGCGCGTCTCGCACGCACCCACGATGAAGACCGAGTCCCACTCCAGGCCCTTCGCACGGTGTACGGTCAACAGCTTCACGGAGTCGGCCGGGGTCGGGGTGGCGATGTCGAGCCCCTCGCCGTCGAGCTCGGCCTCCAGCCACGCGAGCAGAGCCGGCAGGGTGACCGCACCGTCGACGGCCTGGAACTCCGCGACCGCCTTCACGAACAGGTCGAGGTTCTCCCGGCGGGCACGCGCGGCGTCGCTCACCGAGGACGCGAGCTCGACGTCGATGCCGCAGGTGTCGATGATCCGGCGGACCAGCTCCAGCAGCGGCTCGGAGGCATGAGCGCGCAACGAACGCAGCTCTCCCGCCAGCAGTGCGAACCGCTGTCTCGCTGCCTCGGAGTACGGCAGGTCGCCCGGGTCGTCGAGCGCGTCGGTGAGCGAGACGACCTCGGTGGGGTCGGCGCCGGCCACGGCCCGCGCGAGCTCCTCCTCGATCGTGCCGGGCTCGCCGCGGCGGGTCTGGACGTCGGCGAGCTCACGGGCCCGCCGGC
>JAFMQY010000340.1 GCA_017354415.1 Nocardioides sp.
GCAGATACTCCATCGCGAGGAGCCTGAGCCAAAACGCGGCCAGGCCTAGACGTGAGGCGTCGGACGCTATGCCACGCGCTTATGGGTCGCGATAACCAATAGCTATAGCTGGCCGCCCTGCCGCCGCAGAAACGGCCCGATCGTAAGGGAGGGCGCCAGCCGAGAGGATTAAGCCGGCTGTCGGTCGCACCTCGGTGTGCGGCCAGGATCGCCGACCGCCCTCCGCGCCTCTGACCAACTGGAGAGACGTTCACGCAGGGCCGGCTTGTCGATCTTGCCGACCGCGTTCGTGGGCAGGCGTGCCTCGACGAACACTTCGCGTGGAACCTTGAACTTCGCCAACGACTGCTTGGCATGGGTGATGAGCTCCTCGGGCTCGACTTCGTGTCCCGCGCGGAAGGACACGAACGCGACTGGCTCTTCGCCGAACACAGGGTGGTCCCGTGCGACCACGGCGGCCTCGAACACCGCCGGGTGGTTGTAGAGGACGTCCTCGATCTCCTTCGGGTAGATGTTCTCTCCGCCGCGGATGATCAGGTCCTTGAGCCGGTCGACGAGGACCAGATAGCCATCGGCGTCGAGGCGGCCCACGTCTCCCGTGTGAAGCCATCCTCCGCGGAGCGTCCTGGCCGTCTCGTCGGGCTTGCCGAGGTACCCTCGCATCACGTTGGCCCCCCTGACGGTCACCTCGCCAGGCTCGCCGGGTGGCAGCTCCTCGTCGTTCGCTCCGACGATCTGGAGTTCCTGGCCCGGCAGTGGGAGCCCGACGGTTCCCGGTTTGCGGATCCCGTCGATCGGGTTAGCGGTGATCACGACGGTGCTCTCGGATTGACCGTACCCCTCCACTATCGCCACCCCATAGCGAGCCTCGAAGTCCCGGATGGCCCCGGCCGGCATCGGTGCCGCGCCGCAGATGACGAGACGCAGCGAGGATGTGTCCGGCCTCGCCTCGGGCGGTAGGCCGGTCAGGATGGCGTAGATCGTCGGGACAGCGGAGAAGAACGTCGGTCGCACCCGCTCAACGAGATCCCAGAACGTGGCGACGTCGAACCGCGGGGCGATCACCGTCGAGCCGCCGGCGACCAGCGGAGACACGGCGCTCACCATGATCCCGTTGACGTGGAATAGTGGCAGCACCAGCAGGCAACGCTCGGCGGAGCTCATCCCGAACCAATCGACGATCATCGCGCTCGTCGCGGCCACGTTCGAGTGGTCGAGCATGACGCCCTTCGGCCGGCCGGTCGTCCCGCTCGTATAGATCAGCAACGCGATGTCTGCAAGGTCGGTGCGCAGCGGTGGATCGCCGCCGGTCACGGGACCTCGAGTCAGTTCGTCGACGGTGCGCACGCGGGCGGTGCCGCGGTCGGCCTTGGCGGCGGAGGCCTCGTCGACGACGACGAGCGAGGCGCGCGAGTCCGTGATCTGGTGCTGGGCTTCCTTGGCCGTAAGCGCAGGGTTCACCGGCGTCAGCGCGGCCCCCAACCGCCAGGCGGCGAACATTATCGTGATCAGTTCGACGCAGTTGGGCAGGATCACGCCCACGACGTCACCGGGTCCGATGCCGAGCTCGACCAGGGAAGCGGCAGTC
>JAFMQY010000032.1 GCA_017354415.1 Nocardioides sp.
CGCCCGGCGCCCTCCGGACGCCCGGACCCCGCCCGGGTACGACGGGCGCTCACCCCGGAGATCGCCGACCCGCACCTGGAGGACCTGCGCGCGGTCGTCGCTCCCCTTCAGGGACACCCTGTGCTCGACCTCGGCCACGGCGTGTCCACTCCGGCGTCCACCCTGAAGCTGCTCACCGCCACCGCGGCGCTCGAGGCGCTCGGCCCGGACCGCACCTTCGCGACCCGGGTGGTCGCCGACGGCCGCGGTCGGATCGTCCTGGTCGGCGGCGGCGACCCCTTCCTCGCCGGGAAGCAGCCCACCGAGGGCGTGGGCAGGCACGATGCCAGCCTGCAGACCCTGGCCCGGATGACCGCTCGCGCCCTTGCGGCCAGGGGCGTCCACTCGGTCCGGCTGGGCTACGACACGTCGCTGTTCACCGGCCCCACGGTCAACCCGCACTGGCCGAAGGGCTACATCCCGGACGATGTGGTCAGCCCGATCACGGCGCTGTGGGTCGACCAGGGGCTCGACCCGAACGGTTCGGGTCGCGTGGCCGATCCGCCCGCGACCGCTGCGGCGACGTTCGCGTCGTACCTCCAGAAGGACGGCGTGCGGGTCACTGCGGTGGCCGAGCGTCGGGCGCGGGCCGATGCCCGCGAGCTGGCACGCGTCACGAGCCTCCCGGTGGCCGACATCGTCGAGCAGGTCCTGCAGTACAGCGACAACGAGGGCGCCGAGGTGCTCGCCCACCAGGTGGGCCTCGAGGTGGAGGGGGACGCGTCGTTCGCGGGTGGTGTGCGCGGTGTGCGCAAGACGCTCGAGGGGCTCGGCATCGGCCTCGGCGAGGCCAGGATCGAGGACGGCAGCGGCCTCTCGCGGCACGACCGGCTCGGCGCGGAGATGCTCGTGCAGGTGCTCCAGCTCGCGGCCTCACCCGCCCACCCGGAGCTGCGGTCCGTGGTGACCGGCCTCCCGGTCGCGGCGTACGACGGATCATTGACGTACCGGTTCGAGGGCAGCCCGGGACGCGGCCTGGTGCGGGCCAAGACCGGGACGCTCACCGGCACCAGCGCGCTGGCGGGGATCACGACGGACGCCCGGGGGCGGGCGCTCGTGTTCGCCTTCGTCAGCAACCACGTGAAATACGCCGAGACCCTGGACACCCGGGCGGCGCTCGAACGACTCACAACGGCGCTGGCGACCTGCCGCTGCTGAGGTCTTCGGGTGGTTGAGGAGGCGCAGGGATCGGGGTGGTTTCGAGACGGGCGTGGAACGCCCTCCCCAACCACCGACGCACACGGGCATGGAACGCCCTCCTCAACCACCGACACACACGGGCGTGGAACGCCCTTCTCGATCACCGAGGCTCAGGGGCGTGGAACGGCCTCCTCGACCACCGATACTTACGGGTGTAGAACGCCTGCTCGACCATCGATACTCACGAGGGGCGTAGAAACGCCCTGCTCGACCAGCGACGCCCAGGGGGGGCGTGGAACGCCCTCCTCGACCACCGCCGGTCACGGGCGTACGACGACCTCCTCAACCTGGGCGCCGTAGGCTCCATGAACATGACGACGGAGATGGTCGACTGGACCCTCGCGGTCACGCTGGGCTCGAGGCTCGCGGGGGCCGGACCGCAGGTGTCGCAGAGCGAGGCCGAGGAGACGGTCGCCGAGCTGCGGGCAGGCGCCGACCGGTCCACGTCGTACGTCCGGGAGTTCACCGGCCTCGACGCCGGCGCGCGCACCGCGCCGGTCCTGGTCGTCGATCGCCCGGCGTGGATCCAGGCCAACGCCGACGGATTCGCCAAGCTCCTCGCCCCGGTCATCGACAAGGTGACGGAGCGGCGGGGACCGCCGGGACCGATGACCCAGGCGGTCGGGTCGCGGATCACCGGCGCCGAGCTCGGTGGAGTCCTCGGCTTCATGTCGAGCAAGGTGCTGGGCCAGTTCGACCCCTTCTTTGAACCGAACGGACGGCTGCTGCTGGTCGCCCCGAACGTCGTGCACGTCGAGAGGGAGCTCGACGTCGACCCGCAGGACTTCCGGCTCTGGGTCTGCCTGCACGAGGAGACCCACCGCGTGCAGTTCACCGCGGTCCCGTGGATGCGCGGCCACCTGTTCTCGGAGTTCGGGGCCCTGGCCGAGACGGTCGAGCCCCAGCGCATGCTCGACGAGGGGCTCAAGCGCCTCTCCGAGGCGATCAGGAACGGTCGCGGCGGCAGCCTGCTCGACCTGATGGGAAGCCCGGAGCAGAAGGCGATCCTCGACCGGGTCACGGGAGTGATGTCACTCCTGGAGGGCCACGCGGACTTCGTCATGGACGGAGTCGGGCCGAGCGTGATCTCCACCGTCGAGGACATCCGGCGGAAGTTCGACGAGCGTCGCAAGGGCGTCGGCACCCTCGACAAGGTGCTGCGCAAGCTGTTGGGACTCGAGGCGAAGATGGCGCAGTACCGCGACGGCGCGGCCTTCGTGCGCACCGTGGTGGACAAGATCGGCAGGGACGGCTTCAACGCGGTGTGGGCCGCGCCGGCGCACCTGCCCAGCCTGGCCGAGATCCACGACCCCGACGCGTGGGTCGCCCGAGTGCACCCGTGAACCCGTGAACCCGTGAACCCGTGAGCCTGCATCCGTCCCTTGCTGCCGTGCGGCACGCCGTACGCCGGTCGCTGGCCGACCTCGAACCGGGAGCCCGGCTCGTGGTGGCCTGCAGCGGTGGGGCCGACTCCCTTGCGCTCTCCTCGGCCACGGTCTTCGTCGGCCGAGAGCAGGGCTGGTACGTCGTGGGGGCCACCGTGGACCACGGGTTGCAGGAGGGGTCCGCCGACCGGGCCGCCACCGTGATCGGTCAGCTGGCCACGCTCGGCGTCGACGAGACGGTCGCCGCACGGGCGGACGTGACCGCCCCAGGGCTCGGTCCCGAGGCCGCGGCGCGGGCGGGCCGGTACGCCCTCCTCGACCAGATCCGGGAGCGTTTCGAGGCCGAGGCCGTGCTGCTCGGGCACACCCGCGACGACCAGGCGGAGACGGTGCTGATGGGACTGGCTCGCGGGTCCGGAGGGCGCGCCATCGCCGGCATGCGCCGGGCTTTCGACCACTACCGGCGTCCCCTGCTGGACGTCTCGCATGCCGACACCGTGACCGCGTGCCAGGTCGAGGGGCTCCGGGTGTGGGAGGACCCGCACAACACCGACCCGTCGTACACCCGCGTCCGCGTGCGGGAACGGGTGCTGCCGCTGCTGGAGGACGAGCTCGGGCCCGGAGTCGTCGAGGCCCTTGCCCGGACCGCGGACCAGCTGCGGCCGGACATGGAGCTGCTCGACGCCTATGCGGACGTCGCTCGGGCCGAGGCGAGCTCAGACGACGGCCTCGCGGTCGAGGCGCTGGCCCGGCTGGAGCTCCCGATCCGCACCCGCGTCCTGCGGCAGGCGGCCGTGGACGCGGGCTCGCCTGCCGGTGAGCTGTTCTACCAGCACGTGCTCGCACTCGATGCCCTGGTCACGGACTGGCACGGGCAGAAGTGGGTCGACCTTCCCGGCCGGTTGCGCGCCTCGCGCCGCGACGGCGTACTCCGGTTCGAGCGGGCCGACGGACCCGATGGTCGAGGCTAAGGTTTCGCCATGGACGCGACCCACGTCGACGACGACCTGGTCCACATCCTCTTCACCGAGGCGCAGATCCAGGACCGGCTGGGCGAGATGGCGAAGGAGATCGCAGCGGACTACGAGGGGAAGGACCTGCTCCTCGTCGGCATCCTCCGCGGCGCGGTGATGGTGATGGCGGACCTGTCCCGGGCGATGCCGCGGCATGTGGAGATGGACTGGATGGCGATCAGCTCCTACGGCTCCGGCACCAAGTCCAGCGGTGTCGTCCGCCTGCTGAAGGACCTCGACACCGACATCACCGACCGGAACGTGCTGATCGTCGACGAGATCGTCGACACCGGGCTCACCCTGAGCTGGCTGGTGAACAGCCTCGGCAGCCGACGCGCCGCCAGCGTCGAGATCGCGACCCTGCTACGCAAGCCTGAGGCGCTGACGATGCCGGTGGAGCCGAAGTACGTGGGGTGGGACATCCCCAACGAGTTCGTCGTCGGCTACGGCCTCGACTACCGCGAGAAGTACCGCAACCTGCGCGACATCGGGACCCTCGCGCCCCACGTCTACAGCTGAAGGGTCCTGGCTCAAGACGCTCCGATGGGGTCGCACGGCACAACCGACTCAGGCTCCCGACCTCGCCCCCAGGCTCATGGGTGCGGAAAGCACGGCTCATGACTGCCACTGCCGGGCGCCCACCCGGCGTCGTCACGAGGCCCCTCGGTCAAGCGGTCACCGAAGCCGTCGTACGCATCCTCCGCAGATGCGCGACCGCGAGCGCGACCATCAGCACCTCGGAGGCGACCGCCGGGACCCAGAGCGGCTCGGACCAGTTGCCGACGTCGTCGCCGATCTGCGGCAGGCCGACCGTGCGCGAGGCGAGGAACGCGACGACCGCGCCGAAGCACACGGCGCCGCTGACCAGCCACACGCTCGCGCTGTCCACGAGGACGATCACCACCGCCAACGCGATGCAGACCACGCTGAGCAGGATGAACAGCCAGCCGACGTACGGCGCCTCCGCGAGGTGGTCCCGGATCAGCGGGATGTGCGTCCCCGCCGCCACCAGCAGCAGGAAGGATGCGCACCACTGCGCGGGCGACGTCGTGAGCCTCATGACTTCTCCTGGGTCATGGCACGCCCGAGCCGGTGCGGGGTTGACGCCGTCATGCTGTCCGACGGATGACGCCGACCACATGCACCCAGAGGATGATTTCGCGTCCGACCGGGCCGAGCCGAGGCCCATGGGCACGCACCGCTGGGCGTCGATCCGCCCGCCCGAAGTAGGAGTTGTGCGCTCGAGAGGGGACAATGGGCATTGGGGATGGCGTGTACCGTCGTGATCCTCCGAAATTGACTGCTCCGCGCTGTTGGCGAGGGGCAGGTGCACCGTCGTCGAGAGAGTCCTGTGAAGCGTTTCCTCCGAAGCCCGTGGCTGTGGATTGTCGTCGCAGTGCTCGGCGTGCTCTTCGCTCTGCAGTACCTCGCGCCCTCGGGCGGGTACGACGAGATCCAGACCGGCCAGATGGACTCCTACATCAACAACGGGCAGGTCAAGACCATCACGCTGGTCGACGGTGACCAGACGGTCAAGGCCACCCTCAAGGACGGCGTCCGCCCCGAGGGCAGCGACGTGACGTCCCACTGGCTGGATGGCACTCAGCCCACGCTCGTCCACGACATCCAGCAGCAGATCGACAAGGGCAACCTCCCGGCCGACCAGTTCGACGTGAAGATCAGCAAGCCCAGCCTGCTCGCGTCGATCATCACCACGCTGCTGCCGTTCGTGCTGATCATCCTGCTGTTCCTCTTCTTGATGAACCAGGTGCAGGGCGGCGGCGGTCGCGGCGTCATGCAGTTCGCCAAGTCGCGGGCGAAGCTGATCACCAAGGACATGCCCAAGACCACGTTCGGCGACGTGGCCGGTGTCGACGAGGCGGTCGAGGAGCTCGGCGAGATCAAGGAGTTCCTCCAGGAGCCCGCCAAGTTCCAGGCGGTCGGCGCGAAGATCCCCAAGGGCGTGCTGCTGTACGGCCCTCCGGGCACGGGCAAGACCCTGCTCGCGCGTGCTGTTGCCGGCGAGGCAGGCGTCCCCTTCTACTCCATCTCCGGATCCGACTTCGTGGAGATGTTCGTCGGTGTCGGCGCCAGCCGTGTCCGCGACCTGTTCGAGCAGGCCAAGGAGAACGCCCCGGCGATCGTGTTCATCGACGAGATCGACGCCGTCGGCCGCCACCGTGGTGCCGGCATGGGTGGCGGTCACGACGAGCGCGAGCAGACGCTGAACCAGCTGCTGGTCGAGATGGACGGCTTCGACGTCCGCGGTGGGGTCATCCTGATCGCGGCGACCAACCGTCCCGACGTGCTCGACCCGGCGTTGCTGCGGCCCGGTCGCTTCGACCGCCAGATCCAGGTCGACGCGCCCGACCTGGCCGGCCGGAACAAGATCCTCCAGGTGCACTCGCGCGGAAAGCCGCTCGAGCCGGGCATCGACCTGCTCGCGGTCGCGCGTCGTACGCCGGGCTTCACCGGCGCCGACCTCGAGAACGTCCTCAACGAGGCGGCGCTGCTCACCGCGCGCTCCAACCAGAAGCTGATCACCGACGAGGCGCTGGACGAGGCGATCGACCGGGTGATCGCCGGTCCGCAGCGGCGTACCCGCCTGATGAGCGAGAAGGAGAAGCTCATCACCGCCTACCACGAGGGCGGCCATGCCCTGGTCGCGGCGGCGTTCCCGGGCAACGACCCGGTGCACAAGGTGACCATCCTGCCGCGCGGGCGAGCCCTCGGATACACGATGGTGCTGCCCGACCAGGACAAGTACAGCCAGACCCGGAGCGAGATGCTCGACAGCCTGGCCTACATGATGGGCGGTCGTGCGGCGGAAGAGATGGTCTTCCACGACCCGACGACCGGCGCCGGCAACGACATCGAGAAGGCGACCTCGGTCGCCCGGGCGATGGTCACCCAGTACGGCATGACCGAGCGGCTCGGCGCGATCAAGCTCGGCGAAGACAACTCCGAGCCGTTCCTCGGCCGCGACTTCGGACACAGCCGCAACTACTCCGAGGAGGTCGCCGCGGCGGTCGACGAGGAGACCAAGAAGCTGCTGGCGAACGCCCACCAGGAGGCGTTCGACATCCTCGAGGAGAACCGCGACGTCCTCGACAACCTCGTCCTCGAGCTGGTGGACAAGGAGACGCTCGACAAGGAGCAGGTCGCCACCATCTTCGAACCGCTGCGGAAGCGTCCGCCGCGGCCGGCGTGGACGGGCTCGCCCGACCGCAACCCGTCGGCGATCCCGCCGGTCGAGATCCCGCAGGAGATCCGCGACCGGGCACTGGCCAACGGCACCAAGCCCGAGCCCGACGGCGGGGGGATCCTGACGCCGCCTGGACCCGGAGGCGACGTGCACGGCACCCCGGTGGGGCCGGGCAGCACCCCCGAGCCGCCGCCGACGGCCTGAGCCGGCGCGCATGTCCGAGCCGATCGCCTGGCCCGACCGGTCGCCCGCCGAAGTCCCGCCGTTCGACCACGACCGGGCGGCGGCCGCGATCCGCGAGCTGCTGATCGCGATCGGCGAGGATCCCGACCGCGAGGGCCTCCGCGACACCCCGGAGCGAGTCGCACGGGCGTACGCCGAGCTCACGGCGGGGCTGCGGCAGGACCCCGGCGACGTGCTCACCACCACCTTCGACCTGGGCCACGACGAGATGGTGCTGGTGCGTGACATCGAGCTGTGGTCGATGTGCGAGCACCACCTGGTCCCGTTCATTGGGGTCGCCCACGTCGGCTACATCCCGTCCGAGTCCGGCAAGATCACCGGGCTGTCCAAGCTGGCGCGCCTGGTCGATCTCTACGCCAGGCGACCCCAGGTGCAGGAGCGACTCACGACCCAGATCGCCGACGCCCTGGTCGCGGGGCTGGAGGCACGGGGCGTGATCGTGGTGATCGAGGCCGAGCACCTCTGCATGACGATGCGTGGGGTGCGCAAGGCCGGGGCGCGCACGATCACCTCTGCGGTGCGCGGGATCATGCACCGCGCCGCGACCCGATCCGAGGCGATGGCCCTGATCAACAGCAACAAGGGCTAGACGGCGTGCCTCCGACCGCCCCGTTGCTGATGGGAGTCGTGAACGTGACTCCCGACTCGTTCTCCGACGGCGGCCGCTGGGACACGCCCGATGCTGCGATCGCGCACGGCCGGGAGCTGCTCGCCGACGGGGCGGACATCCTCGACATCGGCGGGGAGTCGACCCGGCCCGGAGCGACTCGGCCGCTGGTGGAGGAGGAGCTCGCCCGAGTGCTCCCGGTGATCCGGGAGCTGGCGGCGGACGGTGCCACGGTGTCGGTCGACACGATGCGCTCCGAGGTGGCCGACCAGGCGGTGGCCGCCGGCGCGTCGATCGTCAACGACGTCTCGGGCGGACTGTCCGACCCGCGCGTGCTCGACGTGGTGGCCGCCACCGGCGCGACGTACATCTGCATGCACTGGCGGGCTCACAGCGACCACATGCAGGACTTCGCGGTGTACGACGGGCCCGGCGGGGTCCTCGCGGCGGTGCGCGCCGAGCTCTCCGCACGTGTGGACGCGGCCCATGCCGCGGGAGTCCGCGACGAGCAGATCGTGCTCGACCCCGGGCTCGGCTTCGCCAAGAAGGCCGACCACAACTGGACGCTCCTCGCCGGGCTCCCCTCGCTGCAGGCGCTGGGGTACCCGGTTCTGGTCGGGGCGAGCCGCAAGTCCTTCCTGGGCAGGCTGCTCACCGCCCCGGACGGCACGCTCCGGCCGGTCGACGACCGGGAGGACGCGACCACGGCCCTGACCGTCCTGCTGGCCCAACAGGGGGTCTGGGGCGTCCGCGTGCACGACGTACGGGCCAGTCGGGACGCCCTCCGCGCCCTCGAGCGATGGGAGGAAGGGTGATGGCCGAGCCTGCTCCCCCTTCCGACGAGCTGTCGGTGACCGGGATCGAGTGCTTCGCCTACCACGGCGTGTACGAACGCGAGAAACGCGAGGGACAGGTGTTCCTCGTCGACCTCGTGCTCGGGCTCGACACCCGTCCCGCGGCCGCCTCCGACGACTTGCACGACACCGTGGACTACGGAAGTCTCGTCGCCCAAGTGAGAGCCGCCGTCGAGTCGGATCCGGTCGATCTGATCGAGACCGTGGCCGAACGCATCTCGGGCGTCTGTCTCTTGGACAGTCGTGTTGAATGGGTTCGGGTCACGATCCACAAGCCCGGAGCCCCCATCGCGGCGACGTTCGCCGACGTGACGCTGACGATCACCCGACCGACCACTCCCTGAGCAGCGAGGTGCGACCCGTGACCGAGACCCCCAACCCGCACATCATCGACGCGGACACCCTCACCGGTGAGATGCGTCCGATCCGACGTGTGGTCATCTCCTTGGGGTCCAACCTCGGTGAGCGCCTGACCAGCCTGCAGGGCGCGGTGAACGCGCTGGCGGACACCCCCGACGTCTGGATCACCGAGGTCTCGCCGGTCTACGAGACGGAGCCGGTCGACGCGCCCGACGGCTCCGAGAAGTACCTCAACGCGGTGGTGCTCCTCGACACCACCCTGGCCGCGAGCCGGCTGCTCGACCGTGCCCACGCGATCGAGGACGCCTTCGGGCGCGACCGCAGCGGCGCCGAGACCAACGCCCCGCGCACCCTCGACGTGGACGTCATCGTGGTCGGCGATCGCCGCCGCCACGACGACGTCATGCAGCTGCCGCACCCCCGCGCCGCCGAGCGCGCGTTCGTGCTCCAACCCTGGTACGACGTCGAGCCCGACGCCGAGATCCCCGACGCCGGGCCGGTGGCCGAGCTGCTGGAGAAGAGCGACCGCAGCGGCCTGACGCGGCGAGACGATCTCGCGCTGCAGGTGCAGTGACGGCCTACGCGTGAGCCGGTCCGGTGAACGCCCCGTGAGCGCCGAGCCCGAGCCACCGGACGAGCCTCCCGAGCCGTCCGAGCCGACGGGACATCTGCGCCCGATGGGGCCCGGCGGACTCCTCGCCTGCGCGGCGGTCGGCCTCATCGGCGGATGGCTGTTCCACCGGATGCTCGACCGCGGCAACAGCGTCCCGCCCACTGTCTCCTGGGCGCAGCCACTCGCCCTGCTGCTGGTGGCGGCGATCTTGTGGTTCACCGCCTGGTCCACCCGCCGTACCGTCCAGCAGCGGCCGGGCCGGCTGTCTCCGCACCAGGCCGTGAACCGCCTGGTCCTGGCCCGTGCCTGTGCCTACGTCGGGGCCCTGGCGGCCGGCTTCTACCTCGGGTACGCCGTCAGCTGGCTCGGCGTCCAGACCAGCGACCTCGCGGGTCAGCGCGTGTTCCGCTCGGCCTGCGCCTGCGTGGCGGGCATCCTGGTGGTCGTCGGAGGGCTGCTACTCGAACGCGCGTGTCGCGTCCCTCCGGAGGACGACGCGCCCTAGCCTGAGCACATGCCTTCCACCAGGGCTCGTCGCCGGCAGCGCAGCACCAGGTTGGTGACCGCTGCCGCGCTGGTCGTGATCGCGGCGGTCGTCGTGCTCGGCGCCATCCTCAGCGCATCTATGCCGGTCGTGTCCGTCGCCGCCGTCCTGGCCGTCGTCCTGGGGGCCGCGGCCGTCCGGATCACGCACTCCGAGCTCGTCCTGACTCGCCGCGAGGCGGCGGCCGACCGAGCCCGCCAGGCTCAGGGCTACCGGGCACTGGCCGAAGCCCGCTCCGCCGAGCACCGCGAGTTCGCCGGGGCGATGCAGGCACGCGTGGGCGCGGCCGAGAAGGCCGTCACCCAGCTCGAGACCGCGGTCATCGCCTCACAGAGCCGTGCCGCCGACGCGATGCGCAAGATGAACGCCGAGGCCCGCCGCGCCGACCTGGCCGAGGCCGAGAGCGGCCGGCTCGCGGTCGCCCTGGAGCAGTCGGAGGAAGGCGCCGCCGAGACCATCGTCCGGGTCATCGAGCTCGAGGACGAGAACCTCCTTCTCCACACCGAGAACGACGTCCTGAAGTCCGAGCTCCACGCCTCCAGCTGGCCCCAGCTCCGAGAGGCCTGACGCTGACCTGGCAGTTGCGTCACGGCATACGACGCTGACCTGGCAGTTGCGTCACGGCATACGACGCTGACCTGGCAGTCACGTACGACGGAATCGCCGGGTCGGCGCGTTCACGGCGTACACAACTGCCAGGTCAGCGCCCGTACGGCGTACACAACTGCCAGGTCAGCTCTCGGGGAGGGGCTCGGCAAGGGAAGCGCGGAGGGCGCGGTGGATGCCGTCGGGCGTGAGGACGCCGACGAACTGCGCCCCGTCCTTCACGCCGATCACCGGCTTGTCGTCGCGCAGCAGGACGGCGAGCGCGTGCTCCAGCGTGGTGTCGAGGTCGATCGCCGCGCCGAGATCGCCGGCTGAGATCCCGTCCAGCGGCTCGAGGTGGTCGCGGTCGAGCTTGGTGACCGCCAGCCGGCGCAGCCCAGCCGTCGAGCCGACGAAGTCGGCCACGAAGTCGTCGGCCGGATGGCCGAGCAGCTCTGCCGGTGTGCCGAACTGAGCCAGGCGTCCGCCCTGCGCCATCATCGCCACCTTGTCACCCATCTTCACGGCCTCGTCGATGTCGTGGGTCACCAGGACGACGGTCTTGTCGAGCTCCTCCTGGAGCCGGAGGAACTCGTCCTGCAGCCGGGCGCGGACGATCGGGTCGACGGCCGCGAACGGCTCGTCCATCAGCAGCACGGGAGGGTCGGCGGCCAGGGCCCGGGCGACCCCGACCCGCTGCTGCTGCCCTCCGGAGAGCTGGTGCGGGTACCGGTCGGCGTACAGGTCAGGGTCCAGGCCCACCAGGTCGAGGAGCTCTCGCGCACGCTCGTGCGCCTGCTTCCTGGGTGTGCCCAGGAGCGACGGCACGGTCGCGACGTTGGTCGCGATCTTCTGGTGGGGGAACAGGCCGATCTGCTGGATCACGTAGCCGATCCGGCGGCGCATCTTCACCGGGTCCTCGGCCATGACGTCCCTGCCCTCGACGAAGATCCGGCCGCTGGTGGGCTCGATCAGGCGGTTGATCATCTTCAACGTCGTGGACTTGCCGCAGCCCGACGGCCCGACCAGGCACACCACCTCGCCGGGTGCGACCTCGAGGTCGAGCTCGTGCACGGCGACCGTCCCGTCGGCGTACCGCTTCCCGACCCCCTCCAGCCGGATCATCGGATCGCCCGGCGAGCGCGGCCCCGAGGTCGCGGTAGCGTTCATGGCCGTGACCCTACCCGCGGCCACTGCCCCCCCGGTCCAGCCGACCTGCTACAACGCGCTGACGAACCAATGGTTCTGCCTGGACTACCTCAAGGACCGACACCACGACCTCACCACGGCGATGATCCAGCACCTGCAGATCACCGCGGCCGCCCTGGTCCTGGGGATCCTGATCGCCTTCCCCCTGGCTCTGGTGGCACGGCGCCTGCCGTGGCTGCGGGGCACGATCCTCGGCACGAGCACCGCGATCTACACGATCCCCAGCCTGGCGCTGTTCCCGCTGTTGGTCCCCTTCACCGGGATCACGGCGACCACCGTCGTGATCGGGCTCGGGCTATATGCCCTCACCATCCTGGTGCGCAGCATGCTGGCCGGGCTGACCGGCGTGCCCGACGAGGTGCGGGAGTCCGCGACCGGTCTCGGCTACGGACGCACCCGGCTGCTGTTCCGGGTCGAGCTGCCGCTGGCGCTGCCGGTGATGATGGCCGGCCTCCGGGTCGCCACCGTCTCGACCGTGGCCCTGACCACCGTCGGCACCTTGGTCAGCTACGGCGGCCTGGGCAACCTGATCCAGGACGGCGTGACGAACAACTTCAAGGCCGAGCTCCTCGCCGCCAGCGTGCTCTGCGTCGTACTCGCGGTCGCCCTCGACGCCCTCATCGTCGGAGTGCAGTGGACGATCACCCCCTGGACCCATCGGCGGCGTACGTCGTGAACCTCGTCACAGCCACCTGGCAGTACCTGACCGATCCCGCCAACTGGCAGGGCCAGGAGGGGATCTGGACGCTGCTGGTCGAACAGCTCCTCCTCAGCGTCACCGCTCTGCTGATCGCCGCAGTGATCGGTCTCCCCATCGCACTGTGGCTCGGCCACCTCGGACGGGGCAGCTTCCTGGCGATCAACATCTCCAACATCGGTCGCGCCGTCCCGACGTTCGCGCTGCTGGCGGTCCTGGTGACGACCGACTTCCCCGGCACCCAGACGTTCGGCCCGTACGGCCGGGCGGGTTTGTCGACCCTGATCGCGCTCACCCTCTTCGCGCTGCCCCCGCTCATCACCAACGCGAACGTCGCGGTGCGTGAGGTCCCGGCCGAGGTCAAGGAGTCGGCGGCCGGGATGGGCATGGCCGGGTCGCAGCAGTTCTGGCGCGTCGAGCTCCCTCTCGCGCTCCCGCTCGTGGTCTCCGGCATCCGCCTGGCCCTGGTGCAGGTGTGGGCGACGGCCACGATCGCGGCTCTGGTCGCAGGCCCCGGCCTCGGCCGGATCATCACCGACGGCTTCTACCGCACCAACTACCCCAAGGGCATCGCCGGTGCCGTGGTCGTGGCGGTCGTGGCCTTCGGGCTCGAGCTCCTCGGCTCCGTCGCCGAGCGCGCCGTCGACCCCGTGCGCCGGACGGTTCCCCGGACCCGGGCTCGCGCCGGGGCCGCCGCGGGTGCATGATGGGCGATCCACGCCCTGGCAGGAACGGGCACCGGACACGCGCGTCACACCGACGCGGGACACAGAAGGTGGAAATCCATGCAGAAGCGTCGTCTCCTCGCCGGGGCGGTGGCCGTGGGCGCACTCGCTCTCGCCGGCTGCGCCGGCAACTCCGTGAACAGCTCGTCGTCGTCCGGCACGAAGGCGACCCACGGAGTGGTCAACATCTCGGGCCAGAACTTCACCGAGGCCGAGATCGTCGCGGAGATCTACGCCGGCCTCCTGCGCACCCACGGGTACCAGCCCAGCGTGAAGCTGGTCGGCACCCGTGACGTCTACATGGCGACGTTCCCGAAGAGCATCGACGTCGTGCCGGAGTACACCGGCGGCATCGTCGACTTCCTGATCGCCAGGGACAAGGGCGCGAACGCGCCGGTCCCGACCTCGTCCAACCCGAACACGGTGATCTCGCAGGCGAAGCCGGAGCTCGACCAGGCCGGGATCACGCTGCTCAACCCGTCCGAGGCCACGGACACCAACGCGTTCTTCGTGACCAAGAAGTACTCCCAGGAGAACCACGTCACCAAGCTGTCCGACCTCAAGGGCAAGTCCGTGGTCCTGGCCGCCGCCCCCGACTGCCAGGGACGTCTGGACTGCGCCGGTGGACTGGAGGACAAGTACGGCATCAAGATCACCAAGATCCTGCCGCTCGGGTTCGCCAGCCCGCAGACCTACCAGTCGGTGAAGAAGGGTGAGTCCCAGCTCGGGTTGACCTCCACGACGGATGCCACTCTCAAGAGCCAGGGACTGGTCCTGCTCGCCGACGACAAGCACATCCAGCCGGCTCAGAACCTGGTACCGGCCGTGTCGACGGCCTTCCTCAACGCCCACCCCGACATCGAGGCCCCGCTGAACGAGCTGATGGCGAAGCTGAACACGAGGGAGCTCACCGCGCTCAACTTCGACGTCACGGTGAACCGCGAGACGCCGTCGGCGGTCGCACAGAAGTTCCTGAACGACGCCGGGCTCGGCTGAGGCCGGTCAGACCTCGGAGGCGCGTACGGCGAGCGCCTCCGGGGCGACCGTGGCCGGGTCCAGTCCCGGTACGTCGAGCCGTACGACGTCCCCCTCGGTCACCCGGGCGATCCGACGGCCCTTCATGGCGCGCAGGTGCTCGATCACCGTGACCGCGTCGTCGCGTCGGCCCTGCTCGACGAGCCAGCCCGTCAGCCGATGGACGGGTGGCAGGACGCTGTGGGTCAGCGAACGGTCGGCCCAGAGCTCACGGACCCCTGACACCAGGAGGTCCCACCAGACGTCCTCGGCGTCGGGGATCAGCTGGAAGTAGCGCCACATGTCACCGGGCAGGATCCGGTCCAGCAGAGTGAGCTCCAGTGTCGGGGTGCCCTCGCGGCGTACCGACTCGAGCGTCATCCGCTTCGTCGTCCATCGGTCGCGGAGATCGTCGACCCGGGCCCGCTGCTGGGTGATCGAGGTGCCCTCGGCGCGCAGCCGCCAGTGGTAGACGACCGATGAGGCGATGGCGATCCGCTCGGCGCGCAGGAACGCCAGCGTCGACGTGGGCTGGTCCTCGTAGCGGACCCCTTCGGGCCAGCTGAGCTCCCTGCGGTCCCAGAAGTCCCGCCGGAACACCTTGTTCCATGCGAACACGTCACCCAACAGGTCGGGCACGTCGCCGATCACGACATCGCGGTCGGACGGGTGCAGACGGCTCACCCACGGCAGTGGCCGCACCTGCCCGTCCTCGAGCTGTGCGACGTCGCCGGTCACCAGGTCCGCACCGGTCCGGTCCAGGAGGGTCGTCATCGCGGCGTAGGCGCCCGGCGGCACCACGTCGTCGGAGTCGACGAACGCGAGCAGCTCGCCGGTGGCGTGCCGGACGCCCTCGTTGCGGGCTGCCCCGAGGCCCTGGTTGTCGGTGTGCACCACCCGTACGCGCGGGTCGCGCCCGGCGAACTCGTCCGCGATCTCGCCGCTGCGGTCGGGCGACCCGTCGTCGACGACCACGACCTCGAGCCTGTCGTAGGACTGGCCGAGGACGCCGTCGAGGCAGTCGGCGAGGTACCGCTCCACGTCGTACGCCGGCACGACGACGCTCAGCAGCGGTGACTCCCCTGACCCTCGGCCGCTCAGAAGGCGTCGGACGACACCCGTCACGGCGGACCCACGGGGTGTGGCCCGCGGCCGGGTGCGGCGACGTCGTCTGCGAGCACGGACCGATGCTAGTGCCGGCCTCCGGGCGCGAACCTGGTCGCCCGGCCGGTCGACTCGGGCGGAAGTCGCGCTCGTCACACCGCCGAGAAGTTCCGGCGGGGATGGATCGACGCCTAGATTGTGTTGTTGCAACGGATTGAGAACGTCCGGTATCCGGCCGGTCCTCGCCCGAGGACGTCGGAGGAACTGGAACGAAAGGTTCGCGCATGAGCACCACGCTGTCCGCCGTCCGGGTAGGCGTCATCGGGGCCGGTCGCGTCGGTGCTGTCCTGGGCGCTGCGCTGCGTCACCGCGGCCACGAGGTTGTCTCCGTCGCCGGTGAGTCGGATGCCTCACTGCGACGCGCGGCGGACCTCCTGCCCGGCGTCCCCGTCTTGAAGCCGACCGCCGTCGCCCGGTCGTGCGACGTCCTGTTGCTGACCGTGCCCGACGACATGCTCGAGAACGTCGTGACGCAGCTCGCTGCCAGTGGGGCGCTCCACGCGGGCCAGTACGTCGTCCACACCAGCGGCAGACACGGGCTCGGCGTGCTCGGGGCCGCCACGGCGGTGGGTACGCGCCCGGTCGCGATGCACCCGGCCATGACCTTCTCCGGCACCGGCCGCGACCTCGGCCGCTTGGCCGACTGCGTCTTCGGCGTGACCGCGGGCCCGGCCGAACGCGACTGGGCCGAGGCACTCGTGGCTGAGCTGGGCGGCCGCGTCAGCTGGGTGCCCGAGGAGCTGCGCGGCCTCTACCACGCCGGCCTGGCCCACGGCGCCAACCACCTCGTGACGCTGGTCAGCCAGGCGATGGAGCTGCTGTCGGCCGCCGGCGCCCAGGACCCGTCGGCGACCCTGCGCCCACTGCTCGAGGCCGCCCTCGACAACGCACTGTCCGAGGGCGACGCCGCCCTGACCGGGCCGATCGTCCGCGGGGACGTGAACACCGTGCGGGCGCACGTCGCGGAGATCACCGCGAACGCCCCGGACACGCTTCGTTCCTACCTCACCCTGGCCCGGGCGACCCTCGACCGCGTCGTGACGGACGGCCGGGTGCTGCCGATCCGCGGTGACGCGATCCGGCGAGTGCTCGATGGGGCGGTCCGTCCCAGCGCCGAGCCCCAGCGTCGTACGCCCTCGCGATGAGTCCCACTCCGGTGCTCGCGTCCACGCGCGAGGAGCTCCACCGCGCCCTCGCCCGCGGCACGGAGTCGTCGTCGCCGGTCGTGCTGGTGCCGACCATGGGGGCGCTGCACGAAGGCCATGCGTCCCTCTTCCGCCTCGCGCGGGAGCGGGCGGGCGCCGGGTCGGTCGCGGCCTCGCTGTTCGTCAACCCGCTGCAGTTCGGGGCCGGTGAGGATCTGGACCGCTACCCCCGCACCCTCGCGGCCGACCTGGCCCTCTGCGCGGAAGAGGGGGTGGATGTCGTGTTCGCCCCCTCCGTCGAGGAGATGTACCCCGGCGGACTGCCCAGCGTCACCGTCGACCCCGGCCCTCTGGGGTCGGAGCTGGAAGGGGCCTTCCGCCCCGGCCACTTCGCGGGCGTCCTCACGGTCGTGGCGAAGCTGTTCGGGCTGGTCCGCCCCGATGTGGCGGTGTTCGGGGAGAAGGACTACCAGCAGCTGGTGCTGGTGCGGACGATGAGTCGCGAGCTGTGCCTCGGCGTCGAGGTGGTCGGCGCCGAGACGGTGCGAGAGCCCGACGGTCTGGCCCTGTCCAGCCGCAACCGATACCTCGAGCCCGACCAGCGCCGACACGCCGCCGTGCTCTCCCGCGCCCTCCGCGCCGCCCAGGACCGCGCGCCGTACGGTGTGCCCTCGGCGCGCTGGGCCGCGATGCGCGTGCTGCGTGAGGAGCCCGACGTCGACGTCGACTACCTCGCCCTTCGGACACCAGACCTCGGCGAGCTCCCGGAGCACCCGGTAGACCCGGTGCCCGGCCGGATCCTGGTCGCTGCCCGGGTGGGGTCGACCCGGCTCATCGACAACCGGCCACTGACCATCGGCGGCGCGACCCTGCCTGCGTGAGCCGCGCCCATGCGTCGGGTCAGTGCTTGATGCAGGGTTCTGGTAGAGCGTCTCGCACTCGGTGCAGGTGCCGATCCGGAGTGCGAAGCCGTGGAAGGTCTTCTCGAAGGGCTTGCCGATCTGGGAGGAACCACGGACGGGGCGCGTCGCGGGCTCGAACTCGAGCACGCCGAGCGGTGAGAAGTCCGGCCCGGGCGGCGGCGCCGGCCAGGGGCTCGCTCATCGGCGTCCCCCCGCGGCTTCCGGTGCGATTTCGGCGTCGCGCCATCAGCGGGCGAGGGCGGTCGGCCCGAGACACGAGTGGGCAAGGGCGCCCTCGCTGCTAGTTTCGGGTCTCGGACGAGGAGGGATGCCACCGTGCTGGCCGGACACGCCGCCCTGGAACCGCGATGAGCCCGAGCGGCGCCGAGCCGGCGACGCTGCTGGCGGCCGACATCGGCAACGCACACACCGTGCTGGGGCTGATCCGCGAGGGTGAGGTCTTCGCCGACTGGCGGGTCGCCACGGTCGAGTCGCGTACGGCGGACGAGTGGTCGGTGTTGATCCGGGGCCTGCTCGGAAACCGTGAGGCCGAGGTCGGGGGCATCGCGGTGTGTGCGACCGTGCCGTCGGTGCTCCAGCAGTGGCGGACGATGCTGGCCGGGCAGTTCGGCGCACTGCCCAGCGTGGTCGTCGAGCCCGGGGTCCGGACCGGCGTTCCGGTGCTCACCGACAACCCGCGTGAGGTCGGCACCGACCGCATCGTCAACGCACTGGCCGTGGCCACGCGGTACGGCGGCCCGGCCGTGGTCGTCGACTTCGGCGGCACCGCGACCACTTTCGACGTCGTGAATTCCGACGGGCAGTACATCGGTGGTTCGATAACGCCGGGGATCGAGATATCTCTGGAGGCTCTCGAGCGGCGGGGTGCACAATTGCGCATGGTCGAATTGCGGCGACCGAGGTCCGTGATCGCGCGCAACACGGTCGAGGCGCTGCAGTCGGGAATGGTGTTCGGGGTGGCGAGCCAGGTCGACGGAATTGTCTCCCGGATGATCGAGGAGCTCGACGTGCCCCTGACCGATGTCTCGGTCGTGGCCACGGGATATCTGGCGGGGCTGGTGTACGACGAGTGCCGCTGTTTCACGGCTCACGACCCCTGGTTGACCCTTCGTGGGCTGGAGCTCGTCTACGCGCGCAATCGCTGAACGGCTGGACGTTTCTCGCTCATCTTGCCTTTTCCGGCGGAAACGTTTGCGTTGATCGTTATCCCCGAGTATCTTTCGCGACGACTCTGGCACATCTGGGCGCGGATTTCTGCGCCGACCTCCCGGAAGGCAGACTCATGGCACAGAAAGTGCACATCACTCTCGAGGATGACCTGGACGGCGGTGACGCCACCGAGACTGTCGCTTTCGGGCTCGACGGCCGCAGTTACGAGATCGACCTCAATGACAAGAACGCCAAGGCGCTGCGCGCGGCGCTCTCCAAGTACGTCGAAGCCGGGCGCCGCAGCGGCGGACGAAGCAGGGGCAAGAGCCGCACCCAGCTGGGCACCAGTGCCCGCGAGGTCCGCGACTGGGCCCGCTCCAACGGCTACGACGTGCCCGACCGGGGCCGCATCCCGTCCCAGGTGCGTGAGGCCTTCGAAGCCGCGCATTGAGACGGGCAGCCGGGCGTGAGGTCCGAACGCCCGGCGTGGGCTCGGCCAGGTCGAGCAAGCGAGCGACCGAAGCGTGCGAGGTCGTGTGAGCGCGTCGAGACCCGGTGACGGTGCCTGCAGCCTCATGTCGTGGTCTCGACCGACGACACGTGAGCGCTGTCGCCTTTCGGGGTACGTTCCCCCGGTTCATGTTCGCTGTGGGCGGACGGAGTTCGGAACAGGCGAGGAACACGTAGGCTGGGAGACCAGTTGGAAGAGTCGACGTCTTCGAATGCGTAGGTGAGGGCGTCCCCTGTTCTGCAGACCTGCGGGAGGTGCCCCACACCCGCGTTGAGGAGCGATTGGCATGTTCGAGCGGTTCACTGACCGAGCCCGACGGGTGGTCGTGCTGGCCCAGGAAGAGGCCCGCATGCTCTCCCACAACTACATCGGCACCGAGCACATCCTGCTCGGCCTGATCCACGAGGGTGAGGGCGTCGCCGCGAAGGCTCTGGAGAGCCTCGACATCTCCCTGGAGGCCGTGCGGGCGCAGGTCGAGGAGATCATCGGCCAGGGCCAGCAGGCTCCGAGCGGGCACATCCCGTTCACCCCGCGCGCGAAGAAGGTCCTCGAGCTGTCGCTGCGGGAGGCTCTGCAGCTCGGCCACTCCTACATCGGCACCGAGCACATCCTGCTCGGCCTGATCCGCGAGGGTGAGGGTGTCGCCGCCCAGGTGCTGCAGAAGCTCGGCGCCGATCTCAACCGCGTGCGCCAGCAGGTCATCCAGCTGCTCAGCGGCTTCCAGGGCAAGGAGCAGGCCGGCACCCAGGCCGCGACGTCGGGAGCCCCGGCCGACGCGCCCTCCTCGTCGCTGGTCCTCGACCAGTTCGGGAGGAACCTCACCCAGGACGCCAGAGAGTCCAAGCTCGACCCGGTGATCGGGCGCGAGCAGGAGATCGAGCGGGTCATGCAGATCCTGAGCCGCCGTACCAAGAACAACCCGGTGCTGATCGGCGAGCCGGGCGTCGGCAAGACGACGATCGTCGAGGGCCTGGCCCAGGACATCGTCAAGGGAAACGTCCCCGAGACGCTCAAGGACAAGCAGATCTACACCCTCGACCTCGGCGCGCTGGTCGCCGGGTCGCGCTACCGCGGTGACTTCGAGGAACGCCTCAAGAAGGTGCTGAAGGAGATTCGCACCCGGGGCGACATCGTGCTGTTCATCGACGAGATCCACACCCTCGTCGGGGCCGGTGCGGCCGAGGGCGCGATCGACGCGGCGAGCATCCTCAAGCCGATGCTGGCCCGGGGCGAGCTGCAGACGATCGGTGCGACCACCCTCGACGAGTACCGCAAGTACCTCGAGAAGGACGCCGCGCTGGAGCGCCGCTTCCAGCCGATCCAGGTCGCCGAGCCCTCGATCGCGCACACGATCGAGATGCTCAAGGGTCTGCGTGACCGCTACGAGGCCCACCACCGGGTCACGATCACCGACCAGGCGCTGGTCTCCGCGGCCACGCTGGCCGACCGCTACATCTCCGACCGGTTCCTGCCGGACAAGGCCATCGACCTGATCGACGAGGCCGGCTCCCGGCTGCGCATCCGCCGGATGACGGCGCCGTCCGACCTCCGCGAGTACGACGACAAGATCTCCGAGGTGCGGCAGCGCAAGGAGGCCGCGATCGACGGCCAGGACTTCGAGGCTGCGGCCAAGCTCCGCGACGAGGAGAAGCAGCTGACCGCGAAGAAGGTCGAGCGCGAGAAGCAGTGGCGCGCCGGTGACCTCGACGAGGTCGCCGAGGTCGACGAGGAGCTGATCGCCGAGGTGCTCGCCGTGGCGACCGGGATCCCGATCGTGAAGCTCTCCGAGGAGGAGTCCACGCGACTGCTCAAGATGGAGGACGAGCTGCACAAGCGGGTGATCGGCCAGGAGGAGGCCGTCAAGGCGCTCAGCCGGGCCATCCGCCGTACCCGTGCGGGCCTGAAGGACCCGAAGCGTCCCGGCGGGTCGTTCATCTTCGCCGGCCCGTCCGGGGTCGGTAAGACGTGGCTGTCCAAGACGCTCGCCGAGTTCCTGTTCGGTGACGAGGACGCGCTGATCCAGCTCGACATGAGCGAGTTCAGCGAGAAGCACACGGTCTCGCGCCTGTTCGGCTCGCCTCCCGGCTACGTCGGCTACGAGGAGGGCGGCCAGCTCACCGAGAAGGTGCGGCGCAAGCCGTTCAGCGTGGTCCTCTTCGACGAGGTCGAGAAGGCCCACCCCGACATCTTCAACAGCCTGTTGCAGATCCTGGAGGAGGGTCGGCTGACCGACTCCCAGGGCCGGGTCGTGGACTTCAAGAACACCGTGATCATCATGACCACCAACCTCGGCACCAAGGACATCGCCAAGGGCCTGAACCTCGGGTTCGCCCAGTCCGGTGACCCGGCTGGCTCCTACGACCGGATGAAGAACAAGGTGCAGGAGGAGCTCAAGCAGCACTTCCGGCCGGAGTTCCTCAACCGTGTCGACGAGATCATCGTGTTCCCGCCGCTGTCGCGCGAGCAGATCATCCACATGGTCGACAACATGATCGCGGCCGTCGAGCTGCGGCTGAAGGACCGCGACATGTCGCTCGAGCTCACGCAGGCGGCCAAGAACCTCCTGGCCGAGCGCGGCTTCGACCCGGTCCTCGGTGCCCGCCCGCTGCGTCGCACCGTCCAGCGCGAGGTCGAGGACGTCCTCGCCGAGAAGATGCTGTACGGCGAGGTCGGCCCGGGCCAGATCGTCGTGGTCGACGTGGAGGGCGAGGGCCCGACGGCGCAGTTCACGTTCAAGGGGCAGAAGGTCGGCGAGCTGCCGGACCTCCCGCCCTTGGAGACAGTGGCCGCCGAGCCGGCTCCCGGTCCCCAGGGCCGCGGGGAGGGCGACGACGAGACGCCCGGCCCCACGGATGTGGAGAAGTCCGCCGGCGACTGAGGAAAGCTGAGCCGTCAGACCGGGAGGGCGTAGCCCTCGTCGGTGTGCACCAGCAACCCGTCGACCACGAGCGAGCCCAGGCAGCGGTCGCGCTGCCCGGGCTCGGGCCATGCCCGCTCCAGTGCGAGGTCGCTCACGGGACCGTCCGTGTCGCGCACCACGGCCAGTAGCCGGCCCCGGCAGTGGCGGTCGGTGCCGGCCCAGGTCTGGCCCCGGCGGGGCGGTCCGTCGTACGCCGGGTGGCCGGCCGCGCGCCAGGCGCACCGGGTGCGAAGTGGGCAGCTGTCACAGGCGGGGGAGGACGCGGTGCAGACCAGGGCACCGAGCTCCATCAGAGCCACCGACCAGGTCGCCGCGGTCGGCTCGTCGGCCGGGAGCAGGCCGACCGCGAGCGCCTTCTCCGCGGCGGTCACCGCCGACGGAGGGAACGCGGTGCCCGACACGACGCGGGCGAGGACGCGTCGGACGTTGGTGTCGAGCACCGGCCGGCATCGACCGAACGCGAACACCAGTACCGCGGAGGCGGTGTAGTCGCCGATGCCGGGTAGCGCCACCAGCTCGTCGTAGGTGTCCGGAACCTCGCCTCCGTGGTCTTCGGTGATCACGGTCGCGGCCGCGTGCAGCCGGAGCGCTCGGCGTGGGTAGCCCAGACGGCCCCAGGCGCGGATCGCCTCGCCCGTCGGCTCCGCGGCCAGGTCGGCCGGGCTGGGCCATCGGTCGAGCCAGGCGGCGTACACCGGGAGGACGCGGACCACCGGCGTCTGCTGGAGCATGAACTCCGAGACCATCACCGCCCACGGGGTCGCGTCGGGACGACGCCAGGGCAGGTCGCGCGCGTGGGCGTTGTACCACTGCAGCAGCGGAGCGTGCAGGTCGGACACGGCGCGAGCCTAAGGCCGGCTCGCGGGCAAGCGAGCCCCGGGCCGGCTCGCGAGCAAGCTCGCTTCGCCGCTCGCTGCGGCACTCCGCCCCGGCTTCGGCGGATCGGACTGTCCTCGCCCGGGTGTGGCTACCACAGAGCCACGCCTGCGCTCGTTAGCGTGCCGTACATGACCGGAATGACGCGCGGGCCGCTGCCGGCGCGCGTCTATTGGGTACGACGTCTGATGGTGCTGGGCATCGCCGCACTCCTGGTCGTCGGTGTCGCCCGGATCCTCGGCGGGTCAGGCACCGGGTCGAGCGGCCCCGACCGGGCCGCGACGGTGGCCGACACCAGCCCGTCGATGACCCCGTCGACGAACGCTCCGGCCACGAGTGCACCGACCACCCCGGCCGAGACCTCGCCCCCCAACCATGGCGGCAAGCAGGCCGACGACCCCGTCACGCGAGTGGCGATGCCGTCCGGGCCGTGCCCGGCCGGTGATGTCGCCGTCACGCCCTCCGTTCCGAACCCGGTCGCGGGTCGAGACGTCACAGTCATCCTCGACTTCTCGACCCTGACCACACCGGCCTGCACGTGGACCCTCTCCAAGAACACGCTGGCCATGAAGATCACGTCCGGCGCCGACCTGATCTGGACCACCGTGCAGTGCGCTCACGCGATCCCCAACCAGGACCTCGTCCTCCGCCAGGGTGACCCCGTCCGAGTGAAGCTCACCTGGGACGCACGACGTTCCGAGAACGGGTGCCCGGTGCAGACCCAGTGGGCGCTCCCCGGCACCTACCATCTGCACGTCGCCGCCCTCGCCGGCCAACCGCAGGACGTGGCCTTCCTGCTCACCGCGCCCAACGCGCCCCAGGTCACCCGGACGGCTCACCCGAAGCAGAGCCACGACAACAACAAGCACCACAAGTCGGGCTAGGACGACCTAGACGTAGCGCTCCAGGATCGAGGACTCGGCCAGCCGCGAGAGACCTTCGCGCACGCTGCGCGCTCGAAGCTCGCCGACCCCGTCGACGGCCTGGAGGTCGTCCACGCCGGCGGACAGCAGCTTCTGGAGCGTCTCGAAGTGCTCGACCAGCCGCTCGACGACGGTCGCCGGCAGCCGCGGTACCTTCGCGAGCAGCCGGTAGCCGCGTGGTGCGACCGCGCCGTCGAGGTGCTCACCGAGGCCGAGCGCACGGGCCGCGGAGGCCGGGTCGACCAGGTCGATCGAGGAGAGACCCGAGAGCCGGGCCAGCGCGACCTCGGCGCCTCTGGTGCGACGGCTGGGCAGGTAGTCGCGAACCACGAGCTGGCGCTCCAGGTCGACGCCGGTGACCAGCTCCTCGAGCTGGAGCGAGAGCAGGCGGCCGTCGGTGCCGAGCTCGAGGACGTAGTCCTCGATCTCGCGCGCGATCCGGGTGACCATCTCCAGCCGTTGGGCGACCACCGCGACGTCGCGGACCGTGACCAGGTCCTCGATCTCCAGGGCCGACAAGGTGGCCGACACCTCGTCGAGCCGGAGCTTGTAGCGCTCGAGGGTGGCCAGCGCCTGGTTGGCGCGGGACAGGATCTGGGCCGATCCCTCGATCACGTGCCGCAGCTCACCGACGTACGCCGCGATGATCTGCATCGACTGTGACACCGAGACCACCGGGAAGCCGGTCTGCCGGGCGACCCGGTCGGCGGTGCGGTGTCGGGTCCCGGTCTCGTCGGACGGGATGGAGGGGTCTGGCATCAGGTGCACGGCAGCGCGGGTGATCCGGGTCAGGTCACGATCGACGATGATCGCGCCGTCCATCTTCGCCAGCTCGCGCAGCCCGGTCGCGGTGAACGGCACGTCGAGGGTGAATCCGCCGGTGCAGATCGACTCGACGGTGCGGTCGTGGCCGAGCACGATCAGGGCACCCGTGCGGCCACGCAGGATCCGCTCCAGACCGTCACGCATGGCGGTGCCGGGGGCGATCGCGGACAGCGTCGCCCGCAGGCGCATCGTGTCGTCGCTCCCCGTCCCGCCTGCCACCAGGTCCCTCCTTCATCGGTCCGCGGCCCGCGTTCGCCGGGGTGGCCGTGTGGCGTCAGTGTAGGGGGTGTCAGTACGACGAGCGGGCGTCATCCGTCGCCTGGGCCTCGAGACCGATCACGTGGAGCACGGCGTTGATCAGCGCGAGATGGGTGAATGCCTGGGGGAAGTTGCCCAGGTGGTGACCGGTGTGCGGGTCGATCTCCTCGCCGTACAGCTCCAGCGGGCCGGCGAACGACAGCAGCTTCGCGCACAGCGAGCGGGCCAGGTCGGCCTCCCCGATCTCGCACAGCGCCGACACCAACCAGAACGAGCAGATCGTGAACGTGCCCTCCTCACCGCTGAACCCGTCGTCGGTCTCGTCGACCCGGTAGCGCAGCACCAGTCCGTCGACCGTGAGCTCGTCGCGGATCGCCATCACGGTGGCCCGGATCCGCGGGTCGTCGGGCGGCAGGAACCTCAGCAACGGCGCGAGCAGGAGTGACGCGTCCAGCGCGGTGGAGCCGTAGTACTGGGTGAACACACCGCGCTCGTCGACTCCGTGCTCGAGGATGTCCTCCTTGATCTCGTCCGCGGCGAGCTCCCACTCGGAGGCCTTGGCGTCCTCGCCGCCCATCCGGGCCAGCCTGGCGCCGCGGTCGACCGCGACCCAGCACATGATCTTGGAGGAGGTGAAGTGCCGCGGCTCGCCGCGCACCTCCCAGATCCCGGCATCCGGCTCCCGCCAGTGCTTGATCGCCTCTCCCACCTGGCGGTTCAGGATCGGCCAGATCCGGTTGTCGAGGTGGTCGGCGGCCTTCGAGTGCAGGTAGACCGAGTCGAGCAGCGCTCCCCAGACATCGTGCTGGCGTTGGGAGTACGCCGCGTTCCCGATCCGGACCGGCCGGGAACCGGCGTACCCGGGGAGGTGGTCGAGCTCGGACTCGACGAGCTCGCGCTCGCCGCCGATGCCGTACATGATCTGCAGGTCCTGGTCACCGGCCGCCATGTCGGCGATGAACGAGAAGAAGTCCACAGCCTCCCAGTCGAGGCCGAGCGAGTACATCGCCCAGAGGGCGAAGGTGGCGTCGCGGATCCAGGCGAACCGGTAGTCGTAGTTGCGGCCGCCGCCCGGTGTCTCCGGCAACGACGTGCTGCCGGCCGCGGTCACCGCACCGGTCGGGGCGTAGGTGAGGCCCTTGAGCGTAAGTGCGCTGCGCTGGAGGTAGCTGCGCCACGGGTGGTCGGGGAACCGGCCGCGGGCCAGCCAGTGCTGCCAGTGGTGCGCCGTCCACACCAGCCGCCGATAGGCGTCGGCGTACGTCGTCGGCGGCTCGGCACCGCCCCAGGACAGGGCGACGAACCGGGCATCGCCCTCCTTGAGCAGCGTCCGGCTTCCGGCGTGACCCCCCTCGAACCCGATCAGCATGTCGGTGGTGAGGGTCAGCTGCACCGGGACGCCGTCCGCCTTGGCGATCCCCTGGTGATAGCTCGGACCGGTGTACTCCCAGTGCGCCGGTTGGCGCCCGTAGTCGAGGACCGGCTCGCAGTCCATCACGGTCTGCACCTCGCCGGAGACGCAGCGCACCGTGCGCAGCAGGATGTGCTCCGCCTCATAGTCGTTGGGCGTCCGGTGGTAGGTCGTGGTGCGGTCCTCCGCGTGGTGCCAGGGGCCGATCAGCAGGACGTCGCGGATGATGATCCATCCGGTCGGGGTGCCCCAGCTGGTCTCGAGGATCATGGTCCCGGGCAGGTAGCGGCGGCTGGCCGGAACGCTGACATCCAGTGGTGCGATCCGGAAGGCTCCCGCCAGCCGCCCCAGGATCGAGCCGAAGACGCTGGGCGAGTCGAACCGCGGGACGCACATCCACGACACCGAGCCGTCGGGCGCGAGCAGCGCGGAGACCTCGCCGTCGCTGAGGAACCCGTGATCGCCGATCGGGACCCTCCGGGCGTGGGGCATGCCCCCGGGCAGGGAGTCGATCTGCTCCGCCATGACGGCAGGATCCCGCCGGGGTCGGGCCAGGCGCAAGCAGGCGTCAGCCGGTCAGGTGGGTCCGCGAGTGCCGGATGGCGCGAGCCCCAGGGCCGACAGGGCGCCGTGGAGGTCGCTCACCTCGACCACCGTCATCCCGTCGACGGTGCGGCGACCGGGCCCCTCGCCGCGGCCCGATGAGGGGGCGACGCCGATACGGAACCCGAGCCGAGCCGCCTCGGCGAGCCGCAAC
>JAFMQY010000341.1 GCA_017354415.1 Nocardioides sp.
CGCCGCGCGATCCGGCCGCTGGCGACGACCTCCCGTACAGTCGCAGGCACCCCCGTGCCGACCGCGGACCGTTGGGGCACGTAGCCGACCCGCGCCCAGTCGTGGAAGCGGCCCAACGGCGTACCGAACAACGCCACCGAGCCGTGGCTGATCGGGTTGAGCCCGACCAGGGCCTTGACCAGCGTGGACTTGCCGGACCCGTTGGCGCCCAGGATCGCGACCACCTGGCCGGGTGCGACCTCGAGGCTGACGTCGCGGACGATCGGCCGGCCGCCGAGCACCACGCCGACCAGGTCGAGGGAGAGGACGGAAGAGGTCATGTGCAGTCGCCTGCTTTCGCGAGGGCGGCGAGGTTCTGCCGCATCAGGGTGAGGTACGTCGCGTGGGGGTCGGAGGAGGTGAGTCCCTCGATCGGGTCGAGCACGGCGGTCTTCAGCCCCAGGTCGCCGGCGAGGGATTGAGCGAGGGCGGGACTGGCCAGGGTCTCGAAGAAGATCGTGGTGACGTTCTGGTCCCGGATCAGGCCGGTGAGGTCGCGCAGTCGCTGCAACGACGGCTCGGCGTCCGGCTCCAACCCGGCGATCGGGACGATGTCGAGGTGGTAGCGGCGGCCGAGGTACTCGAACGCGTCGTGGCTGACCACCACGGTCCGCGTGGCGCAGGAGGCGAGCCCCTTCCCGAAGTGATGGTCGAGGCGGCGGAGGTCGCGGACCAGGCGGTCGCTCTGGAGCCGGTAGTACGCGGCGTGGCGGGGGTCGGCCTCGACCATCGTCGTGGCGAACGCCGTCGTGGCCTCCTGCATGAGCACCGGGTCCTGCCAGAAGTGCGGGTCCCGGTTGTCCGAGGTGGATTCGACCCCCGAGCCGGTGACCGGTGCCGCGAGGTGGACGACGTCGGCGACGTCCAGGACGTGGTCGGGGGAGTCGTTGGCCATCGCCTGGTCCACCGAGGGAGCGACACCGCTCAGGTAGAAGCCGACCCGCGCGGTGTCGATCTGCGCCACCTGTCGGACGGTGAGCTCGTACTCGTGCGGCTCCACGCCAGGTGGAGTGAGGTCGACGACGTCGTTGTAGCGCCCGGCGACCCGCTCGGCGATGAAGTAGAGCGGGTAGAAGGACGTGACCACGGTGTGCGCTCCCGAGGTCGGAGGGCGGCAGGCGGTGAGCACACCCGTCAGTCCCGCGGCGAGCACGCCGGCGAGCGCCATCGTGATCACAGCCCGCCCCCGGTTCATGAGAACCATTCTCATGAGAATGAGAATCATTGTCAAGGGCTCAGCCGCACCGGGCGACCGGCGCGCCCGCCTATGGCCGGTCAGCGCTGACCCGACCAGGTGCCCGCCCGGGCCGCGCCCGCGATCAGGTCGGCCAGCTCGTCGTACGCCGAGTCGACGGACGCGGTCGTGACCCGGACATGGTCGGTGGCCGGCGCGGAGATCCAGAACGGGTCGCCGCTGGCGGCCCGGACCCCGGCCGCGGCGAGGTGCACGAGCGCCGCACCCTGCTCGGCGACGGGCACCCAGACGTTGATGCCGTCGCGACCCGGGACCACGACCCCGCGGGCGGCCAGAGCTTCGGCCATCG
>JAFMQY010000121.1 GCA_017354415.1 Nocardioides sp.
CAGCCCACGCTGCCGATCCGACTCACCCTGCATGAGCACAGGATTTCAGGTCAGACCCACCAGCCCCACCCGCCACGCGGATTGTTCAGCAGCGTCCTAGCCCGCGCTCAGGCGGACGACCGCATTTCGAGCGGGGTCTCTCCGGGTGTACGACGGGTGGCCACCTCGATCAGCAGGCAGGCGAGGCACGCGAGGCATCGGTCTCGCGGATCGGCCGGTGGGTGCGACAGGCTAGGGAGCATGGCCGGCGTCCTGGTGGTGGGGGAGTCCCTGATCGACGTCGTCGAGCGGCCGGACGGGTCCACTGTGGAGCATGCGGGCGGGAGTGCGGCGAACGTCGCGGTCGCGCTCGGGCGGCTGGGCAGGCCCGTGGAGTTCTTGACCGCGTTCGGCGATGACGCGCGGGGCGCGGCCCTGGCCCGACACCTCAACCAGTCGGCGGTCGGGCTGGTGGGCGACCCGCACACCCTGGACCACACAGCGACCGCGCGCGCCTCCCTGGCGGGCGACGGCAGCGCGACGTACACCTTCGAGATCGAGTGGCGCTTGGGTGAGCTCCCCGACCTCGCGCCGGTCGTGGTGCACGCGTGCTCCATCGGCGCCGTCATGGCTCCCGGGGCGACCGACGTACGCCGGCTGGTGGAGCGGCTGCGGCCCCACGCGACGGTGAGCTACGACGTCAACGCGCGTCCGGCGGTGACCGGGAACGGCCCGGAGGTGGTGCGGGCAGTCGAGGATGTGGTCGTCCTGGCCGATCTGGTGAAGGCCTCCGACGAGGACCTCGAGGCGCTCTACCCCGGCGAGCCGGTCGAGCAGGCCGTGGACCGGCTGCTCGGGCTCGGTCCGGGAGCGGTCGTCGTGACCCGTGGCAGGCATGGCGCGACCTGGTACGGCGTGGGAGGGCGGGTCGACACCGCTGCCGTCGAGGCCGACGTCGCGGACACGATCGGCGCCGGAGACACCTACGGCGCCGGGCTGATCGACGGCCTCTGGGGACTCGACGCCCTGGGCGGTCGGCTCTCCGGACTCCAGGCCGCCGAGATCGACGAGGTGCTCCGCCACGCCGCCCGCGCCGCCGCGGTGACCGTGTCCAGACCGGGCGCGGACCCGCCGTACCGCCACGAGCTGCTCTGAGAGGGCCGCGATCAGGGCGTACTGCCCAGGCGGATGTCGCGAGTGGCCTCCCCGTAGCGCCACGCATCGAAGGTGACGAGGGCGACGAAGGTCGCCGTCACCACGGCGACGTCCACGAGCGGCTCGGCACCGACTGCGGTGAGGAGCGTGCCGATCGCGACCAGCCAGACGGCCGTGACGATGCGGGGAAGGCTGGGCCTGCCGAGCAGGCGCCAGCGCAGGACCGAGAGCGACAGCAGGTACAGGGCGGCTCCCCCGTAGAGCGTCAGCATCGCGACCCCGGGTACGTCGTTCGCGCGCCCGATCTCCCCCAGCGCCACGTCGTCGAGCATCACCCGCAGGCCCACGGCCATGAGCACGATCCCCGCCACCAACGGCAGGTGCAGGTAGGTGAACGTGTCCCGGGCCATCATGGTGCGGGCGTCACCGGTCACCTCGCGCAGGCGGTGCTCGCCGCTGACGGCGATCACGTTGAAGTACGTGCGCCAGAGCGTGATGGCCAGGACGATTCCCAGCAGGGCACCCACGAGCAGCGGCCAGTCGATCGCCACTCGGGACACGGCGACGGCGACGCTGACGACGGACTCGCCGATCGCGATGATCACCACCAGTCCGTACCGCTCCGCGAAGTGACCGGGCGCGGCCACGCGCCAGCCGGTGTTCGCCCGGAGGAAGACGCTGACGTAGTCGAGCAGCACCGCAGCGCTCCAGATGACGAGCCGTGGCCCGGTGGCGACGTACGCACCGATCAGGAGCAGGGCAAAGGCCACCAGGGTCGCCGGCAGGGTCAGCTCGATGGTCCGGCGTAGGCCACGGTCCTCGCCCGCCGCGACCCAGTAGATCGTCAGATGGGCGAGCCGGATCACCGCGTAGGCGACGACGAAGACGACCGGACCACGCAGGCCACCAGGCAGGTCCCCGAAAGCCTCGTGGATGGTGAGCGCGACCACGAAGAATCCCGCCATCGCCAGGAACATCGAGATCCGGAGCGGCCCTTCATCGGCTCGTGCCTGGTTGCCCAGCCACGCGTACGCCGACCATCCGAACCAGACCAGCGCCAGGAGGACCAGGCCCTGGGCCAGGCCGACGAGGGTCAGTCGATGGGCGATGCTCCCGCTGACCGCGGTGATCGCGTACACGAACACCAGGTCGAACAAGAGCTCGAGGCTGGTGACGCGGTGGTCGTCACCGGTGGGTAGGAAGCGTCCCCGCACCCGAGGCAGCCTAGGGGCAAGGGGACGCGTCGTACCTCGATCGTGACTGGTCTCGGACCCTACTGCTGCGCGGTCGCGACCAGCTGCCCGGCGGCCAGCGCGTTGTGCCCCGTGAGGAACCCGATGACGGCCGGATGGGTGGTCGCGTCGACTCCCAGGGTCGCGACGTTCAGGGCGACCACCGTGATCTCGTAGTGGTGGGTCAGGTCGCCCACGGGCGGGCAGGGTCCCGTGTAGCCGAGCGTTCCGTTGTCGTTCTCACCGCTGACGGAGCCGGCAGGCAGCACCGCGCCGGTGGGGAGCGACGTCGTGTCCGGGGGGATGTCCCAGGCAACCCAGTGCCAGAACCCGCTGCCGGTCGGCGCATCGGGGTCGAACATCAGGACCGCGAAGCTCTTCGTCCCGGCCGGGGCTCCCGACCAGGACAGCTGGGGCGAGATGCCCGCATCGGTACAACCCCAGAACTGCTGAGGGATCGGCCGGTGCGCCCGGAGGTCGGTGCTGGTCACCGTGAGCGTCGGCAGGCCGGAGGGGAGCCCCGAGCGGACCTTGTGATAGCCGAACGAGTGACTGGCGGCGAGGGCGCCGACGGTGCCACCGAGCACGAAGGTGACGGTGGCGATCACGGCGAGAATCGCGCTTCGGCGGCTGACATGGCGCATGGTGGCCTCCACGACGTGGGTCTGCATCCGGGCCCTCATCGTGACACCGCGGACGGCCGGTGTGAACCGGCGGATTCAGCGGGTGCTCGACGCCGACCAGGCAGGGTCACGGCCGATGAAGCCGATCAGGCGGGTCTGCGGGTCGGCGTCGTCGGGTACCGGGACGGCCGCGCCGTACTGTCCGGAGCTGCGGAGCAGGTCGTCGAGCGGCTCCATCTCGGACAGCATGACCGCGCACATCTCCGGATCGAGCGTCTCGTCCTGGCCGGTGGCCCGGGCCAGGTCCCAGGTGTGCAGGAAGACATCGGAGGTGTAGAAGCGGTCGATCGCCTCGCCGAGCGGCATGGAACCGGTGTGCTGGTTCGTGAAGTCCGCGCCGGCGGTCTCGGGGTCGTCGAGAACGTCTTGTACGGCGCGCTGATGGGCGTCCCAGGCCGCTGCGGGATCCTCGGCCGGCGACGGCACCGTCGGCCAACCGACGTCGGAGCCGCCGGTCACGAAGCCCGGCAGCCACTCCACCAGGTGGGCGACGACGTCGCGAGCCGCCCAGCCGGACACCGGTGCCGCCGCCGACCAGTCGCGGGTGCCATGCACGCGCCGGGCGAACTCGTCGGCGATCAGCCGGTGTCGTCGGGCGGGCTCGGCCGTGAGCAGCTCAGAGGGTGCCATCGGCGAGCATCCGGTCGATCGCGGCGTACCCGTCGTTCACGCCGACCTCCATGCCGCTGCGCAGCCACGCGTCGCGTGCCTCGAAGCTGTCACACAGCGACGTCGCGTGCAGCCGGGTGCGGCCGTCCCCGAGGTCCTCGAACGTCAGTGTCTCCAGGGCCACGCCGTCGGGCATGCCCTCCCAGGTGAAGGTCTGCACGATCCGGTCGGGACGCACGGTGTGGAAGCAGCCGCGGAACACCTGCTCGTCGCCGCCGCAGTCGTCGCCGTGGAAGCGGAACGCCCCGCCCTCGCTGGCGTCCCAGCGGTCGATGACCACGGACTGGTCGGCCGGACCGACCCACCGCGCGTAGAGGTCGCGGTCGGTGTGGGCACGGAACAGCTGCTCGGGCGTACCGGCGAAGTCGCGCCAGATGTGGATCATCGGCACGGTCTGGTCGGCCTCGATGGCGGCCTGCTCGTAGCGCGTGTCGGTGCGTGCGGTGCTCATGATGCGGTTCCCTCCTCCGGGGCCCCTGCGAGGCCCTGCTTGTGCTCGTCGTTGTGCTCGTCGTTGTCCAGCTCGGCCAGCACCGCGTCCAGGCGCTGGTAGCGCTCCTCCGCGCGTTGGCGGTAGCGCTCGATCCACTTGGTCATCAGGTCGAACACCTCGGCCTCCAGGTGCACGGGCCGCCGCTGGGCGTCGCGGCTGCGGGTGACCAAGCCGGCCTCCTCCAGCACCTTCAGGTGCTTGGAGACGGCCTGCATGCTCACGGCGTACGGCGCGGCGAGCTCGCCGACGGTGGCGTCACCGCCGGTCAGCCGGGCCACCATGTCGCGGCGGGTCGGATCGCTCAGGGCGGCGAAGACCCGGGAGAGCTGGTCGGACATCTCGTTCTCTTTCGTCAACCATTCGGTTGACTACGACCGTAGGCCGACCTCACGCCCTTGTCAACCCACTGGTTGAAGAAACCCCGGCCCATGGCGAACCGCGGGTTCTGACCACGCGACCCGCGGCTCAACGGGTCACGACCCGCGGCTCCACGGGTGGTCAGCTGCGGGGGCGGCGCGCGTCGTTGGCGATGGCTTCGGTCAGGGCCGCGTCGAGGGTCGACTTGAAGGCCGGCTGGCCGTTGCCGTACACCGCGATCACGTGCCGCAGGATCGGGAAGGAGTTGCCGCCCTGGGCCTGGGTGTAGACCGGCTCGACGTAGAGCACCTTGCCGTCCAGCGGGATCGTCAGCAGGTTGCCGAGCACGACCTTCGAGTTGCCGCCGCGCTGGAGGGTGAGCGCCTTGGCGATGTTGTTGTCGGACTCGATGTCGTTCTGGATCTGGGCCGGTGACTCGAAGGATCCGCCGGCCGGATACTCCAGCAGCGTGAACTTCCCGTAGTCCGCGCCCGGCGTCGGGTCGACGCTGAGGAAGGCGGCGAGGTCGCGGTAGTTGAGGGTCACCATCGGGGTCGACAGTGCGTACTGAGCGGCACCATTGCCGGTCGGCGCCAGCGACATGTAGACCGACGGCATCGTCGGTGAGCCGCCCCGTGACTTGCCGGCGTTGAGGTGGGAGGTCGCGGCGACGGTCGGATCCGTCGGGACCTTCCAGAAGGAGCTACCGCTGTAGAAGTCCCCGGGGTCGGACACGTGGTACTGGGTCAGCAGCGCACGCTGGACGTTGAACAGGTCCTGCGGGTACCGCAGGTGCGGCATCAGCGCGGAGGGGATGTCGGACTCCGGCTTCACCAGCCCGGGGAAGGCGCTCTCCCAGGTCTTCAGCAGGGGATCGGGCTGGTTCGCCTGGTTCCACTCGTAGAGCGAGACCTGTCCGGTGTAGGCGTCGACGACCGCCTTCACGGAGTTGTGCATGTAGTTCACCGAGGTGTTCGGCTGAACCACGGTCGAGCCGGACTTCGTCAGCGACGTGGTGGTCGCGTTGCGCAGGTTCACCTGTTGCGAGTCGGGGTAGCGCGCTGTCGAGGTGTAGCCGTCCACGACCCACTCGACGCGGCCGTCGACGATCGCGGGGTAGACGTCACCGTCCAGGGTCAGCCACGGCGCGACCGCGGCCACGCGTTGACGTGGGTCGCGCACGGTGAGCAGCTGGGACGCGTTGTTGACCTCGCTGGAGAAGAAGATGTTGGGGTCGTGGAGCTTCACGGCGTACAGGAGGCGGTTGAACCGCGACCCGATCGGGACTCCCCCGTCACCGGTGTACGTCGTGTGCACGGCCTGCGACGAGCCGCTGGTCGGGTAGTCCAGCTCGAGGTTCTGCTTGCTGCCGGCCGGCTGTCCGACGATGGAGTACGACGGCGCGCTCTGGCCGAAGTAGATCTCCGGGCGGGTGACCGGGATCGCGTTGCGCGGGGGCAGCCCGCCGTTGATGAACTTCGGGATGCCCGTCTTCTCGTCCATGTTGTTGGTCGGTGCCGCGACGACGTTGTAGCCGTGCGTGTAGACCAGGTGCCGGTTCGTCCAGGTGCTGCGGGAGATCCCACCGAGGTTGAGCTCGCGCGCCGCGATCGCCACGTCCTGGTTCTTCCCGTGGAGCGGGTAGTGGTCGATGTCGAGCGTGGACTTGAACTGGTAGTAGGCCTGGAGCTGCTGCTTGACGTTGAAAGTCGGCGACAGCTGGTTGGGGTCGAGCAGCCGGACCTGAGCGGTCTGCTGGGCGGACGCGGCCGTCGGCCCGGTGCCGGATCCGCGCGGGTTCGGCGTCGTGGTGACCCGGCCCTCGAGGCCGAAGGCCTTCATCGTGGCGGCCTGGTTGCGCTCGATCGTGGTGCGGTCGAGGCTGCCGGCACTGGGCTCCTCGCGGTACCGGTACGCCAGCGACGGCCAGATGTTTCCGAGCAGCACGGCGGCCACGACCATCACGCCCACGCCCAGGACGGCGTACCGGATCCGGCCGAGCCAGACGTTGGCGAACAGGAGCAACGCGCACAGCACCGCGATCACGGTCAGGATCGTCAGCGCGGGGAGCATCGTGTGGATGTCGGTGTAGGACATCCCGGTGACCGGACCGCGGTTGGAGGTCGTGAGCCCGTAGCGCCGCAACCAGTACGTCGCGGCCTTGAGCAGCAGGTAGAGGCCGATCAGCACCGACAGCTGCGCCTTGATCGCCGGGGTCAGCTTCCGGCCGCGGCCGCGGATGCGGATCGCGCCGTACAGGTAGCCCGCGATGAGCGTGATCACCAGGCAGGTGACCACGATCGAGGTGAAGATGTTGACGACCATCTGGTGGAACGGCAGCACGGAGACGTAGTAGGAGATGTCGCGGTGGAACTGCGGGTCGCTCTGGTGCCACGGCTGCGCGTTGCGCCACATCACGTAGGTCTGCCAGCGGTGGGCCGCCCGCGTGCCGGTGCGGACGCCGAGATAGAGCGCCACCACGCCGATGAGCCATGGCCGGTAGCGACGGTCGAGCCGGAGGAAGCGGTGACGCCACTTGTGCCGGTTGGGGTCCGGGCGGAACGCCGGCCGCTTGCGGGTCAGCAGCACCAGGGTCGCCACCACGGCCGCCGCCATCAGGACACCGAAGACGAAGAACAGCAGGATCTGGGCGCCGAGGATCGTGCCGTAGACCTGGTCGGCGTGGACCGATCGGAACCACAGCACGTTGGTGCGGATGTTCACGAACGCCATGAAGGCGTAGTACAGGGCCACCACGACGACGCCGACGATGACGAGGCGCACGAGGAAGCGCTTCCACCGGGACGGCTGGAGCGCAGTGAAACGAAGAACCTCGGCGTGCGGGCGATCGACGGGGTCCGCGCGCTCCGGTAGGGCTGATGGCACGAGACCGAAGGCTACCAACGGACACACCCAGGACCCGCTTCGCCGAACCCCCCTCCGCGAGCCTCGTGAGCCACGTCACAAGGCCCTCAGGAACCTCTCAGGCAACACCGCCGAGATCACCCTCGGAAGGTGCGGTCAGACGGGGTCGGCCACCGTGACCGGGGCGGGCTCCAGCCAGGCGTGCACAAGCGGGATCACGGACGCTCCCTCGCCGCTGGCGGCCGCCACCCGCTTCATGGAGCCGGCCCGGATGTCGCCCGCGGCGAAGATGCCCGGCACCGTGGTCTCCAGGGTTTCCGGCGGCAGGCCGTCGCGCCAGGCGGACGACGGGACGTCGCGACCGGTGAGCACGAACCCGTTCGGGTCCCGCGCCACCTCGCACGGCAGCCAGTCGCAGTGGGCGACCGCGCCGAGCAGGAGGAACAGCCCGCCCGTCTGGCGGCGGGTGCGCTCCCCCGTGGAGGTGTCCTCGACCTCGATCCACTCCAGGCGGCCGTCCCCGCCACCGTCGACGACGATCCGGCAGCCCTCCACCCGGATCCGTGGGTTGAACGAGATCTCACCGATCAGGTACGACGACATGGTCGCCGTCAGGTCCGGACGCCGGACCAGGATCGTGACACTCCGCGCGAACCTGGACAGGTGGAGGGCGGCCTGGCCGGCGGAGTTGCCGCCACCGACCACGAAGACGTCGAGGCCCTCCATCTCCCGGGCCGCGGTCATGGCCGCGCCGTAGTTGACGCCGTTGCCGACCAGCGCGTCGATGGACTCGACGCCCAGCCTTCGGTAGGTGACACCCGAGGAGATCATCACGGCCCGCGCCCGGACGACGCCGCCGTGGGTCCGTACGACGTGCGGCTCGCCGTGGCGGCCGAGGTCCATCCCGGTCACCGGCCACCCGGTGAAGAAGCGGGTGCCGAACCGGATCGCCTGGTTGCGCGCCCGCTGCGCGAGCCGCATCCCGGAGATCCCGCGCGGGAAGCCGAGGTAGTTGCGGATCATCGAGGAGGTGCCGGCCTGACCCCCGATCGCCTCCGCCTCGATCGCCACGGTGGAGAGCCCTTCGGACGCGCCGTACACCGCGGCCGCGAGCCCGGCCGGGCCCGCACCGACGATCAGCAGGTCGGCCACGCTGTCGACGTCGATGTCGTCCGGCCGGCCGTAGATGCTGATGGCGACGTCGCGTACAGAGCTCACGGAGTAGGGCGTGCCGAACTCGCGCTCCACGACCGGGTACGCCGGCTCCGGGCCGTCGAAGTCGAGGCGCGCGAGGATCTCCCGGCCGACCTCGCTGTCGGGGTCGTGCACGAGGTGGGGCACGCCGGTCCGGTCCAGGAAGTCGCGCACCGCCAGGGTCAGGCCGTCGCTGGTCGGAGAGACGACCCGCACGCTCTCCACGAGCGGTGCTGCGACGGTCTGGTTCCAGTCGGAGAGCAGCTCGCACACCGCGGTGTGGAACTCCTCGTCGCGCTGCCCCCGCGGCATCAGCAGGTAGGCGTCGTACTTGCCCTTGGCCAGGGCCGGCCGGAGCGCCTCGGCGTCCAGGCGGAACCGGGTCCAGTGGGCGGCGATCAACCGGCGGCAGGTCGGGACGTAGGTGCGCAGCTTGTGGAACAGCGCCAGGACGTCGGCGTCGGGGAGCACGGACTCCGTGACGACCAGCGCGAGCTGCCGGCCCTGGTCTCGCAGCGGCTTCACGATCGCGCCGGCCTCGCCAGCGCTGTGGGTGGCCCGGACGTCGTAGTCGCGGGTGTAGCGGCCGAACTCGTCGAGCAGCTCGTCAGCGCGCTCCTCGGAGACGAGCAGGATGAGGGGGCGGTCGTCCATCGGGCCAGCCTACGGGCGCGTGTCGGCGGCGTCGTCCCTAGGATTCCCAGGGTGCGGCTGCGGATCGACCTCGCCTACGACGGCGCCGGGTTCCACGGCTGGGCCACCCAGCCGGGCCTCCGGACCGTGCAGGGCGAGCTCGAGGCCGCGTTGGTCACCGTCCTGCGCCTGCGCCCGTCGGTCGCGCGCCCGTCGCGGTCGGTCGAGCCTGTCGAGACCACGTCGGGTCCACTCACCGTGTGCGCCGGCCGGACCGACACCGGGGTCCATGCCCGCGGCCAGGTCGTGCATGCAGACGTGGACGAGGACGTGGTGGTCGCGGCTGCGGGGCGCTACGACGGGGACCCGCTGTCCGCGCTGACCCGCCGGCTGGACGGCGTTCTTCCCGCCGACCTCCGGGTACGGCGCGTGGTCGCCGCCCCCGACGGCTTCGACGCCCGCTTCTCGTCGCTGTGGCGCCGTTACGCCTACCGGGTCTGCGACGGCGTCCCGGACCCCCTCACGCGGGGGCACGTCCTGGCGTGGCCGCGGCCACTCGACGTGGCTGCGATGAACGAGGCGTCCGGGGCGCTGGTCGGGCTGCACGACTTCTCGGCGTTCTGCAGGCAGCGCGAGGGCGCGACCACCGTCCGGACGCTCCTCGAGCTCTCGTGGGTGAGAGTGGGCGATCTGCTCACCGCGACCGTGCGGGCCGACGCGTTCTGCCACCACATGGTGCGTTCGCTGGTGGGTGCTCTGCTCGCCGTGGGTGAGGGACGGCGTCCGGCTGCGTGGCCGGGCGAGGTCCTCCTGGCCGGGGCCCGCGACGGTGCCGTGACCGTCGTACCTCCGCACGGGCTGACCCTGGAGGAGGTCGGCTACCCGCCGGACGACGAGCTGGCCGACCGTGCCGAGCAGTCCCGGGCCCGGCGGGACGAGACGTGACGACGCCCCCTCCGCCCGAGGTGCCGCGGCTGATGCTGCGGGCCGAGGAGCGTGTCGGATGAGCGATCACTACTTCTCCGCCGACCCGTCCGTGCCGTTCGCGCGCGAACCGTTCAGCTGTGAGGCGTGGGGGCAGCGGCTCGACCTGGTCAGCGGGTCGGGCGTGTACAGCGGGGGCCGGCTCGACATCGGGACCGCGGTGCTGTTCCGCGAGACCGAGCCGCCCGAGCCCGGGCAGGTCCTCGACCTCGGCACCGGGTACGGCGTGATCGGCCTGGCTGTCGCTGCGTGTTGGCGGGCGGACGGCGTACCGGCCGGGCCGGGGTCCGTGACCGGCGTCGAGGTCAACCGGCGGGCGGTGCTCCTGGCGAACGAGAACGCCGCCGCGCTCGGGCTGCAGGACCGGTTCCATGCCCTGGCGCCCGAGGACGTGCCCGAGGACGCGTCGTACGACGAGATCTGGTCCAACCCGCCGATCCGCATCGGCAAGCAGGCTCTGCACTCCCTTCTGCTGGGCTGGTTCGCCCGGCTGCGACCCGACGGTCGGGCGGTGCTGGTGGTCGGGAAGAACCTCGGCGCCGACTCCCTGCAGGCGTGGGTCACCCACCAGGGGTTCCCCACGACACGCATCGGCAGCGCCAAGGGTTTCCGGGTCCTCGAGTCGCGCAGGGGGCCGAGCGCGAAGACGTAACCCTCTTCGGCCACCCTTGTGCCGCCGGGTGCCCGCGTACAGGTTGCCTTCAGGTTCCCGACCTACCGTCGAAAGCGGCCCGGTCAGTCGGGTCGTCCCCGCATCGACTGCGACTCGTGAGGTGCACGAGCATGACCGACTCATCTTCGGGTCCGGAAGCGCCGGAGCGAGGTCCGACGATCGATGGCCGGAGGCGGGACCGACGCCGCATGGCTCGGGTGGTGGGTGCGACCTTGGCGGTCGTCTCACTCCTGACGGCGCTGTCTGTGGTTTTGGTGTACCGGCATCTCAACCAGAACCTCGATGTGCAGGACCTGACCAAGGCCATCGGATCCAAGGGCATCGACCAGAGGAAGTGGCCGTCACCGTCGGGCCCGATCAACATCCTGGTGATGGGCTCCGACAACCGCAACGCACCCGGCGATCACATCGACAACCTCACCGGGATCGGGAAGCGGTCGGACACCACGATCCTGATCCATCTCTCGGCGGACCGGTCACGTGCGTACGGCGTCAGCATCCCGCGCGACTCCATCGTGAACCGCCCGTCCTGCCTCGACAACAGTGGCAAACCCATCTCGGCACCCGCGACGGGGCAGATGTGGAACGTGGCCTTCGACATCGGCGGACCGGCGTGCACGATCCGCCAGTTCGAGTCACTCACGCACATCCCGGTCAGCCACTGGGTCGTCGTGGACTTCGCGGGCTTCCAGTCCATGGTCGACGCGATCGGCGGCGTCACCGTCTGCCTCCCACACGCCATCCACGACCCCATCGGACACATCACCTTGCCGGCCGG
>JAFMQY010000251.1 GCA_017354415.1 Nocardioides sp.
GTCCCGGACCACCAGCAGGGCCGCGGACTGGCGCCCTCGCTTGTCGCCGCCCGCGTCGTCGCCGGCCGCGAGCGCGGCAAGGAGCCGGCGGGCGAGCGGCTCGTCCGGGTCGCTGGCCTCGAAGGCGTCCTGCATCGCGGCGACCACGATCTCGCCGGCCAGGATGTTGCCCTGGATGGCATACCCGGTGCCGTCCGGGCCGGTGACGCTGCCGGCCCAGTCCAGGCAGGCATGGCCGGTGTGGCTCGCCGCGCCGCCGTCCGAGTCGACGATGCCGACCTGGCGGCTGTCACGACCCTCGTCCTCCTCGAGCAGGCGCTGCAGCGCTACCGATGCGGTGGCCCCTTCGTCGAGATGGGCGAGGGCGAGGCCCTTGTAGGCGACGTTCGCGTCGGCCTGGGTCGAGATCGCTCCGACACCGGCAACGGCCGCCGGGCAGACCGCGCCCACCGCGAGGAACTTCGAGGCCACGGCGACGCCCCAGGACTCACCGTCGGTGGACCGGGCCACGATGGAGAAGGTCATGGGGGTCACCGTACCGATATCGGTTTGCCCTCAACCCCGCTTGAAGTTGGAGGATTGCCCGGTGCTGCAGCGACTCGGGTTCCCGGACGTCGGACCCCACCGACGGTTCGTCTCCGCACTCGCGATCGACGCGGTCGGCAGCGGTATCTGGATGCCGCTGTCGATGTTGTACTTCCTGCACCAGACGTCGCTGAGCCTGGTCCAGCTCGGGCTCGCGATGACCATCGCCAACACCGTGGTGATCCCGGTCGTGCCGATGCTCGGCTCGCTGGTCGACCGGATCGGGCCGAAGTGGGTGATGCAGCTGGGCAACGCCGGTGCTGCGGTTGCCTTCGCGCTCTACCCCTTCGCGCACTCGCTGTGGTCGGTCACGCTGCTGGTCTTCGCCGCCACCGCGACCCGCTCGGCGTTCTGGGGGGCGCTCGGACCGATGGTCACCCAGATCACCCGGCCCGGCGAGCGGGAGATCTGGTTCGGCTTCCTGCAGGCGATGCGCAACGCCGGATACGGCGTGGGTGGCGTGCTCGCCGCAGTCGCTCTCACGGTGGGGTCGTCGGCGTCGTTCCAGTCGGTCGTCCTGGCCAACGCCGCGTCGTACGTCGTGGCCTTCCTGCTCATGGCGGGTGTGAGCGGCGGAGGCCGGCCCGAGCCGGCCTCGGGCGGCATCGAGGACCAGGCACGCGGCTGGTGGGTGGCCTTCGCCGACCGCGGCTACCGCGTGCTGATCGCGGTCATCTTCTGCTACGCGCTCGTCGAGACGACCCTCAACATCACGATGCCGGTGTACTTCATCGACACCCTCGGTCTGCCCGGCTGGGTGCCGGGCACGGTGTTCGTGATCAACACCGTGATGATCGGAGTCGGCCAGGGACTCGTGGTGCGGGCGATGACCGGCGCCGTACGCCGGCGTGTGTTGCATACGGCGATCACGTTCTCCGCAGTCTCGTTCGTCACGCTGTACGCCGCCCACGCGCTGTCGGTCACCACCGGTGTCGTCGTCGTCCTCGTCGCCGCGGTCGTGTACACGCTGGGCGAGATGACCACGGGCCCGGTCGTGGCGGCACTCTCGGCCGAGACGCCTCCGCCCGAGCAGCGCGGGCGCTACATGGCCGCGACCCAGCTCGCCTGGAGCGCGTCGAGCGCGGTGGGCCCACTGGTGTACTCCGCCCTGCTCGACCGTGGCGCGCTCGCCGCGTGGGGTGGTCCGCTGCTGCTCTGCCTGGTCTGGTCGGGCCTGGTCGAGGTGCTCGCGGCACGGATGCCGCAGGCCGCCCGCCCGGTCACCAACGTCGCCGAGGGCGAGCCCGGTGCCGTCGAGCACACGGCGGAGGCCCCGCGGTCGTCCTGACCGCGCGTCCGTCCGTCCGAGGCCTGTCAGGAGCCCGCGCGTATTCCGGGTTGCCCGGAGCTCGGACTGTTGACGATGCAGGCTCGCCGCGGCCTAGGCTTGGTGGCGCCTTGTAACGATCCAACGAGCTGAGGAGTCGGGATGCGGATCGGAGTGCTCACCGGTGGCGGCGACTGTCCCGGGCTCAACGCGGTGATCCGCGCCGTGGTCCGCAAGGGGGTGTCGGTCCACGAGCTCGACTTCGTCGGTTACCGCGATGGCTGGAAGGGCCCGCTCGAGGGGCTCACGATGGACCTCGGCATCGCGCAGGTGCGGGGCATCCTTCCGCGCGGTGGCACGATCCTCGGTTCGAGCCGGACCAACCCGTTCAAGATCGAGAACGGCGTCGAGCAGATCAAGGAGAACCTCACCCGAGACGGCGTGGACGCCCTCGTCGCCATCGGCGGAGAGGACACGCTCGGGGTCGCGACCAAGTTGGCGGACCTCGGGGTCAACGTCGTCGGCGTACCGAAGACGATCGACAACGACCTGTCGGGCACGGACTTCACGTTCGGCTTCGACACCGCCGTGAACATCGCGAGCGAGGCGATCGACCGCCTCCACACCACCGCCGAGTCTCACCACCGGGCGCTCGTGGTCGAGGTGATGGGGCGGCACGCCGGCTGGATCGCGTTGCACGCCGGGATGTCCGGTGGCGCGAACGTCGTCCTGATCCCCGAGGTGCCGTTCGACATCGAGGAGGTCTGCAACCTGGTGCGCAAGCGCTTCGAGACGCAGTACTCCCCGATCATCGTGGTCGCCGAGGGCGCGGTGCCGCGCGAGGGCGGGGGCATGACCCTGGTCTCGGGCGAGCGCGACGCGTTCGGGCACGTGCGGCTCGGCGGGATCGGTGACCGGCTCGCGGCCGAGATCGAGCAGCGCACCGGCGCTGAGTCGCGTGCCGTCGTACTCGGTCACATCCAGCGCGGCGGCACCCCCACGGCGTTCGACCGCTGGCTCGCGACCCGCTTCGGCCTGCACGCGATCGACGCAGTCGCGGACAAGGAGTTCGGGGTCATGGTCGCCCTCCGGGGCACCGACATCGTCCGGGTACCCCTCATCGAAGGCACCGGCGAGCTCAAGCTGGTCACCCCCGCGGAGTACGCCGAGGCCGAGGTCTTCTTCGGCTGACGCCCAAGGGGGGTAGTCCCTGACGAAACCGTCCGAATTCCAGTCGGATCTCGACCGTTTCGTCAGGGACTACCTCAAGAGTCGTCCCGTCCTCCACAGCCCTGCAGGTCAGCCAGCCCGGAGGCGCAGCCGGAGTAGGCGCTGCCGTTGGGAGTCATCCAAGGCACGTCGCTGCTCGACGGTGAACGTCGGAACCCACCAGCTGGGCAGCGCGATCGTCCAGCGTCGGTGTGTCACCGGTTGACGCGCGGCGCGAGCATATGCCTGACGCACCCGGCCGATGAACGCCGTCGTGTCGGCGAGATCACCGGCCAGCATCTCGACACACTCGAGACCGACCTCGCGGAACAACGCTTCCCGGCGGACATCCCTCGAACGCTGGTCGCCGTCGAGGTGCAGGGCTCCGTTGTACTCGCCGATCACTCCGGCCACCGGGTCGATGAGGTCCGGAGTCCCGAGATGACGGCCGGTCAGGTCGAAGACGGGGCGGTTTGTGAGAGGGCGAGGCAGCTGCGCCTCGTGCTCCCAGGTGCGACGCATCGTCACCTCGGCGGGTGACCAGCTGTTCTCGTCCATGTCTTCAGCAACGAGGCGGAAACGATCCATGCCCGTCCACCCCGCGTTGACCGTCGCGAACTCCACCACGTCGCGCCGGCTGACCAGGTCGGCGTACGCCGCCATGTCGGCGACGGTGACCGCCTCACCGTCCGTGGCCGCGTAGCGGGTCTCGAAGAAGACCGAGCGCAGCGCCGTCGTGACGATCAGGCCACGGTGTGCATGGAGCTCCGTGGGGTCGAGTCTCTCCTCGCTGATCGCGATCCCCGGCCGCGGACGGATGGACCGGTCGCCTGTCGCCAGCGTGACCGGCCGTTGTTCCCGTCCGCCACGGCCGGTGCCGTCGAACCAGGCCCCACCGAGCCAGCGAAGGCCGGCCCAGCCGGTGACTCCGCCGTACGCGGGCAGGACAGCTGCAGCCTCGACGATCCTCTGCTCCACGCTCTGGTCCGTGTCGGCAGGTACGTAGAGGCCGTGACTCGAGCGACGCCAGTCCCGACCCCGCGCCAGACCAGCCGTCGGACCGTCCTGGCCCGTCGGGTCGAGCGGGACCGGCCACACCAAGTCGTCCGGAAGCCCCATGGGACGTGGCTTGGCTCCGGACACGCGATCATGCTGGCGGGTCTCGCTCCCGATGGTGCGCCGTCATCCACAGGAGGGCGTGTGGACGTGGTAGTCCCTGACGAAACTGTCCAAGATCCGCCCGGAAGACAACAGTTTCGTCAGGGACTACCCGTCAAGGGACCGAGCACACGACACCTCAGGGCAGGAGGATCAGCTTGCCGGTGGTGTGGCCGGTGGCGATCTGGCGGTGCGCGGAAGCGGCCTCGGAGAGGGGGTACGTCGCGGACACGACCACCTGCAGCTTCCCCTCGCCGGCGAGACGGGCCAGCTCGGGACGGGCGGCCATCCGAATGTCGTCGCCGGGGTCGGCTCCCGGGCCACCGCCGAGCAGCCGGATGCCCTCCTTCGGGCCGCGGGCGAAGTTCGCGATCGAGGCGATCCGGTCACGGTCGGCGACCAGGGCGAGCGAGACATCCATCGCCTCGTCGGTCCCGACCAGGTCCAGCGCGACGTCGACACCTTCCGGCGCCTGGGCGCGCACGCGATCGGCCAGACCGGGGCCGTAGGCGATCGGCTCGGCGCCGAGCTCACGCAGGAGGTCGTGGTTGCGCCCGCTCGCGGTCGCGATCACCCGCGCGCCGCGGAGCCGCGCCAGCTGTAC
>JAFMQY010000122.1 GCA_017354415.1 Nocardioides sp.
ACGCGAGGCGACCAGCACTCCCGCCAGTGCCGCGCCCAGACCGGCGCCGAGGTCGACCACGAGGACCCAGGGCGGGAAGGCGAGGTGCAGGAGGTCGGTCTCGAGGCCGACCCGGCCGACGAGCCGCGACTCGACGCCGGTCGCGAGCAGCCCGAGCAGCGCGCCAAGACCGGTGCCGGCCAGCCCGACGACCAGGCCCTCACCGACGAGGAGCCGCCGCACCTGGCGGCGGGAGGCGCCGTTGAGGCGGAGCAGGGCGAGTTCGCGCCGCCGCTCCACGACGGTGAAGGCCAGCGTCGAGCCGATGATGAACACCGACAGGGAGACGGCGAGGAAGATCGAGATCCCCATCAGGGAGGTCACGCCGTCCACGGTGTCGCGCACCGCCCGTGACTCGGCCGGGGACGCACCCGCAGGAGGGCGCGTGCTCGACGCGGCCGCGAGCAGGACGGCGCTCGACTGCACGAGGGCGACGCCGAGGGCCACGCACAGCAGGGCACCGACGAACAAGGTCCAGCGGTCACGAAGGGTCCGGTGGGAGATCGACCACACGTCTCAGCCCTCCAGGGCCGCGAGCCGCGCCGCCACCTGGGCCGCGTCAGGTCGGGAGAGGCGGTCGATGATCCGGCCGTCGGCCAGGAACACCACGGTGTCGGCCCGGGCCGCAGCAGCGGGGTCATGGGTGACCATGGCGATCGTCTGGCCACGCCGGTCCACCAGACCCCGGAGCAGGGTGAGCACAGACCTGGCCGAGGCGGTGTCGAGGGCGCCCGTCGGCTCGTCCGCGAACAGGACGGTGGGCTCGGTGACAAGTGCCCTCGCGATGGCCACCCGCTGCTGCTGCCCGCCCGACAGCTCGCGCGGGCGGTGCTTCGCCCGGTCGGCCAGGCCGACCGCGGCCAGGACCTCGCGCACCCGGTCGCGCTCGACCCGTCGTCCGGCGAGGCGCAGGGGCAGTCCGACGTTCTGGGCGGCGGTCAACGCGCCCATCAGGTTGAAGGACTGGAAGCAGAACCCGATCTCGGACCTGCGCAGCCGGGTGAGCATGGCGTCCGACGCTCGGGTCAGGTCGTGCCCGTCCAGCCATACCTGACCGCGGTCCGCGCGCTCGAGCCCGGCGGCGACGTGGAGCAGGGTGGACTTCCCGGAGCCGGACGGTCCCATCACGACGGTCCAGGTGTGGGCCGGCACCTCCAGGGAGACCCCGTCCAGTGCCGTCACCCGGCCCGCGCCGCGACCGTAGGTCCGGTGGACGTCGTGCAGCGCCAGGGCGGGCGGTTCGAGTGCGGTGGGTGCGTGGCGTGTGGGGGCGGGCTGCCGGAGCTCGGTCATGTTCCCATCGCACCGTCGCGAAGCCCCACGATCACTACGTCCTGAGGGCGTCTTGGAGGTAGCGCCAGCACTACCGACGTGCGGGCGCAGTCGCCGTAGCGTGGGCGCGTGCCACCCGAGACCCGCCCCGAGAATGCCTGGCAGGCACTCCGGCGGAGGCGGTTCCTGCTCGGTCGCTGGCCCTGGCGGGCCCTCGCACACACCGCGCTCACCCTCGTCCTCTGGGCCATCTTCATGGTCCCCGGCATCGCCGTGGTGGCGCCGTTGGGCGGGGCGGTCGCCCAGCTGACCCAGGGCCAGTTCGCGGGCGCCGTCGGGCTGATGATCCTCGGGCTGGCTTTCGGCGTCGTCCTGCTGCCCCTGATGGCCACGCCGATGCTGGCGGTGGACCGGTGGCGGGCGCGGCTGGTCGACCCGCCGTCCCTGCCGGCGCCTCCGCGTGGGCCTGCGGGTGCGTGGTGGCGCGACCGCTACCTGACCCCGCGACGCTGGCGGTACGCCGGCTACGTCGCAGTCACCTTGGTCCTCCAGACGGGCCTGCTCGCGGCGCTGTCGATACTCGGCGCAGCAGCGGCCGCGCTGGTCGCCGCGCCCGTGCTCGCCTCTCGGCAGGACCCGGTGAACGTCGGACCGTGGCAGGCGGACGACCCCGCTTCCGCTCTGCTGCTCGCGGCACTCGGCGTCGTCCTGTTCGTCGGCCTGTTCTACCTGTGGACCGCCGGCGCGTGTCTCCAGGTAGTGCTGCTCCGGCGCACCCTCGACATCGACCGGGTCGAGCGCCTCACCGAGGAGCTCACCGAGGTCGGCGCCTCGCGCACCCGGCTCGTCGACAGCTTCGACAGCGAGCGGCGACGGATCGAGCGCGACCTCCATGACGGGGCGCAGCAGCGGCTGGTCACGCTGGCGATGGGGCTGGGTGTCACCCGGGTCGAGGTGACCGAGGCTCTCGGTCCCGACCATCCCGCCAGCGCCGGCGTGGCTGCGGCCCATGATCAGGCGAAGGTGCTGATGGACGAGCTCCGTGCCTTCGTGCGCGGCATCCATCCGCAGGTGCTCACCGACGTCGGACTGGTGGCCGCCCTCGACCAGCTCACCGCATCGATGCAGATCCCGGTGGAGGTCACGTCGAACCTGAGCGACCGACCGCCCTCGCACGTCGAGACCACGGCGTACTTCGCCACGTCGGAGGCGCTCACGAACGTGGCCCGGCACAGTGGCGCCGCCCATGCCTGGGTGTCGATCGGACGAGACGGCGAGGACGTCGTCGTCGAGGTGCGCGACGACGGTCGGGGTGGGGCGACCACCCGTCCTGACTCCGGCCTGAGCGGGATGGCCGATCGCCTCGCCGCGGTCGGCGGTTCGCTGTGGCTGTCCAGCCCTCCGGGCGGACCTACGGTGGTGCGCATGCGCATCCCGGAGTCCCGATGACGCGTGTCGTGCTCGCCGAGGACGGCACTCTGCTCCGCGAGGGACTGGTCGGGCTCCTCGCCCGTCTCGGCTTCGACGTGGTGGCCGCCGTCGGGGACGGCGACGCTCTCGTCGCCGCCGTGAACGAACACCATCCCGATCTCGTGGTCACCGACATCCGGATGCCGCCGGGCTACTCCGACGAGGGCCTCCGGGCCGCGCGCCGGCTCCGCGAGCAGTACGGCGCACTGCCCGTCGTCGCCCTCAGCCAGTACGTCGAGCGCAGCTACGCCGAGGATCTGCTGGACTCCGCAGACGGCCGCGCGGTGGGCTACCTGCTCAAGGACCGGGTCGTCGACATCGCGGAGTTCGGCCAAGCGCTGCGCACCGTCGTCCGTGGCGGCACCGTGGTCGATCCCGAGGTGGTCCGGCAGCTGATGCGACGGTCGGACCCACTCGACCGGCTCACCGAGCGAGAGCGCGAGGTCCTCGCCCTGCTTGCCGAGGGGCACTCCAACCTGGCCATCGCGGAGCGTCTGGTGGTCACCGAGGCCGCTGTGAACAAGCACGTCGGCAACATCCTGGCCAAGCTCGACCTGCCACCCAGCGCCGACAGCAACCGCCGGGTCCTGGCGGTGCTCACCTGGCTGCGCCGCCGCTCCTGACGGCTCAAACCCGCGGTTCAACGGGCCGGAACACGCGGTTCGACGGCGGATCAAGGGAGGTCGGCGGCGAGGTAGTGCTGGATCACGGGGGCGAAGGTCGCGACCAGCTCGTCCGCGGGCATCGAGGCGATGGGCTCGAGCCCGATCAGGTACCGGGTCAGGATCAGCCCGGCGATCTGGCTGATCACCAGCGGCATCCGCACGTCCGGCCGGTCGATCCCCAGCGCCTCGCCCACCGGGAAGACCAGCACGGGGAAGATGCCCTGGGAGAGCAGGCGCTCGCCGCCCGGCTGCAGGGACGAACGGACCACACCGACCAGTACCGGTGAGATCTCGGGGTCGTCCCACAGCGACAGGAACGCCCGCAGCAGCCGCTCGCCCGCGCCCTCGACCCCGCCGGCGATGGCCGGTGCGATCACCTGCCGCGGGTCGACGGGCAGCTCCATCGCGGCCAGGAACAGGTCGTCCTTCGTCCCGAAGTAGTGGTGTACCAGCGACGCGTCGACCCCCGCCTTGGCCGCAACGCCGCGGATCGTCGTACCGGCGAAGCCGCTCTCGGCGAACGACCTCCTCGCGGCCTTGAGGATCGTCGCCCGGGTGGCCGGCGCGCCGGGGCGCCGTCCTCGACGCTGGGGAGTGCGCGAGGTCGGGGACATGGGCGCAGGCTACGCCGGGTACGGCGGGTCAGCGCGCGACGAAGTGCGTGCGGGCGAAGACCAGCGACTCCCGGAGGTCGGCCTCACGCTCGTCCCGGGTGCTCGCCTTGCGGGTGTTGATCTCGAGCACGATGTGGCCCCCGAACCCGGCGCCCGCCAGGTGTCGCAGGAACCCCGCGGCGTCCATGGCGCCTCGGCCCGGGACGAGATGCTCGTCCCTGGCGGAGCCGGAGCCGTCGGTGAGGTGGACGTGGCGGAGGCGGGAGCCCAGTCGCCCGGCCATCGCGACCGGGCTGGTCTGGGCGATCGCGGCGTGGGAGAGGTCGACGGTCGCGTTGGCGTACGGGTCGTCCGAGGGGTCCCAGCTGGGGAGGTACATCTCGACGCCCCGACGAGCCGATGCCCGCCAGGGATACATGTTCTCGACCGCGAAGGCCAGGCCGGAGGACTCCTCCAGCGCCGCGATCCCGTCCACGAACCCCGCGGCGTACTCGCGCTGCCACCGAAACGGCGGGTGCACGACCACGACGTCCGCGCCCACGGCGTGCGCCATCTCCGCCGACCTCTCGAGCTTGCCCCACGGGTCGGTGCCCCAGACCCGCTGGGTGAACAGCAAGCACGGCGAGTGGACCGCGCAGACCGGGAGCTCGTGGTGGTCCGAGAGCTGCTTGATCGCGGCCTTCTGCTGGCTCAGCGCGTCGATGCCGACCATCACCTCGACCGCGTCGTACCCGAGGGACTTGGCGTAGCCGAACGCGTGCGCGCTCGACTCCGGGTAGACCGAAGCACTCGAGAGGGCGATGAGGCTCATGAAGCGGACCAGTCGGAGAGCTGGTCGAGACGCTCGAGGATCACACCCTCGCGCAGGGCCCAGGGGCAGATCTGCAGCTCGGTGAGGTCGAAGATGTCCATCACCGCCTCGGCCACGAGCGCGCCCGGGACGATCTGGTGGGTACGGCTCGGCGAGACGCCGGGCAGCGCGGCCAGGTCGCCGGGACTCATCCCGATGAGGCGGGGGATCCAGTCATGCAGGTCGTCCAGCTCGAGCATCCGGTCGACGAGAGGGCCCGCGGCGCTCGGAGGTGCGCCGCAGATGCGGGCCAGCGAACGGAAGGTCTTGGAGGTCGCCGCCGCCATGTCCGGGGGGCCTCCGCGCAACAGGCGACCGGCGTCCTCCGCGATCGTGGCGCGGATCGTCTTGCGCAGCGCGCGGAGCGTCGGCTCGTCGGGTGTGCCGGCGCTGAAGTGGTCGTGCGCCAGACGGGCCGCGCCGAGTGGGATGGACCAGGCGACGTCAGGTCTCTCGTCGGCGCCGCCGGCGATCTCCAGCGAGCCGCCGCCGATGTCGAACACCGACAGCCGGCCGGCAGACCAGCCGAACCAGCGGCGTACGGCGAGGAAGGTCAGCCGGGCCTCTTCGTCGCCGGGGAGCACCGCGATCCGGACGCCGGTCTCGTCGGCGACGTGGTCGAGGACCGCGTCACTGTTGCGGGCGTCGCGGACCGCCGACGTCGCGAAGCCGAGCATGTCCTGCGCACCCCGGTCCTCGGCGACCACGACGGCGTCGGCGACGAACTTCGTCAGCGCCTTGATCCCGCCTGGCGTGACCTCGTCGTCCTGGACGTGCTCCGCGAGGCGAAGCGGCTCCTTGTGGGAGTACGCCGGCAACGGTCGGGCGCCGCGGTGGGCATCGACCACCAAGAGGTGACCCGTGTTGGAGCCGATGTCGAGAACGCCGAGGCGCATGCGCCGAATCTACCGAAGCGCGCAGTCGGGCTACCGGCGGCCGAGCCACCGCCGCCGAGACGGCGCCCGCTCCACGTCTGCCACGACGTACACGGTGCCGGCCAGCACGGCACCGGGTTCCGGCGCGGCTGGGTGGTCGTCGGCGGCGAGGCAGACGTCGACCTCCATCCCGATGGTGCGCACCCGCACGGCGTGGAACGTCTGGCCGGTCGCGTCGACCGTCGCGGTGCGGCCGCCCAGGACGGTCCCGCTGAGCAGCGCCAGGGGTTCGGCGGCCGCCGGATCGCCGAACAGTCCGTCGGAGAAGAACGACTCGGCCGCGATCCGTTGCGGCCAGACCACGTCCTCGGGCAGGTGCGCCGGGCGCGGCTCGTCCGCGGACCCGGGCCGCAGCAGCGAGGCCGGCGAGGAGGCGAACTCATCCGCTGATGCGTGCAGCGTCACCTCGAGGCCGAACGCGGTGACGACCGCGCGCCCGGCAGCGGGCACCGGCTCGGGTCCGAGCACCTCCACCGCCATCCGTGTCGCCACCTCGCCCTCCGCCATCACGTCTGCGGCGACAACGGCGTGGTGGAGAGCGGTCAGGCCGGCGAGATCGGCGCCGGGCTCCCCGTCGTACGACGGCGTGACGTCGGCGATGGCGCCGCCGCGATCGGTGCGGATCGTGAGCCGCGCACCCGACTCGTCGTGCCACATGTAGAGGGCGGAGCCGTCCGGCTGGCGGCTCGCAGTACTCGTGGGGATCAGCTCGGCGAGCAGGTCGCCGAGCCGATCCACGTCTTCGACACCGAGCCCGACGCATCCGAGGTTCGAGGCCATGGGTCCACTCCACCACGCCGCGCCTAGGCTGGTCCGGTGCCCGAGGTCGATCTGGTCTTCCCCCGCGCCTTCGTCGAGTTCGTCGACCCGGCTGACGCGGGTCAGGTGTACCGCTGCGACCTGACCTGGCTCACCTCGCGCTTCACGTGCATCTTCGGCCAGGGCTGCCGGGGCATCTACGCCGATGCGCCGGACGTCGGCTGCTGTTCCCTCGGTGCGCACTTCGCGGACCAGGCCGACGAGGAGCGGGTGGCGTCGTACGTCGCGGAGCTCGGGCCGGATCTCTGGCAGTTCCGCCCCCGGAAGGGGAAGGTCAAGAAGTCGGACTGGATCGAGAAGGACGGGGACGGCGAGCGGAAGACCAAGGTCGTCGAGCTCGACGGCCAGTCGGCCTGCATCTTCCACAACCGCAAGGACTTCCCGACCGGCGCCGGTTGCGCTCTCCACTCGCTGGCGCTCCAACGGGGGCAGAACCCGTTGGAGACGAAGCCCGATGTCTGCTGGCAGCTGCCGATCCGGCGGACGTTCCGCAACGTCGAGCGGCAGGACGGCACGTCGTACGTCGAGGTCTCGATCGGCGAGTACGACCGCCGCGGCTGGGGTCCGGGCGGGCACGACCTCGACTGGTACTGCTCGGGCAACACCGAGGCGCACGTCGCGCGTGAGCCTCTCTACGTGACAAACGAGGCCGAGCTCGTCGAGCTCATGGGTCGTCCGGCGTACGACGAGCTGGTCACGCACTGTGAGCGGCACCTGGCCTCTCGCGACCGACTGGCGATCCATCCGGCGGACCCAGCCTGACCCTCGTCACGGCCCTCGCCGCCACATCTCGACGTCGAGAGAACCCGACCCCCGGTCCGGGACGGGGAATCGGGTAGCGCAGAATGCTCGACATGCGCCTGGACCACTTGTCTTACGCCGCCGGCCCGGACGGCCTCGCCGGCACCGCCCAGCGCATCGGGGGGTTGCTCGGCCGTGACTTCGTCGAGGGCGGGATCCATCCGCGCTTCGGCACCCGCAACATGGTGCTGCCGCTGGCGGACCACACCTATCTCGAGGTGGTCGAGGTGCTCGACCACCCCGCTTCCGACAAGGCGCCGTTCGGCCAGGCCGTCCGCGCCCGGTCCGCACTGGGTGGCGGCTGGCTCGGCTGGGTGGTGGCGGTCAAGGACATCGTCACCGTCGAGCATCGGCTGGGCCGCGAGTCGGTCACCGGCAACCGGCACCGCCCCGACGGCACGGAGCTGCTGTGGAAGCAGATCGGTGTCAACGGCTTGATCTCCGACCCACAGCTGCCGTTCTTCATCCAGTGGTTGAGCCCCGACGCCCTGCACCCGTCCGACGGCGGCGGCGCCGACTGCGCCTTGGCCTGCCTCGAGATCGCGGGTGACCCGCTGCGGGTCAGCGAGTGGCTCGGCGAGACCGTCGAGGCGCCCCTGGAGGACGTCAAGGTCGAGTGGGTGGCCCCGCACGGCACCCCCGGCATCATCGCGGCACAGTTCCAGACCCCGAACGGACTCGTCCGGGTCTGACCGTGCCCGGGTCACCGGTATCCGGACATCCGGCGTCGGTCGGCCTCGAGGTCGCCGATGACCTGCTCGTCCGTCCGGTAGAGGTCGCGGGCCACGACCTCCAGCACCGACGCGGCCGCGTCGATGTTCCGCGCGTTCGCCTCGAGGCAGCCGGACAGGGTCGGGTACAGCCAGGGGCGAGGAGGAGAGCATCCGTCAGACCATGACCGCCGACCAGAAGACGGCGTCCCGCTCGTGCCTACCCATGCCCGCCCGGTCCGCAGTCGTCGTGGCTCCCCGAGGTCGGACATTGTGAGCGTCCCGCGCGGCGCGGTGCGCAGCCCCAACATCTGGGAGCACCCGGCGACGTACGAACTGGAGAACCGCGCCGTCGACCGGGACGGCGTGATCGAGACCGCGATGAGGTCGGTCGCCGACTGGGCCGGCCGGGACGTGCTCGACCTGGGGTGCGGCACGGGCTACCACCTGCCGCGCTTCGCGTCCACGGCAGCGCGGGTGTACGGCGTCGACCCGCATCCGGGGCTGCTGCGTCTCGCGGCCCGACGTACCCGGTCGGTGGCGAAGGTGGAGGTCCGGTCCGGGACCGCCCAGGCGGTGCCGCTCCCGGATCGTTCGGTCGACGTGGCACACGCCCGGTGGGCCTACTTCTTCGGCCCGGGCTGCGAGCCCGGCATCCGCGAGCTGGCCCGCGTCGTACGACGCGGCGGCACCGCCTTCGTGATCGACAACGACGCCACCCGGTCGACGTTCGGGCGTTGGTTCCGACGCGGCTACCCCGGTGTCGACCCGGCTGCCGTCGAGCGCTTCTGGGCCGGGCAGGGGTGGACGCGGGTCCCCCTGGACATCGACTGGCGCTTCGACGACCGGGCCGACCTCGAGGCGGTGGTGCGGATCGAGTTCACCCCTGAGGTCGCCGACGCCGTACTCGCCGAGCACCCCGGGACGACTGTCGACTACGCCGTCAACCTCTGGTGGAGGCGGTTCTGATCCAGCGTCCGGCTCGCGTTGTCACTTCGGCTGGTCGCACCGGCGTCGCGCGCCAGGCACCCTCAGCCCGAGCTCATCCGGACGGCGAGGGTCGGGGAGAGCAGGACGCCGGGCCCCATGACGGGCGGCGTGGAGAGCAGACCCTCGAGCGCCTTCACCAGCTCGACGGCGACCTGCTCCAGCGGCTGCCTTACCGAGGTCAGACCGCCCGGGACCACCTGGGCGACCTGGGAGTCGTCGAAGCCGACGACCGCGACGTCCTTGCCCCAGTAGATGCCTCGGTCGCCCAGTGCGTGCAGCACGCCCATCGCCAGGGTGTCGGAGGCGCACACGAACGCCGACGGGTGCGCCTCGTCGAGCAGTGCCGACGCGGCGTCGCGGCCCGACGCGACGGTGTCCTCGACGCGCGAGGCGAGACCGGTCGTGGGCAGGTCCCGCTCGTGCATCGCACGCGCCCAGCCGGATCGCCGGTCCTCGCCGATGAAGGAGTCCTTGCGCCAGCCGATCCACGCGATCCGGGTGTGTCCCTTGTCCAACAGGTGCCGGGTCGCCAGCTCGGTGCCGGCGGCGCCGTCGACGTCGACCCAGGCGTGGCTCGCTCGGGGGTTGTCCCAGGGCCGGCCGAAGGCGACGAACGGCGCCCGCTGCGCGGTCAGCCAGGCCGCCTGCGGGTTGCCCAGGTAGGTGTCGGTGACGATGAACGCGTCGACCGCGGTCGAGCGCAGCAGGTCGTCGTACCCGCCGAGCGGGTCGTCGGTGGTGTCCGAGAACAGCAGGATGTGGTACCCGCTCTCGCCCGAGGTCTCCACCAGCGTGTGCACGAAGCGGTCCATCGCGGCGTTCGCGGTGCCCTCCTGGGCGGGGTTGAACTTCAGCCCGATCATGTGGCTCGCCCGGGTGCGGAGGTTGCGGGCAGCGCGGTTGGGCAGGTACCCGAGCTCGTTGATCGCGTCCTGCACCCGGGCCAGGGTGTCGGGTCGCAGCAGCTCGGGATTGTTGACGGCGTTGGACACCGTCTGCCGTGACACGCCCGCGCGCTCGGCCACATCGGCCAGCGTCGGCGGGGCAAGCGACAGTCGCCCGGACCACGACATGACTCCCCCTCGGGCGGCTTCTGGATCGTTCCAACGTGAGGATACCGTCCACTCTCCCGCTCCAGACGGCCACACCCGAAAGGCGGTACGTCGGGTGGTTGCGGCGTGGCCCGGTGTTCCTGTCGGCACCCGCGTCTACCGTTCCGGCCATGTCGAAGAGCCCTCGTCCCGGCTACCGGTGCAGCGAGTGCGGCTGGACCTCTGCCAAGTGGGTCGGCCGCTGCGGTGAGTGCCAGGCCTGGGGGTCGGTCGCCGAGGCCGCGGCTCCGCGCGTGCTACGCGCCGAGGCCGGCCCGGTGTCGAGTGCCGCGGTGCCGATCGCCCAGGTCTCCGTCGAGGCCTCGACGTTCCGCACCAGCGGGGTCCCCGAGCTCGACCGGGTGCTGGGCGGCGGCCTGGTGCCCGGGGCCGCGATCCTGCTGGCCGGCGAGCCCGGCGTCGGCAAGAGCACGCTGCTGCTCGAGGTCGCAGCCCAGACCGCGCGCTACCACCGCCGCACCCTCTACGTCACCGGCGAGGAGTCCGCGTCCCAGGTGCGGCTGCGGGCCGACCGCACCGGCGGCGTCCGCGACGAGCTCTACCTCGCCGCCGAGACCGACCTCGGCGCGATTCTCACCCACATCGAGCAGGTCCGTCCCGAGGTGCTGGTCGTCGACTCGATCCAGACCATCGGCGCCTCCAGCCTCGACGGTGTTCCCCGTGGGGTCACCCAGGTCAAGGAGGTCGCCGCCGCGTTGATCCGGGTCGCCAAGACCCGCAACATCACCACGATCATCGTCGGCCACGTCACCAAGGACGGCTCGATCGCCGGCCCGCGGGTGCTCGAGCACGTCGTCGACGTGGTGCTCCACTTCGAGGGCGAGCGGAGCTCACGGTTCCGCATGGTCCGGGCCTTGAAGAACCGCTTCGGCCCCGTCGACGAGGTCGGCTGCTTCGACCTCTGCGCTGACGGCATCACGGCGGTCGCCGACCCCACCGGCCTCTTCGTGGAGAACCACCAGGCCCGCGTCCCCGGCACCTGCGTCGCGGTCACCATGGAGGGTCGTCGGCCGATGCTGGCCGAGATCCAGGCGCTGGTGACCCGCAGCCCGCTGGAGCGGCCGCGCCGCACCACGTCCGGCCTCGACGGCTCACGGGTCGCGATGATCCTCGCCGTGCTCCAGCAACACTGCCGGATCGCGCTGCACGCGCAGGACGTGTTCGTGTCCACGGTGGGGGGCGCCCGCCTCGCCGAGCCGGCCAGCGACCTGGCGGTGGCCGTCGCCCTGGCGTCCGCGGTCACCGGCGCTGCTCCGCCGCAGGGCGTCGTAGCCCTCGGTGAGATCAGCCTGGCGGGTGAGGTCCGCAAGGTCCGCGACCTGCCGTTGCGGCTCGCCGAGGCGGCTCGGCTCGGGTTCCGGGTCGCCGTCGCCCCCTCATCGGGCCGCGGCGACGGGCCCGGTCGCCGCACCG
>JAFMQY010000342.1 GCA_017354415.1 Nocardioides sp.
CGTAGGCGAGACCGTCGATGGCGATCGTGGGCCGCCCCGAGGTGCCGGCGACCTTGATCTTGATCGTGTGGCGGGCGCTGGTGCTCCAGGTCTTGGTCCACTGCACCTGCCGGTAGAGGCTGGAGGACGCCCGGGTGTCCACGGTGGCCACGTACGTGCCGTCGACGTAGACGTAGAACTTCCCGGAACTCGTCGTCCGCTTGTCGATGATGGCGACCGACCGGGTGGTGACGGTCCAGGAGGCGGTCGCTCCATTGGCGCTGGAGTACAGCCCCGTTCCACCGAGGTAGTTGCTGTTGGTGGTGGTCTTCCACGTCCCGGTACGGCTGGAGGACGAGTCGGACCGGATCGCGGCCGTACGCGTCACCGAGCTGGTGGCGGTGTTGCCGGCGGCGTCCGCGGCGGTCAGCGACCAGGCCGTGGAGGTGGACGGCTTGGCGTACGCGGACCAGCTCGTCGTGGTCGTGGCGAACGTCGTGGCCGACGGGGAGGTGGCCTTGACCGACCGCAGCAGCCGGTTGTCGGTGACCTTCCACTTCAGGCTGACCGGGATCTTGGTCGAGCTCACCGTGCCGGTCCGCAGAGACAGGGCGGCCGGGCTGCCGAAGACGGGCTTGGTCGTGTCGGCGACGACCGGGAAGACCGGGGACTTCGAGGTCGTGCCGTTGATGTTCTCGGCGACCACCTGCAACTGGTGGGTTCCGGCGCTTAGCGTCGTGGTCACCGAGAGGGCGGAGGCGGTCGGGCTGGCGATCGTCGTGCCGTTGTCGAGCAGCCGGTAGCCAGTGACGGCGGCGGCATGCCAGCCGAGGGTGACCGTTCCCTTCGTGTAGTAGGTGGTGTTCACCTTCGTCGCGCCGGTGAGCGACGTGGTGGACAGGTCGGCGGCCTCCGTCCACTGGGTCGCGGCGGTACGGATGGCGCTGAGCTTGCCGTAAAGCAGCGCTCCCGGGCATGCGGTGCTGTTGGCGTCGCGGTGCCCGGAGATCGCCTTGAAGGTGACCGCGGACCCGTACGGGAAGTTGCCGTCCTTGACGCCCTCGGTGAGCGTCGTGCTGCCGGACGGGTCGCGGCCGTCGAGGCCGAGCTTCCACGCGGCGACCTTCGCGACGGTGTCGAGCGCGGCCTGCGGCGGGGCGACATCGGTGAACGTCCCCAGGACGGCCACGCCGGCCGAGTCGGTGTTGAAGCCGTACGCGTGTGCGCCGATCACTGGCCGGTCGACCCCGCCCGAGCGGCCCTCGAACAAGGTGCCGCACTTGTCGACGAGGAAGTTGTAGCCGATGTCGTTCCAGCCGTTCGTCTGCACGTGGTACAGGAAGATCGAGCGGACCACCGCGGCCGAGTCGGCGCAGGAGTAGCTGTTGCCGGTGTCGGTGTGGTGCACGAAGACGACCTTCGCCACCTCCCCGTAGGCGTTCGGCGTTTTGACCAGCGACTCGTCCGCGCCCCAGGCGGCGCGGCTGACGATGTTCGGGCGAGGAGCCGTGCTCGTCTTCGCCGGCGGCGTCGCGGACTCCGACGGGGTGGGCGAGTCGGTGGGGCTCGCGGGCGGCGTCGCGCT
>JAFMQY010000033.1 GCA_017354415.1 Nocardioides sp.
GGTGCCGCAGACGGCCGCGGTCGCCCTCGTGGACCCGGAGGACGGCCCCGGACGGCAGGTCATCGACGGCCTCGGGCCGGACGCGCTGCGCATCTCCTCGCCAACCCGGTACGGCGCGATCATCCCCGAGCCGGCCGACGGCGCAGGCCGACTCCACCTCCGCCGGATGCTGCGCGGGGCGCGGGCCGTCGTCGGAGCGCTGGTCACCCTCGACCGGCTTCCCCGCAGCGTGGAGATCGCCGAGATCGCTGCCCGGTTGCGTGGTGAGGGTGTGATCGGCGACGACGACCCGGTCTTCGCGGACGAGCACCTGGACACGATCGTCGTGTGGCGCGACCGGATGCTGCTCGCGGCCCTGCGCCACCAGGTCCTCGCGCCGCTCGACGACCTCTCCGAGTCGTCGCGGACGCGTCTCGTGGAGACCCTCACCTGCTGGCTCCGACACCAGGGGGACCGGATGACGATGGCCCAGGAGCTCGGAGTGCACCCGCAGACGGTGCGCTACCGGCTGGCGCAGCTCCGCGAGCACTTCGGCGACGCGCTGGACGACCCCCGGTCACGCGCTCGGCTGTTCCTGGCCCTCTCGTGGGGTGAATGACCCGGGCTCACCGTCGGCCAGGGCCTCGAAGCGGTCCCTGAGCGCGCCCGCGACCGCCGGGGCGTCGAGCATGCTCGGGTCGGTGACCAGGCCGATCCCGAGCTGCCCGCTCCAGCTCATCGCCCCCATCGACATCGGCGTCGCGGGTGCGAGCGGCAGGATCGGGTAGACCCCGGCCGTGCGGCGTCCCATCATGGTCAGCTGCTCGGTCGGCCCCGGGAGGTTGGACACGACCACGTGCAGGAACCGCGCGCCGTACACGGTCCTGGCGAACCACGCCGCCGCAGGCTCGGGCAGCAATCGCAACCCGGTCGCCATCACGAACCGCGACGCCAGGGCGCGGGTGGGCCGTCGCAGCCGCCCGCTGCGACGGGCGACCTCCCCCACCAGATCCTCGAGGGTCCCGGTGGTGGGTACGTCGACGATGATCGCGGCGGTGGCGTTGCCCGTCGCATCTGCGACAGGGGCGCGCACCATCAGCGGCACCGACACCTTGAGGGAGCCTCCGGCGCGTTCGACCAGCGCGGGGGCGACGGTCCGGACGGCGTCGACGGTGAGCGCGATCACCAGCTCGGTGAGCCGGACCCCGCGTGCCCTGGCGGCGCGGCGCACCCGATCGAAGGGGACCGAGACAACCGCGAAGTCGCGGCTCTCCGATCCCGGCCCGAGACTGCGCGCACCGCCGTCGGTGGCGAGCTGCGCGAGACCGGCCGTCACCGCGACGGCCCTCTGGAGCGGACCGGGTCCGGATCTCGACGGCGCCGGGAACGTGACCACTGGGTCGAAGAGCCGGGTCGCGCTCAGGATCGAACTGATCCCGTCGGCGATCACATGGTGCACGAGCAGGACGACCGACGCCGCCTGGACACCGTCGACCTCCGCGTGGACGAGCGCGACCCGCCACAAGGGCCGGTCGCGCGGCAGGGGCTCCTGCGCGAGCTGGGCGACCGTCTGCCTGAGCCCGTCCGGACCGTCGGCGTGATGCTCGACGACGTGCCGGCCGACGTCGACCGATACGTCGACCCACCGCGGACGCCGCCAGCGCGACGTGGCCTGGACCCGCTGGCCGAACCGGGGCAGCGGCGCCAGCCGCTCGGCCACCAGACGGCGTACGTCGTCCAGACCGGGCGGCTCGCCACCGGAGTCGAGCACCGCTACGCCGCCGACGTGCTGAGCGGCACCCGTCGCCTCGACGTGCAGGAAGAAGGCGTCGGGGGAGGCCACCACCTCGCCGGCTGGGGCGTCGTACCGCCAGCGGGCATACGACATGCCGACCATGATCGCGGGGACCACGGCGAGGGCGTCGAGGAGGTAGTGGTTCGCCGTTGCCATCACGACGAACAACGTCAGCAGAACGTGGAGCGCGCTGACCGCCTGCACCCGCATGCCGACCGTGAAGCGGGCCAGGACGAAGCTGACCCAGAGTGCCCAGCCGATGTGCAGCGACGGCATCGCCGCGAGCTGGTTGGCGGTGTCGATCATTCCCCAGCCCCACGACCCGACGGTGTGGCCGCGGCTGACCGTGTCGACGAACCCGGCCCCCGACAGCATCCGGGGCGGGGCGGTCGGGAAGAGCAGGAACGTCGTGAAGGCAAGGAGGTTGAGGAACACGAACGAGTCGCGGGCGAACCGCCACTCCTCCGGCCGCCGCACCCAGACCCACGTCAGGAGGGCGAGGGCGCTGACGACGTAGGTGTAGGCGTACTCGTAGTTGGCCAGCGTCGACAGGAGCGGGTGGGGTGCCAGCCAGGAGTTGAGCGTCCGCTCGATGTCGAGGTGGAGATGCCGCTCCAGGTCGAGGATCGCGCGCCCGTGTGCGAGCGCCGCCCCGCGGCGTCCCGCACCAGCGACTGCGTCGACGATCAGGTAGACGCCGAAGAGACAGAGCCCCAGCGCGATCTGTCCGGCCAGGGCGGGCCGGGCGCCGGACGTCGTACGCCGGCGCACCCGCTCGCCGACGACCACGCCCACACTTCGGACGTTATCAACCCGGGGTTGGTAAACCCCTGGGATTGAAGCGGACACGCACACCCTCGATGCGGTGGAGGCGCGACCACCCGAAGTAGGCACAGGCACCGATCGACATCGCCGTGAGCATCCCGCTGAAGACTCCCCGGGAGAAGACGCCGGCGGCGAGGCCGAAGTGGAGCACGCCGAGGCTCATGCCGGCGTCGAGCAGCCGCGACAGCCCCCACAGCAGCGAGACCTGCACGAACATCCGGCGGACCCGCGCGTCGCCGACGAGCCGCTCGGGCAGGTGCACGAAGTCCTGGGCCAGCCGCATCGTGATCGGTCTGCCGATCAGGGCACTGCCGATGAAGAGCACGGCCATCAACATCGAGCCGGCGATCGGCTGCAGGAGGAAGACGTAGACGCTGGACAGGGCCAGGGCGATCGCCGCACGCGCGGCCAGCATCGTGAGCACCAGGAGGATCGTGCCCGGCACCCGGCGCACGGTGGACACCCGGACCGCCACCGTCAGCACGCACCAGCCGAGCACCGCCAGCAGGCCGTCGAACGCTCCGACCGTGAGCATGAAGCAGTAGAGCAACAGCGTCGGGACGACCACCGTCTCGAGCAGCAGCCTGACGCCGCGCGCGAGGGTCGGACGCAGGTCGCCGAGCTCGATCACGTGCTCCACGAGCGGATCGACGGGGGAAGGCTGCGAGAACATTGCGGCCCTACTATGACACGGCATGGGCCGCCTGGTCCTCCCTTCGGCGAAGCCAGATCTCCACCGACGGGGAGTGCGCCAACGCCACGGCCCCGATGACCACCAGCGCGCCCGCCACGCTGATGCCCAGCAGGGTCGCGTTTCCCGTGGGGAACACCACCGGGAACGCGAGGACGCCGATCGCATAGCTCGCGATCGGGTTGGCGGTCTCCTTGGTCGCCACCGCCCAGGGCAGAGGACCGTTGGCGAAGGCGCCCTGGCCGAGCACCAGTCCGGCGGCCGTCGAGCAGGCCAGCGCGTATCCCACCCAGTCGCGAGCGGTGGAGGCGACGCCGTGGTTGACGAGGTCGTCACCGGTGAGCTTGATGAACACGGCGGTCATCGCGAAGCACAGGCCGGCGCACGTGCCCGCGGCCAGCACCAGCGCACCGGGACCGATCCGGGACGCGATCGGGATCGAGACCAGGATCGCGGCGACCACGGCGACGGAGGCGAGCAGGATGCGGCCGCGATCGGGCTCACCCTCGGTCGGGCGCACGTGCACGACGAGGATCAGCACCACCAGCCCGGCGCACAGCGACGCGGCCCCGAGCCAGTCGCGCATCCGTGGCCAGACTCTCTGCTCGAGGGAGGACATCGGCAGGGCGAACAACAGCTGCGCGGCGAGCATCGGCTGTACGGCGATCACCGAGCCGATGTGGAGGGCCAGCGCCTGGACGCCGAACCCGGTGAGGTTGAACAGCCACCCCTGCAGCCAGGTCCTGTCGCGCACCAGCGCGGACATCAGCGCGACAGCGGCAGCCGCCACCGACTTGTGCTGCCGGTGGGTGTTCCTGGCGGCACGCTGCTGGTAGAAGGCCGAGAGGGCGAACAGGAACGCCACCACCAACCCGAGCACCGTTGCCAGCACGTTGGCGCTCATGGCGTCGCCCCGTGTTCGCTGGTGATCCGCACCGGCTCGCCGAAACGTGCCGAGAGCCGGCGGAACACGCCGGGCGCAGATCCGCGCACCATCGGTGCCACTCGCAGCCAGCCGGGGACCCAGACCTCTGGTCGGTCGTCGTCGATCGCCACGGCGATCGCACGGGCCACCGCCTCCGCGCTCACCGGCCGAGGCAGACGGCGTACCGGGGTGCCGCCACGGCCCTCGAAGAAGGGGGTGTCGACCAGGCCGGGGAGCACCACGGTCGCACCGACCCCGGTGCCCGTCAGCTCGAGCCGCAGGCTCTCGGCGAAGGCGTCCAACCCGGCCTTCGCGGCTGCGTAGACGGCCTCACCGGCGACACCGGTGCGTCCGGCAACCGAGGCGACGAGCACCACGCGGCCGACACCGCGCTCGACCATGCCCGGGAGCAGCGCCCGCACGAGGCGGATCGGTGCGACCAGATCTACGGCGAGAAGCCGGTCGATCTCGCCCGGGTCCATCCGGGTGAACGGCGCGGACAGCCCTGCGCCTGCGTTCGCCACCAGCAGGTCGATCCGACCGTGTACGCCGAGGGCACGGCCGGCCAGGTCGTCAGCGGCTCCGGGCGCCGCCAGGTCTCCGAGGAGGGCCGTGCCGCCCACCGCGTGCCCGACCTCCGCGGTGCGCTCGGCGTCTCGCCCGTGCACGAGCACCCTCGCGCCCCGCCGGGCCAGCTCGACGGCCGTGGCGCGGCCGATCCCGGACGAGGCCCCGGTCACCAGGGCGACCTGACCTGCCACCTGCAACCTGGGCTCCTTCCCTCCCCCTCCAGTCCACCCTGTCACCTCGGCGATGACACCACGCCGCGCCGACTGCCCTGCGGGTCCCAATCGGAGAGGGTCGCTCTGGTTCTAGCGTGACCCCATGGAGCATCAGCATGCGCGCTCGGGGTCGCCCTACGAGACGACGATCGGCTTCAGCCGCGCGGTGCGGGTGGGCTCGACGGTCGCAGTCAGTGGCACGGCACCGGTGTGGCCGGACGGCCGTGTCGCCCCTGACCCGGCCCTGCAGGCGCGACGATGCTGGGAGATCGCGCTCGGCGCACTGAACGAGCTCGGCGGGCGAGTCGAGCACGTCGTCCGCACCCGGCAGTACGTCGTGCGCGCCGACCTCGCGGACGCCGTCGGGACGGTCCACGGGGAGGTGTTCGGCGGCGTCCGCCCGGCCAGCACGATGGTTGTCGTCGCCGGACTGCTGGACCCGCGCTGGCTGGTGGAAGTGGAGCTGGACGCCGTCGTCCCGGACCTGCGCTGAAGTACCTCTACCGTGTCGGCGCGGCTGCGCCGGGCCCGCGCGAGGCGGACCCGGCGCGTGGCGCGGGAGGGTCAGCAGCCCGTGGCCGGCATGCGGAAGCCCGGGTAGGGGTTCAGGTCACCCATGAAGGTGTACCTGCCACCGTTGCCCGACTGGGTGAGCTGCGAGGTGGTGTTCGGGTCCTGTCGGGCGAACCAGGGCAGGAACACCTCGTCCTCGGGGTGGAAGTAGCCGTCCGCGAACGGATTGGCCGAGTCGTAGGTGTTGCCCGGCATCGTGAAACCGATCCCCACGACCGGGTCGCCGGTCTCGAGCAGGCTGGTGCAGCCGTACTGCGGCGCGGTGGGCGTCAGCCATGGGTCCACCGTGTTGTTGACGAACGGGTCGTCGCCCCACTCCGCGATCTCGTGGCTCAGCGCGTGGATGTCGCGCAGGAACGGGTCCGGCCCGCCCTGGCCGTTGCCGAAGGTTCCAGGGGCGGTGTACGCGGCGTACGCGAAGGTCTGCACCCCCTGCCTGCCGTTGCCGTTCGTCGGGCCCCCGCCGCTGCCGTTCACCACGGAGGCGCCGTGGTAGCCGATGATGCAGCAGTTGTCGAGAGAGCCGATGTAGAGCATGACGTTGTTGGTGAGGAAGATCGGCAGGTGCGTCGGGTCGATGTGCAGCTGGCCCAGCAGCTGTGAGACCCGGCCGGAGAACCAGGTCGCGTCGGTCAGCCCGTAGACGATGCCGTGACTGGTCACGAACGCGCTGCCCTTGCTGGACGGCACACTGAGGGTGACCGGCGCATGGACGGTCGGCTGGCCCAGCCTCACGTGGTAGCTGCTTCCGACCTTGTTGAACTGCGACCGCATGATCGCGTCCTCGTACTGCACGCCGTCGTTGCCGGCCGAGAGCACGCCGCCACCGGTGTCGGACTGGTAGTCGCCGGACTTCGCGGTGGTGCTGTAGTCGCCGGTCTGGAAGATCGGCGAGCTGACCGTACGATCGACGACGTCGGTGCCGTCCATCGCGTAGCCGTTGTTGGCCGAGAACACCAAGTTGAGCGGGATGACGTCGGTGGGTGTCGTGGTGGAGCCGTTCGTGGCCGGGTCGACGCCCACCATGTTGTAGCCGTAGGTGACGCCGTTGGTGGGGTCGGTGAACGTGCCGCTCCAGTGCGCGACGGTCTTGTCGGTCGCCAGCGGGGTCGCGCCGCCCATCTCGGTGAACTTCGCGGACTGGGCCGAGAGGTTCTTCACCGGCAGCGAGCTGTGTTGCGCGGCCGAGGCCGAGGGCATGCCCACGGCCGCCGCCGCCACGACAGCCACGGTGGCTGAGGCGGCGCCCAACTTGGTCAGAAGATGCATCGTGTATCCCCTATTCATGAGCCAACAGGCAGCGCCCGGGAAGGGCGCTGCGGGTGATCGTGCTCCCTCGGCCGGCTGTTTGGGAGGGCCCTTCCTCGGTCATGGTCAGTCGGCGATCGGGTCGTCCGAGCCCGTGACGCACCGGTCCCCGCCGGCGTGCCGCCGACGGGGACGGGTGCGACAGCAGGGCCTACGGAGTCACGCTGGCGACGTAGGTCCCCCAGTTCCCGATGAACTGCGGGAAACCGTAGGTGCCAGGGATGTACTCCGAGGCCACCCAGACCTTGCCGGACGAGTCGGCGACAGCAGCGGAGTAGTCACCCCAACGCTCCTCGCCGGCGCCGCCCTGCGCCGGGTACCCACTGAACCCGTCCGCGGGCGCGGCACCGTTCGCCAGGATCTGGATGCCCGAGTTCACCGCACCGGACGGCGCCAGGTGCACGATCGCGGACGTCGGGAAGAAGCGCTTCCCGGTCAGGGAGAACGTCATCACGCCCGCCCCGCTCGGGGTGACCCCGATCGACGGGAAGATCGTGCTCTGCCCGGTCGCGGCGACGTACCCCTGGTGGGACATGGTCGCCGAGACCTTGGACCCGCTCGCCGTCGGCGAGACAACGAAGTACGCGATGCCCGCGGTGGTGTGGTAGTTCGGCGTCTTGACCGCGGAGTTCAGGCCGCTCCAGAGCTTCCCTGCCGCGTAGACGACCTGGTTCATCCGGTCGTCGTTGGACGCGAGCAGGTTCTCCTTGGCGTGCAGCGCCTTCGCCTGTGGGACCGGTCCGGCCTTCTGCTCCGCAGCAGGTGGGAAGCCGTACACCTCCGAGCCCATCACCGTCTTCGAGACCTGGACGTCCGGGGTCGCCGTCGTCAGCGACTGGGTGTTGGTCAGCGCCCAGGTGGCGATCCGGTTGTCGAAGCCGCCCGTGAACTCGAGCGCCGACAGGGCGAACTCCGTGCCGTTCGCGGCGTTCGACCACTGGTCGGCCGACGGCGAGGTGGCCGGCTGAACGCTGTACGCCGTGCCCTCGGCCAGCGGCGTTCCGTCGTCCTCGATGCGCTGGACCTTCATCGTTCCGTTCGCCAGCGCCTGCTTGTCGAAGGCGTAGATCTGTGCGCCGTTGAAACCGGGACCCGAGATCGGGAACTCGTTGGTCGTGAGATAGAAGCCGTAGCGGTCTGCCCCGATCAGCGGCTGGTCTCCCAGGCACGGGCAGCCGGTATGCGAGGGCGTGCCCTGTGTGCCGTCGTTGCGGACGTTCAGCTTGTAGAGGAACCAGTCGTTGGGGTCGGTCGTCGGTGTGCTGGTCTTGCTCACCGCGATGTCCTCGAAGCTGTCACCGTTGAAGGCACCGGTCGCGGGGTCGGTTCCGAGCTGCAGGATGGTCATGTAGAAGCGCCCGAGCTCGGGGTCGTAGTAGCACTTGGGATCCGACATGAACGGGCCGAACGACGAGATCGTGCCGTCGGGGTTCCGGACCACCTCGAGTGCTCCGTTGTTGAAGAACGGCGCGTAGGACTCCACACCGGACGTGCGAGCACCCGTCGCGGCGTTGTACGTGGCGAAGATGTCGTTGATCCCCTCGATCACGGTGCCGTTCCCCACGCAGAGCCCCTGGTCGGGTGGCTCGAGGCTGAACGCGTTGCCGTTGTTGGACGTGCGCTGGTCGCGCATGCTGAGGCCGTCAGTCTGAGCGTTCACTCCGCTGGCGGCGGTCACCGGCAGGCCGTTGACCTGGGGGACGTTCTTGGCCGGCACACGCGACGGCGCATGCGACTTGGGAGCGGGGATGTCGGGCCCCTGGTCCTGGGGCGCGAACGGATGGGTCTCCTGGTTGCCGGGCTGGGTCTCGGACTGAGCAGGAGCTCCGATGGACACGGAGACGAGCGCGGCCACCAGCGAACCCGCCGCCACGAGTGCGAAGACGGGGATTCGGTGATGAAGTCGCGCCCGGCGGATCTGAGACATGCAGTGTCACCTCTCGGGTCGTCGGTGACGGGGGAGGACTGGTGGCCTCCGGCGTCAGGGCGAGATGTTGTCCCGCGCCTCAGCGCAAGGTAATTCGTCGGATCGCGGACGCGCCATACCTCGGAGATTGCAAATTGATTCTTAAACGGTCTGCGTCTCCGTCTCCGACTCCCGCTTCTCGTCGCTGTGGCCGGGCCACCAGGCCGCGTGGCCGATCAACGCGGTCAGCGCGGGCGTGAAGAACATCGCCATCACGAACGCCGCCACGAAGATCCCGAACGAGATCGAGAAGCCGAGCGCCGTGAGCAACGAGTTCCCGCCCAGCATCAGGGAGGCGAAGGTGCCGGCCAGGATCAGGCCTGCGGCCGCGACAGTCGGGCCGGCGTGCTTGAGCGCCTCAGCGGCCGCATGGTGCGGATCCTGGCCCTCCCGGGCCTCCTCACGGAGGCGGGCGATCATCAAGATGTTGTAGTCCGTGCCGAGCGCGACCACGAACAGATAGATGTAGATCGGCAGCAGGAAGATCAGGCCGTCGCGGCCCTGGACGCCCTGGAACAGCAGCACCGCGGCGCCGAGGGTCGCGCCGAAGCCCAGGCCGACAGACGCCATCAGGTACCACGGTGCGACCACGCTGCGCAGGAGCAGCGCCAGGATGATGGCGATCACGAGCGCGGCGACCGGGAAGACCACGGCGTAGTCGCGGTTCATGGCCTTCTGGAAGTCCACGAAGACGGACGTCGTCCCACCGACCAGTGCCTCAGTGCCGGGCGGGGCTGACTCGTGAGCGGTGGTGCGGACCGGACCCTTGACGTCGGCGAGCGCCTGGTCGGACGTCGGGTCGGAGGCGAGCACGACGCTGAAGGAGGCGGTGGTCCCGTCGGTGTTCGAGACCGGCCGGCCGACCGTGCCGACCCCCTGCGACTTCGCCAGGCTCGAGCCGAAAGAGGTGAGCTCGTCCTGGGTGAGCTGGTTGCCCTCGGTGGAGTGCAGGAGCACGACCGTCGGGTCGGTCGCGCCGGCCGGGAAGCCCTTCTCCAGGGTGCGTAGGGCGACGGCGGACTCGACGGTCTTGGGGGCTCCCGAGTCGCCGAGGTCGAAGGTGGGGTTGAAGCCGAAGGCGAAGATCGCGAGGACGGCGAGGACGAGCCCGGAGGCCGCGGCGTACACCCCGGGACGGCGGCCGAGGGAGTCGCCGAGGCGGCTGAAGCGGGCGTGCTTCGGCTCGATCTTCCACTTCTTCGACGGCCAGAAGACCCGGGTGCCGATCAGCGAGATCACGGCCGGCACCAGGGTGAGGGCGGCGAGCACCGTGACGGCGACCGCGATCGCCAGGGCCGGACCGATCGACTTGAAGATGCCGAGCGAGCTGAGGATCAGCGCCATGAAGGCCACTATCACGGCGCCGCCTGCCGAGAGGATCGCCTCGCCCGCTCGCGCTATCGCCTGGGCGACCGCAGGCTTGTGCTCCTCACCGAGGCGCAGCCGTTCGCGATAGCGGAACAGGAAGAACAGGATGTAGTCGGTGCCGATGCCGAACAGGACCACGATCAGGATCACCTGGATCGAGCTGTCGGTCTTGAGGTCGAACAGGTGATTGGCCGCGCCGATCAGGCCCACGGCCACCTGCGAGACCAGGCCGATCACGAGCAGGGGCAGCACCGCCAGGATCACGCTCCGGAAGATCAGGCCCATCAGGACCAGGATCAGCAGGAACGTCGCGGCGCCGACGATCGCCTCGGCCCTTGCGGACGCGTCCTGGGAGTCGAGTGCCTGGGCGGACGCGCCGGTGATCCCGACCCGGAGGTCGGTGCCGTCGACCAGCGCATGGGCGTCCTCGCGGAGCTGCTCGGCGGCATCGATGGCGTCCGGGTCGTAGGGGTTCTTGTCCTTCGCGATCCCCACGACCGCGATCTGCACGAGCTTGTTCTGCGACGGTGGCTGCGCAGTGATGCCGGAGAAGACGGGGTCGAGCTTGCCCTGGAGCTGACCGACCACCTTCTGCACCTGCGCGGTGTCGGCGGACGTCAGCTGACCGCCGTCGGTGCGGTCGAAGACCACCAAGGCTCCGACGCCCCCCTGCTGCGGGAACTCCTGTGTCTGGAGGTTGGCTGCGCGGATCGACTCGTACGACGACGGCAGGAACTCCGACTGGTCCGCCGTGGCGCTCAGCCTGGGCGCCGTCATGACGATCAGGACCGATGCCACGATCCACGTACCGAGGACCCACCAAGGGTGTCGAGTGGCCAACCGCCCCAGAGCCTGAAACACGGGCGCGAGCCTACCGACCCACCGTTCACACCCGACCCAGGGGTTGCGGACTCACGCGTAGCGGCGCCAGCCCGACGTACCTCACTCACGCCACATGCGCACCACGCCTCGGTCACTCCTGTCGCTTCTCAGGTGATGCAACACCCGAGAAGCGCAGGAATACCCGGTTCGCCGGGTATCCCTGCGCCAACACCCGACGCCACACGCCGCGAGGGACGCGCGCTGCTCCCGGACCAGCCGGACCGCCGTCGAGGGTTCGTCCCACATCTGTGGACGGCCTTCCTGCCCTCGTCCGATCCGGTCAGGAATCGAGAAGTGGCGGGCTCGTCAACCGTCCTAGCCTTCCTTCACGTGGCCGGCACCAGGCCGGGCCCTGAATCCCGAGAGGCGGAGCGACCATGCCAGCGAAGACTTCCAAGACCGAGTCCGACGGCTTCAGCGCGGAAGAGCGGGCCGCGATGAAGCAGCGTGCCGCCGAGCTGCGCGCCGAGGGCAAGAAGGGTGCGAAGAAGGCAGACGGGCTGCAGGACGTCCTCGACGCGATCGCCAAGATGGCGCCGGATGACCGGGCGCTCGCCGAGCGCGTGCACGTGACCGTGACCGGCACCGCTCCGGACCTGACCCCGAAGACCTGGTACGGCATGCCCGCCTACGCGAACAGCGACGGCAAGGTCGTCGTCTTCTTCCAGGACTCCGGCAAGTTCAAGTACCGGTACTCGACATTGGGATTCCAGGACACGGCCAACCTCGACGACGGCGACATCTGGCCGACGTCGTACGCGCTCATGGACTGGAGCCCCGCCGTGGAGAAGCAGGTCGTCTCGCTGGTGAAGGCCGCCGTCTCCTGACGCTGGGTCCGGCGGCCCATAGGTCTCGGGAGCCGGCTGTCGGTGGCGTGAGCGAGGATGGAGCGCATGGTCGAGCCTCTCGCCTCGCTGGAGCGGTTCAGCGAGCCGACGCGCGCGTGGTTCACGGCGGCGTTCGCGACACCGACCCCGGCACAGGTGGGCGCGTGGGACGCGATCGCGGCCGGCCGGCACTCGCTGGTGGTGGCCCCGACCGGGTCCGGCAAGACGCTGTCGGCCTTCCTCTGGGCGATCGACCGGCTGATGACGGAGGCCCGCCCACCGGAGAAGGGCACCCGGGTCCTCTACGTGTCGCCGCTCAAGGCGCTGGCCGTCGACGTCGAGCGCAACCTCCGAGCGCCGCTCACCGGCATCCGGCAGACCGCCGAACGGCTCGGTACACGTCCGGGCACCCGGCTCCCCGAGGTGACCGTCGGCATCCGCTCCGGCGACACCCCCGCGACCGAACGCCGTACCTTGGCTCGCAGGCCACCCGACATCCTGATCACGACCCCGGAGTCGCTGTTCCTGATGCTCACCAGTCAGGCGCGCGAGAGCCTGCGCCAGGTCGAGACGGTGATCCTCGACGAGGTGCACGCCGTCGCCGGCACCAAGCGCGGCAGCCACCTCGGCCTGACCCTCGAGCGGCTCGACGCCCTGCTCCAGCGGCCCGCACAACGGATCGGCCTCTCGGCCACCGTCAGGCCGGTCGAGGAGGTCGCGCGCTTCCTCGGCGGAAACGCGCCGGTGGAGGTCGTGGCGCCGCCCTCTGCCAAGGAGTGGGACCTCAAGGTCGTGGTGCCGGTCGAGGACATGACGCAGCCCGGCCCGTACGACGACTCGGGGCTGGCCGACGCGGATGCGGACGACGACAGCGGGCGTGAGGCCGCGTCACTGTGGCCGCACGTCGAGCAGCACGTCGCCGACCTGATCGGTCAGCACCGCTCGACCATCGTGTTCGCCAACTCCCGACGTCTGGCCGAGCGGCTCACGGCCCGGCTCAACGAGATCGCCGCCGAGCGGGCCGGGTTCGACGTGGACACCGACGGAGCGCCCCCGGCCCAGGTCATGGCCCAGTCGGGAGCGTCGTACGGCGCGGCTCCCGTGATCGCGAAGGCCCATCACGGCTCGGTGTCGAAGGAGCAACGCGCCCTGATCGAGGACGACCTCAAACGCGGGCGCCTCCCCTGCGTGGTCGCCACCAGCAGCCTCGAGCTCGGCATCGACATGGGTGCGGTCGACCTCGTGATCCAGATCGAGTCGCCCCCCAGCGTCGCCAGCGCCCTGCAGCGCGTAGGCCGGGCCGGCCACCAGGTCGGCGAGGTGAGCAGGGGTGTGCTGTTCCCCAAGCACCGGGGCGATCTGGCGCAGACGGCCGTGGCCGTCCAGCGGATGCGCGACGGGCTGATCGAGTCGCTGCACATCCCGGCCAACCCACTCGACGTGCTCGCCCAGCAGGTCGTGGCCGCGGTCGCCATGGAGGGCTGGGCAGCCGACGACCTGTTCGAGCTGGTACGCCGTGCCGCGTCGTACACCCAGCTGCCCCGGCCCGCGTTCGAGGCGACGCTCGACCTGCTCAGCGGCCGCTACCCGAGTGACGAGTTCGCCGAGCTCCGTCCCCGGATCGTCTGGGACCGGGTGACGGGGCAGCTCACCGGCCGCCCCGGGGCCCAGCGCCTGGCAGTCACCAGTGGCGGCACCATCCCCGACCGCGGGTTGTTCGGGGTGTTCCTCATGGGTGGCGAAGGGCCCGGCCGGCGCGTGGGCGAGCTCGACGAGGAGATGGTCTACGAGTCACGGGTCGGCGACATCTTCGCGCTCGGCGCCACCAGTTGGCGGATCGAGGACATCACCCACGACCGGGTCCTGGTCACCCCGGCGCCCGGCGTACCCGGACGGCTGCCGTTCTGGAAGGGCGACGCCCTCGGTCGCCCGGCCGAGCTCGGCGAGGCGATCGGGGCCTTCACCCGCGACCTCGGCTCGGCCTCTCATGAGGCCGCGGTGGCTCAGGCCGAGGAGCGGGGCCTCGACCCGTGGGCCGCGGGCAACCTCGTCGGCTACGTCCACGAGCAGGCGGAGGCCACCCGTGTCCTGCCCAGCGACCGAAACCTAGTGGTCGAGCGCTTCCGCGACGAGCTCGGCGACTGGCGACTCGTCGTCCACTCCCCCTACGGCACGCCCGTGCACGCACCATGGGCACTCGCGATCAATGCCCGGCTCCGGGAGCGGTACGGCGTGGACGGCCAGGCGATCGCCTCCGACGACGGCATCGTCATCCGCATCCCCGACACCGACGCCGACCCGCCGACCGGCGAGGTGATCGCTTTCGAACCTGACGAGATCGACGACCTCGTCACCCAAGAAGTCGGCGGCTCGGCCCTGTTCGCTTCGCGGTTCCGCGAATGCGCCGCCCGCGCCCTCCTGCTCCCCCGCCGCGACCCCGGTCGGCGCTCCCCGCTGTGGCAGCAGCGCCAGCGAAGTGCCGCCCTGCTCGAGGTGGCGGCCACGTACCCGTCGTTCCCGATCGTGCTCGAGGCCGTCCGCGAGTGCCTCCAGGACGTCTACGACCTGCCCGCCCTGGTCGGGCTGATGCGGCGCGTGCGCAGCCGCGAGGTCGGCATCCACGACGTGGACACCCAGCAGCCCTCGCCGTACGCCCGCAGCCTGCTCTTCGGCTACGTCGCCCAGTTCATGTACGAAGGCGACTCCCCCATCGCAGAGCGGCGGGCCGCGGCCCTCTCCCTCGACCAGGGCCTGCTCGCCGAGCTGCTCGGACGCGCCGAGCTGCGCGAGCTGCTCGACCCCGAGGTGCTCGCTGAGGTCGAGGCGATGCTTCAGCGCACCGATCCCGAACGCCGGGTCGGTGACGCCGAGGGCGTCGCCGATCTGCTGCGCTGGCTCGGACCCGTCACCGCCGACGAGGTGGCCGACCGGAGCGTCGGCGGCGGCGACGTAGTCGAGTGGCTGACCGCGCTCGCCGATACCCGGCGCGTCGTGGCCGTGCGGATGGCCGGTGAGGAGCGATGGGCGGCGATCGAGGACGTCGGGCGGCTGCGCGACGGCCTCGGCGTACCGGTGCCACTGGGTGTGCCCGACGCCTTCACCGAGGCCGTCGACGACCCGGTGGGCGATCTGGTGAGCCGCTTCGCCCGTACGCACGGACCCTTCACCGTGGGCGACGTGTCCGCCCGGCTCGGCCTCGGACCCGCCGTCGTCCGGCAGACGCTCCAGCGCCTGGGGGCCCAGGGTCGGGTGCTCGAGGGCGAGTTCCGGCCGGCTGGCTCCGGCGCGGAGTGGTGCGACGCGGAGGTTCTCAGGCTGCTGCGCCGTCGTTCCCTGGCCCGCCTGCGCAAGGAGGTCGAGCCGGTCGAACCCGCCGCGCTGGGGCGGTTCCTGCTCGCCTGGCAGCACGTCGACCGGGTCCGACACGGTCCTCGTGGCGTCGATGGGCTGATGACCGTGGTCGACCAGCTCGCCGGATACGCCGCTCCGGCCTCGGCCTGGGAGTCGTTGATCCTGCCGTCCCGGGTCGCCGACTACGAGCCGGCGCTGCTCGACGAGCTCACCGCCTCCGGCGAGGTGACCTGGGTCGGCCACGCATCTCTTCCCGGCTCCGACGGCTGGGTGTCGCTCCACCTCGGTGACCAGGCTCCGCTGACCCTGCCGCTCCCGGAGACGGGGCCCGACGGCGTCGACGACCGGTGGGGCGAACTGCACCGAGCCGTGCTCGAGGCGCTCGAGCCTGGCGGGGCGTGGTTCTTCCGTCAGCTCCAGTCCGCCACCGGCGGCCGCGACCGAGAGCTCGCGGAGGCTCTGTGGGACCTGGTCTGGGCCGGTCGGGTCACCAACGACACCTTTGCGCCACTCCGCGCGCTCACCGGCTCCGGTTCGGCCACCCACCGCACACGCCGTACACCGGCCCGGGCACGACCCGCTCGTCCCGGCATCCGCCCCGCGCCGCCGACCACCACCGGCCGCTGGGCACTGCTCCCAGCCGTCGACGCCGACCCGACGCGCCGGACACACGCCGCGGCCGAGCAGATGCTCGAGCGGCACGGCGTGGTCACCCGTGGGGCTGCGATGTCGGAGCGGACCACCGGGGGCTTCGCCGCCGTCTACCGGGTGCTCTCGGCGTTCGAGGAGTCCGGACGTTGCCGGCGCGGCTACTTCGTCGAGGGGCTGGGGGCCGCCCAGTTCGGGACCGCCGGGGCGATCGACCGGCTCCGCACGTTCTCGGAGGTCTCCAGCGCCGAACGCGGTCGCGACGCCAAGCCCGAGGCGGTGACCCTCGCGGCCACCGACCCGGCCAACCCCTACGGCGCTGCCCTGCCTTGGCCCGAGCGCGAGACGTCGGGCGGTCACCGCCCGGGTCGGAAGGCCGGTGCGCTGGTGGTCCTCGTCGACGGAGCGCTCACGCTCTACGTCGAGCGTGGGGGCCGCACGCTGCTGACCTGGTCCGACGATGCGACCGCGCTGGGCCCGGCCGCGTTGTCCCTGTCCGAGGCGGGCCGGCGAGGTGCTCTCGGCCGGATGACCGTCGAGAAGGCCGACGGCGAGCAGATCCTGGGCGGCGGGTCCACTCCCCTGCGTGAGGCGCTCGACGGCGCCGGCTTCATCTCGACCCCGCGAGGGTTGAGGCTGCGTGCCTGAAGGCGACACCGTCTGGCGGACGGCGCGTCAGCTCCACAGGGCGCTCTCCGGGAAGGTGCTCACGCGCACCGACTTCCGGGTCCCGTCGTACGCCACGTGGGACCTCGCCGGCGCGACCGTGACCGAGACCGTGTCCCGGGGCAAGCACCTGCTCACCCGCATCGATCCGGCCGCGGCCGACGGCGGGTGGACGGTCCACAGCCACCTCAAGATGGAGGGCAGCTGGCAGGTCCTCACCCCCGGTCAGCGTTGGCCACGACCCGGGCACACGGCCCGCGTCGTGCTCGAGACAGCCGACGCGGTGGCGGTCGGCTTCCTGCTCGGCATCGTGGAGGTCCTGGCCCGCAACCGCGAGGAGGAGGTCGTGGGCCACCTCGGCCCCGATCTGCTCGGCCCCGACTGGGACCCGGACGAGGCCGTCCGCCGGCTCCGTGAGCAGCCGGAGCGCGCCGTCAAGGAGGCGCTCCTCGACCAGACCCGGCTCGCCGGTCTCGGCAACATCTACTCCAACGAGCTGTGCTTCATCTCCGGCGTGGCACCCGAGACACGTGTGGCCGACGTGCCCGACCTGCCCCGCATGGTCGCCCGTGCCCACCTGCTCCTCGATCAGAACCGCCGCCGCACGGTGCCGTCCACGACCGGTGAGCTGGCCCGTGGGCGCACGATGTGGGTCTATCGCCGGGCCGGCGAGCCGTGCCGACGGTGCGGTACGACGATCCGGCAGGCCATGGTGGGAGACGACGGTGAGGAACGCACGACGTGGTGGTGCCCGTCGTGCCAGCCCGTCGCCTGAGGTCCGGCGACGGACAGTGGGTCACGCGGCGGAGGCGACGACCTCCCGCCGCGGGCTGATCGGCGTCGGGGCGCTCGCGGCCTCCTCGATCGCCACCGCCTCGGAGACGTCACGGAGCACGGCCGACAGCGGGGTGTCGAGGGCCGAGCAGAGAGACGCCAGCAGCTCGGACGACGCTTCCTTCTGCCCGCGCTCGATCTCGGAGATGTAGCCCAGGCTGACCCGGGCCTCGGCGGAGACCTGGCGCAGGGTCAGGCCCTGCTCGAGGCGACGCTCGCGGAGGACGTCGCCCAGCAGCCGGCGGAACAGCGCCATCGGACCCTCCTTGCTCGTCACTACTCGTTGGCGGGGCTCATGGGATGGGTGCCCCGCACCCGGTCCATCGATCTGGCAACAGAAACGCTACCCGAGTGGGGGTTGTTCCCCACCAGATCTCGAGAGAGTCTCACACAGGCCCGACAGGGCCTCCCGACACGCCCGGTCCTGGATCTGGTGCCGGTCGCCGGCCAGCTCCAGGGACAGCGCGGTCACGCCGTCCGGGCCGGCCAGCCCCACGAACACCGTCCCGACGGGCTTGCCCTCCTGGGAGTCCGGCCCGGCCACCCCCGTCGTGGCCAGGGCGTACGTCGCGCCGGTCGCGTCGCGGCACCCGGCGGCCATCGCCTGGGCGCACTCACCCGACACCACGCCGTACTGCTCCACGACCGCCCGCGGCACCCCCAGCAGGCTCTCCTTGAGAGCCGTCGCGTAGGTGATGAAGCCGCCGACGTAGCTCACGGAGGCGCCCGGGACCGCGGTGACGGTCGCGGCCAGCCGGCCACCGGTGAGCGACTCGGCGGTCGCCAGGGTCGCTCCTGCGGCACCCAGCAGGGCAAGGGCCTCCGTGGCGTCGGGCTTGCGCGACGTGCGCCGTCTCATGCCCGGCGAGCCTAATCGGCCACGCCGGAACGAGTCGTGACCGTGGCCGCGCCGGTTACAGTCGCCAGCGTGAGCCGCCCGATCGAGGACTACGCCATGATCGGCGACCGGCACACGGCCGCTCTGATCGGGAGCAACGGCTCCATCGACTGGCTGTGCCTGCCCCGCTTCGACTCGGGCTCCTGCTTCGCGGCGCTGCTCGGCGACGAGGACAACGGGCACTGGCAACTGTGCCCGGTCGGCGACTACGAGGTCACCCGCGCCTACATCGAGGACTCGGCCGCCCTGCAGACGACGTTCACCACGCCCACCGGTGTGGTCACGCTCCTCGATGTGATGCCGACCGGCGACCAGCGGATCGACGTCGTACGCCGGGTGACCGGCGTGAAGGGCACGGTCCGGATGCGGCACGAGTGGGTGGTGCGCTTCGAGTACGGCACCGCCAACCCCTGGATCCGCCGCCGCCAGGAGGAGACCGACGAGCCCGTGATCACCGCGGTCCTCGGTCCGGACAAGCTGGTCCTCCGGGGGCCCCGTCTCCCGAAGCCCGAGAACTTCCGGCACGTCGACGAGTTCGACGTCCTGGAGGGCCAGATCCTCACCTGGTCGACGACCTGGCTCCCGTCGCACTTCCGCACACCGGGTCCACACCCCTACCTGGTCGACGAGACCATCCACGAGGAGGTCGAGTGGGTAGCGGGCCTCGACCTGACCGGCGTGCCGCACGCGCACGTCGTCCGCCGATCGCTGCTCACGCTGCACCTGATGACCCATCACGAGACCGGCGGCATCGTCGCGGCGCCGACGACCTCGCTCCCCGAGGACTTCGGCGGCGAGCGCAACTGGGACTACCGCTACTGCTGGCTGAGGGACGCCGCCCTGACGATCATCTCCCTGATCGAGGCGGGCGCCACGGAGGAGGCGCGCTTCTGGCGGGACTGGCTGCTCCGAGCCGTGGCCGGCGACCCGGCCGACCTGCAGATCATGTACGCCGTCGACGGGGCGCGGCGGCTGCCCGAGCTGACCCTCGACGGCCTGCGGGGGTACGCCGGATCCCGGCCGGTGCGGATCGGGAACGGCGCGGTCGGCCAGCGCCAGACCGACGTGGTCGGCGAGGTGATGCTGGCGCTCGAGGCCGCCCGCGACTCCTCCCTCGGCCAGACCGATGACACCTGGAACCTCCAGCGCCTGCTGGTCAACCATCTCGCCGACACCTGGCAGGACCGCGACAACGGGCTGTGGGAGATCCGCGGCCCCCTCCAGAACTTCACCCATTCGCGGGTGATGGTCTGGGTGGCCTTCGACCGAGCGGTGAAGGCGGTGGAGCGATACAGCCTCGAGGGCGAGGTGGACCGCTGGCGCGAGGTCCGCGACCAGGTGCGCGCCGAGGTGATGGAACACGGCTACGACGCGGAGCGTCGTACCTTCACGCAGCACTACGACACCCACGAGGTGGACGCCTCGTTGCTGATGCTCCCCCTGGTCGGCTTCGTCGACGGGGACGACCCACGGATGCTCGGCACCATCGAGGCGGTCGAGAAGGACCTGATGCGCGACGGGCTACCGCTCCGGTACCGGACGCAGAGCGGGGTCGACGGCCTGTCCGGCCATGAACACCCGTTCCTGGCCTGCTCGTTCTGGCTGGTGTCGGCGTACGCCGGCGCTGGACGACGCGAGGAGGCGCACGCACTGTTCGACCGGCTGTGCGGCTTCGCGAACGACGTCGGGCTGCTCTCCGAGGAGTACGACCCCGAGCAGCACCGCATGGTCGGCAACTTCCCGCAGGCGTTCAGCCACCTGACCCTGGTGCAGGCGGCCTTCCAGTTGCGCGGGACCGCCGCCGACTGAGCCGGCGACGGCCCCACGCGAGCTACGGGTTGCCGTTGATCACCGTGACCGTGGTCGTGGCGGTGTCCGGCTTGGTCACGTCGTCACCGAGGTAGCGCACCTCGAGGTGCCGGACCCCGGCGTTGGCGAACGGACCCACGGTCGCGCTCGCCGTGCCGTCGCTCAGGGTGGCGGTCGCGACCTTCTGGCCGTCCACCCAGACCTCCACGGTGCCCGTGGGCGTGACGCCCTCGTCGCCGGTGACGGTCACGTCGATCCGCGACCCGGTCTTCTTCTTCTTGACCGTGTCAGGGGTGGCCGTCGCGGTGACGCTCGAGCCCTGCTGGCTGAACGGCGCGCTCAGACCGACGAGCTCGGGGTTGTGGTCGGAGGCTCGGAACTGGTTCGGCTGGTACAGCAGCGTGGCGTTGTAGTTGTAGCGGCTGTACTCGAAGCCGACGGACTCCTCGGCGTTGATCTGCCAGACGTCGCGCCCGGTGACCATGGTGGCCGCCGCAGCGTTCGCCAGTACGTGGTCGAGCGAGCCGGCCTGGCTGTCGAACTCGTACGTCGTGTCCTTCGGGTCGTCGCTGGGCTGGTTGATGAACCCGTTCTGGTAGAGCACCTGCATCGGGTCCTCCTGGGTGTAGGAGTTGAAGTCACCCACCAGGAAGATCTTCTTGGTGCCGTCGGCCTGCGCCGTCGCCGTCGCGAAGTCCACCAGCGCGTGCGCCTGCCGGACGCGGTCGCCGTTGAAGGCGCCCTGGATGCCGTTGGCGTTGTCGCCGGTCGCCGGCGGGCTGCTGTCGCCCTTCGACTTGAAATGGTTGACCACCACCAGGAACCCGTCGGAGTCGAGCGCCCCCTTGCGCTTGAACTCCTGCGCCAGAGGCTCGCGCGCGTTGGCGAACGGCTGCCCGTCACCGGACTGGTCCGACAGCACCGTCGATGGGCCGACCGGCTGCACCTTGCTCGGGTTGTAGATGAATGCCGTGCGGATGACGTCCTGCTGGTCGATCGGCGGCAGGTCTGCCGGGTCGGGCGACGGGACATACGCCCACCGGGTGCTCCCGGCGTCGGCATTCAGGGCGTCCACGAGGGACTGCAGCGCGTCGTCGCGGTTGCTCTCGCCGAGGGCCGTGGAGTTCTCGATCTCCTCCAGCGACAGGATGTCGGCGTTCATCGTGTTGATCGCCCTGACCTCCTTGGCCCGCTGCCGCTCGAGGTCGGCCTTCGGGTCGGTGAGGTCGGTGCCGCCGCTGGACTCGGCGGCGCCGCGGGGACCGTTCTCCGAGCAGGTGTTGTCGCCGACCGGGTCGCCGTCGCGGTCGGTGAAGAAGGTGCAGGTGTGGCCTGCGGCGATCCAGTCCATGCCGGTGGTGTTGAAGTAGTTGAGCACGTTGAAGGTGCCCAGCCTGAGGTCGCCACCGACCGGCCGGGGTGCCTGGTTGGCCGCCCGGGTGTCGCTGAACGTCACCCATTCATGGCCGTCTCCGCGCACCTGGCTGGTGGGCTGGAGCTCCCAGAGGTTGTTCCGGAAGTCCAGGATCATCGGCTGTTGCAGCGTCGCGGCCGAGCCGATGCGGACCGGGTTGTCGGGCGTCAGCCAGGTCATCGGGTCGTTCTTGTTGCTGGTCAGGAAGTTCCAGCTCGAGCCGTCGTTGAGCACGACCCCGCGCGCGAAGTTGTCGGCCTGGACCTGGGCCACCTGGTTCGGCTCGAGGTTCGGGTTGTAGAGGTCGGTCGGCTGCCACAGCTGGTGATCGCCGGTGGCCAGGCCGATCTCGCCGAAGTTGTTGGTGTCGAAGTTGTCGGTCACCGTGAACTGGTCGGTCGGCATGATCAGCTCGCTCTCGTGGGCCTCTCGCCCGTCCGCCGTGGTCGGGTAGGCCATCGAGCGCGCCTGGACCCCGCCGAGCGGCGGCGTCCCGAGTTCCTGCACGTCCGATGCCGCGACGCTCAGCTCGGTCAGACCGTTGAACTCGCTCACCGCGCCGGTGACCTGGACGTAGTCACCGATGTTCACGGTGACCGCGCCGCTCGGCTGGTGCACGAAGATCGCGTCCGAGGCGCCCGGTGTCTGGTCGTCGCCGGACCCGGTGCCGTCGGTCTGGATCACGTAGCCGAAGAAGCCGCCCGTCGGGTACGCCGCGGTGACGACCCCCTGGGTGATCACCGGCTGGTTCGGGAAGGGCGTGCTGGCGGCCGTGCCCTGGATCTCGGCGATCGTGTGCTCGGTCGGCTCCGGGTTGCCACCGCCGCCGTTCGTGGTCTCCGGGCTCGGCGTCGCCAGCGAGAAGTCGTTGGCGTTGTTGTTGGTGTCCGTCCCGGTCGCACTGCGGTTCAGCGAGCTGGTCGTGGTCGCGGCCTGGTTCGTGGGCGCGGTCTCGAAGGACGTCGCGCCGGTGGCGCCGACCATGTCGAGCACGTGCGGCGTCGCCGACTGGTCACCGGTGGTGGTGATCGGGTTCGGGTCGTCGAGCAGATAGACCTGGCCACCCGCCGCCGCCATGGTGAAACCGGCCGGGCCGGCGTCCGGCGTGGGCAGGGGTGCGCCGTTGGTGCCGGCCGTGCCCATCTGGATCAGGTAGTGGCCGCCGGCCGGGACGCTTCCGGTGAGCTGGAACGGCGTACCACCGCTGCCGCCGGCGGCCGACCGGTAGTGGATGTAGTCGTTGGCCACGCTGATCGCGGCGGTGGTCGGGTTGTAGAGCTCGACATAGTCGGCGTTGAGCACGGCTCCGCTGTTGCCACCGGCGCCGTACACCTCGCTGATGACGAGGTCGGTGCCGGACGGGTTGGCCTGGGCTGGAGTGATGCCCGTCAGGCCGGCGACGGCCACGGTGATCACCGCGGCGCCGGTGAGCACGCTGAAAGAGCGTGCACGAGTCAGGGGTCGCATGAACCGAGGAGTCCTTCCGAGAGCAGAGACGCCGAAGGGTCCCGCTCTGACCCCCCGGCCCTTGTGGTGCGCGTCACCCTAGTACGGCGGACGCGACAGAGCACCAGCGAACTCGTGACTCGCGCGTGAACGTCAGGTGGACCGCAAGGTCGAGCGCTGCCGCCACACGTCGCGGTAGAACTCGTACCCGGACCAGAGGGTCATCGCGACCGCCACGGCCAACGCCGCCTGGAACACGTAGAACAGCACTTCCCCGACGGTGTGCCAGGGGTCGCCGACCTGCCGCAGCGGCAGGCACAGGCCGGTGAGGGCGACCGCCTGCAGCACTGTCTTCACCTTGCCGCTCTGGGCGGCCGGGACGACGACCCGGCTGAGGATCGACAGCCGGAGCAGGGTCACCGACCACTCACGCAGGAGTACGACGATGGTGACCCACCACCAGATGTCGCCCACGATCGAGAGACCGATGAACGCCATCCCGGTCATCGCCTTGTCCGCGATCGGATCGGCGATCTTGCCGAAGTTCGTGACCAGGCCGCGCGACCGGGCGATGTCGCCGTCGACCTTGTCGGTCACCATCGCGACCACGAAGACGAACGTGGCGGCGAACCGCCAGGGAACCGACTGGCCGCCGTCGTGGAGCAGCGTGAAGGCGAACAGCGGAACCAGGACCATGCGCAGCACGGTGAGGACGTTGGGAAGGTTCCAGTTGCTGACGCTGCTCGTCGTCGCGTCGCTCATGGGCACGCCTCCGCAACCAGGTCGGCGCCCTCGGACGCGACCACGACCGCTGGGACGAGGTCACCGACGGCGTACCTACCCGAGACGAGCCGGGTGGTCCCGTCGACCTCCGGACCCTGGTGCTCGGCCCGGCCCTCGATGGCGCCGTCGTCGACGGTCTCCACGAGGACCACGACCGGGTCGCCCACGCGATCCTCAGCCCGCTCGGCGGTGAGCTGCTCGACCAGGTCGGTCAGGTGCTCGACCCGGGCACGGATCTCGTCGTCGTCGAGCTTGCCCGGCAGTGCGGCGGCCTCCGTGCCGTCCTCGTCGGAGTAGCCGAAGACGCCGGTGACGTCGAGCCGGGCCGCCACCAGGAAGTCGCACAGCGTCTGCAGGTCGGCCTCGTTCTCTCCGGGGAAGCCGACGATCACGTTGGAGCGAACTCCGGCCCCCGGCGCGAGCCCGCGGACGCGGTCGAGCAGGCCGAGGAAGCTCTCCGGGTCGCCGAAGCGCCGCATCCGGCGCAGCACCGGGGCGCTGGCGTGCTGGAACGAGAGGTCGAAGTAGTCGGCCACGCCGGGTGTGCCGGCGATCGCCTCGACGAGGCCGGGCCTGGTCTCGGCCGGCTGCAGGTAGGAGACCCGCACGCGTTCGATCCCGTCGACCGCTGCCAGCTCGGGCAGAAGGGTCTCGAGGAGCCGGAGGTCGCCGAGATCCTTGCCGTACGACGTGCTGTTCTCCGAGACCAGGAACACCTCGCGCACGCCCTCGCCGGCCAGCCACCGCGCCTCGGCCAGGACGTCGGTGGGACGTCGGCTCACGAACGAGCCGCGGAAGCTCGGGATCGCGCAGAACGAGCAACGCCGGTCACACCCGCTGGCCAGCTTCAACGGCGCCATCGGACCACCGTCGAGACGCCGTCGCACCGCACGCGGGCCGCTGGCCGGAGCGTGCCCGCCGACCTCGTCGGTCGAGCTGGTCGCGTGTCCTGAGGAGGCGAGGGACGAGCCGTCTCGACGGGAGACCACGGCTCCATGCCCGGGCACCGACACCGCTGACGGGTCCCGGTCCACCGGCGTGATCGGCAGCAGCCTGCGCCGGTCCTGCGGCGTGTGCGGGTGCAGGGTCTCCCCCGCCAGCACCGACCGCAGCCGGGCCGCGATGTCGGGGTAGTCGTCGAACCCGAGCACGGCGTCCGCCTCGGGGAGCGACTGCGCGAGCTCCTGGCCATAGCGCTCGGCGAGGCAGCCGACGGCCACGACCGCCCGGGTGGGACCACCCTGCTTGAGGTCGGAGGCGGCCAGCAGGGTGTCGACGGAGTCCTTCTTGGCCGCCTGGACGAAGCCGCAGGTGTTGACCACGACCGTCTCCGCCTCGTCCGGGTCGTCCACCAGCCGGAAGCCGTCGGCGGCCAGCCGTCCGGCGAGCTCCTCGGAGTCGACGTCGTTGCGGGCGCAACCCAGGGTCACCAGGGCCACCGAGACGTCGCGGCGTACGCCGGCTGTCGTGGTCGTCATCACCGCCGAGTATGCCGCCTGGCTTCGAAGCGCCCCGAGGTCAGGCAGGAGTGAGGCTCACCGGGGCGCGATGTACGACTGCGTGGCCGGACGACCGGCCGGCCCCATGCTGCCGCGGTCCTGCCCGCCCACCGTCACCCGGACCGACCCGTCGGTCGACTGCACCCGCACCGGCGGCGAGGCCCTCACCGTGTGCTTCTGTCCGTAGGAGAGGTCGCCGGAGAAGACCAGCTTCCCGGTGCCGTCGCGGATCACCACCCGCGCACCACCCCCGGCCGCGGTGAGGGTCACCGGCACCGGTGCAGCCACCCGCCCGGACGAGTGGTGCGGCCCACCGGAACCGCTCAGCACCGCGTGGTCGGGTGTCTGGTCGGGTCCCCCCGTGATCAGCCGGGCCACGGACCAGCACAGGATCAGGGCCATCACGGCCGCGACCAGGACCGACCAGTTCGGCCCTCCTCGAGTGGCCCGGATGGACCCGGCGCCCGCCAGCTCGGCCTCGAACACGCGGCGCGGGTCGATGGGCGCGTCGGCGTACCGCTCGTCGTACAGCTCCAGGAGCGGCGGTCCCTCCACGGCGAGCACCCGCGCCAGAGTCCGCAGGTGGCCGCGTGCGTAGAAGTCGCCACCACACGCGCTGAAGTCGTCGATCTCGATCGCCTCGATCACGTGCGGCCGGATACGCGTCCGCTCGGCGAGCTGGTCCACCGTGAGACCCAGACGCCGACGCGCGGTCGCGAACTGCGGCCCGATCACCGGGTCCTCGGCGGCTCGGGAGACGTAGTCGTCGATCAGCAGAGCACCGCCATCGGCCTCGGGGACGCCGTGGAGCTCGCCCCACACCTCGGTGTCCTCCTCGAACGCCTCCTCGATCTGTGCGCGCGCCGCGCGTCGCACCTCGGCGCGGGCGGCCGCGACCGTGTCGCGGCCGGGAGGCGGCGTCTCGCTGGCGACGATCGCCGGGGTCGCCTCATCGGCGGACCCCTCTTCGGACTCCGGGGCCGGCTCCTCCTCGAGCTCCTCGCGCTCGGCGAGCTCCTGGGCAGGGTGTCCCGCGCTGACCTCGTCCTCGTCATCGGACTCCGGACGCTCGAACCGCGTGGCGATCCGACCGATCAGCCCGGCCAGCGCCGGCCGGGGGTCGTGGAGGCGGCGAGCCGCGCGGACCTCGTCGCCGTCCTCGGCGCCAGTGGCCCCCGTCGACGCATCGATCGGGGCCTCGGTCGGGGCCTCGGTCGCCGTCTGGGTCGGGACCTCGGTCCTTGCCTCGGTATCGGGCTCGGTCGCTGCGTCGGTTCCTGCGTGGGTGGCTGCCTCCCTCGGTGCCGGGGTCTCGGAGGACTCCACGATCGGCGTGCGCCCGTCCGCGAGTGCGCGCAGCGCAGAGACCAGGTCGGGGTCGGCCCCGAGGACCCGGGTACCGAGCCCGATCGGGACGGCCAGCGGTGCTCGGTGGAGGCGCGTGTTGAGCCGCGCGGTACGACGAGCGGGCCGGTCGAGGTCC
>JAFMQY010000343.1 GCA_017354415.1 Nocardioides sp.
CCCCCCCCCCCGGCGTCACCAACCCAGCCGGCTCTGCCGGCTCAGGGGCGGGCAGTCGGTCGAGCCTGCCGAACGAGCTCCAGCCGTCCTGGGCGTTCGGCGCTAAGTCCTCCGTGTAGGGCCCTGGGCCAGCAGGGGTCGGATCCCCCTCGCCGGCGGCGTGCAGCTCGATCCGCAGCTCCATCCGCTTGGTGCCGAACAGCTCGGCCATCTCCCCCGCGAAGTCCTCGTGACCGACGATCAGCTCGTCCTCGACCAGCTCGTCGAGGACGATGTGGACGGGCCACCCGGAGGGCCGGCCGGGTCGTCGGCGTTCACCATCATCTTCAGGTGGGCGGCGTGGGCGCCCGGTGCCGCCCGAGGCACGTCGTAGCGTGCGGGTCGTGCCCTGTGACTACTGCGGCGTCGAGTTCGACCCGATCGCGACCCGGTGGCTGTGTCCCCACTGCCACATGAAGGCCACCTGCTGTGACGGCGCTCCCCTCGCCCTGTGCGGAACGACGCGGGCGCCCGAGGATGGTCCGGGTCGTCCGCCTGACGGCAGTCTCTAGCCCGGTCTCAGGCGGACGACCGGAGTTGAGTGAACGAGTCGTCCGCCTGACGGCGGTCTCTAGCCCGGTCTCAGGCGGACGACCCGGTACGTCAGAGATTCCCGCGGAGCTCCTGCTCCCGCTCGATCGACTCGAACAGCGCCTTGAAGTTGCCCTTGCCGAAGCCCAGTGAGCCGTGGCGCTCGATGAACTCGTAGAACACCGTCGGGCGGTCGCCGATCGGCTTGGTGAAGATCTGCAGCAGATAGCCGTCCTCGTCGCGGTCAACCAGGATGCGGCGACCTTTCAGCTCCTCGATCGGCACCCGTACCTCGCCGATCCGGGCGCGCAGCTCCGGGTCGTCGTAGTAGGTGTCGGGGGTGTCGAGGAACTCCACGCCGTTGTCGCGGAGCAGGTCGACGGTGCGCAGAATGTCGCCGGTGGCGAGGGCGATGTGCTGGCAGCCGGCTCCGGCGTAGAACTCGAGGTACTCGTCGATCTGCGACTTCCGCTTGGCGACCGCCGGCTCGTTCAGCGGGAACTTCACCCGGTGGTTGCCGCTCGCGACGACCTTCGACATCAGCGCGGAGTAGTCGGTGGCGATGTCGTCGCCGATGAACTCGGCCATGTTGGTGAATCCGAGAACGCGGTTGTAGAACTCCACCCACTCGTCCATCCGGCCGAGCTCGACGTTGCCGACGCAGTGGTCGATGGCCTGGAACAGCCGCTTCGGATGGCCCTCGCGGCGGGTCACCTTGGTGGTGTCGGCGACGTACCCGGGCAGGAACGGACCGTGGTAGCGGGACCGGTCGACCAGGGTGTGGCGCGTCTCGCCGTACGTCGCGATCGCGGCCATGCGGACCGTGCCGTGGTCGTCGGAGACGTCGTACGGCTCGTCGAGGATCGTGGCGCCCTGGGCTCGTGCATGGGTGATGCACTTGTCGACGTCGGGTACCTCCATCGCCAGGTCGACGACCCCGTCGCCGTGCTTGCGGTGGTGGTCGAGGACCGGGCTGTCGGGGGCGAC
>JAFMQY010000123.1 GCA_017354415.1 Nocardioides sp.
GGCCCGGCCGAGGGCGTCGGCGACCAGGTCGTGCGCGACCGGCAGCCGCGGCAGTGCCAGCGGCTCGCGGGTCCACTCGGGCATCAGGCCGATCGCAGCCGCGACCAGGACCCAGTACGGCGGCCGGGCGGCGACCGGTAGGTCGGGGTGCCGGATCAGGTACGAGACCGCCTCTCGTGCATGGTCGGTCGCGTACAGCTCCGGCCGGAACCGCTCGACAGTGTCGTGCAGCTCCACCTCCGTGGACGGCGGCTCGGGCACGCCGAGCCTGTGCGCGACGAGACCGGCCTGCGCGACGTACTCGTCGTAGCCCGCCTGGTCGAGCGGACTGGCGCCGTATCGCCGGTGGGCGAGCAAGAAGCTCTGGATCTCCGCGACGTGCACCCATTCCAGCAGGTGCGGGTCGTTCGCGTCGTACGTCGTGCCGTCGGGCATAGTGCCGTGCACGCGGTCGTGGATGGCCCGGACGGCGTCGACCGCCTCCTGGGCGTCGTCGGCGGTGCCGAAGGTGGTGACCGCGAGGAAGCGGCTGGTTCGGGCGAGCCGCCCCCACATGTCGCCGCGGTAGCCCGAGTGTTCGGCGACCGCGGTCATCGCCTGCGGCTGCATCGTCTGCAGGAGCACCGCGCGGATGCCGCCGACGTACATCGAGGCATCGCCGTGGACCCGCATGATCGGGCTCCCCGCCGGGAACCATCGCGGACCCGGCGTGCCGTGGATACGTCGGCGATGCTCGGGCCCGTCCGGCCCGGCGACCCGCTCGAACAGCGCCTGCCCCAGTCGCTCGCGGACCCTCACCCAGTCAAGCCTAGGGCCCGGCCGAGCGTGCCGGTCGGATCTCGCTCGCACGTTCACCCTCCGGAGGCGACGATGGTGGGGTGCAGCCGACCGCCGACTCCTACCGCGCCCTGGCCCGCAGCTCGCCGTGGCGCTGGCGCACCCTGCACTTCACCCGGCACGGCGGCCTCGGCGAGGTCGAAGCGTGGGTACGCCGCCCGGGCCGGCTCCTGGTCCGTCCGGCTGACGGTTCTCTGCACTACGTCTCAGGAGCTCCGTACTCGTGGTCTCCCCTGCGATCGACGCCGGGCGGTGCCGTCGCCGTCGATCCACCGACGGAGCAAGAGCCGGTCCTGCGCCCCGACGGACTCGTGGCCTGGCGTCCCGAAAACTGGTACCTCGAGCACAGCGACCCGATGTGGGAGAACTACACCTGGACCGCGATGCTCGACCCCGATGAGCTGAGCCACCACGTGGACGTCGACGGTGTCGAGGCCGGTGTGCTGCGGGGACGCGACGTATGGTCGGCTCGGCTCCGCCCTGTCGAGGGCTATGACCCGCGGTGCGGATGCTGCCCACTGCTCTGGTCGGAGGTGGCGGCCGTGGCCGAGTACGGCGAGGAGCCGGACCGGCTCGCCAGGTTCGCGGCGGAGGGCTACCCCGAGGCGTACGTCGTCGCGCTGGACGTGCAGACCGGGGTGGTGGTGTCCCTGGAGCCGATCGGCGTCGGTCCCCAGCAGCTGGGGTTTTCGGTCGAGATCCATGCCGTCGACAGCGATCTCGACGCGGTCTTCGCCGGTCGCGACTGAGGCTGCAGCGTCAGAGCAGAGTGTTCAGAGCAGCGTGTTCAGACGAGAGTGTTCAGAGCAGGCTGTCGAGCATCCGGTCGATGTCCGGGAGCAGCAACGGCTCGCCCAGGAACTCCTCGACCCCGGCCCGCGACCGCGCGCGGGCCTCGGAGTCGCGGGCGGCGACCCACATCGTCAGGTGGCGGTGGCCGATGTGGTTCAGCTGGGCGACCGTCATCGCGAACGAGTCGCGCCCCGTGATCCGGCCGGGTCCGCCGGCATCGCGATAGGCGTCGTACAGACGGCGCTCGCGTGCGGCGTCGCCCCGGCCGAACTCGAAGACCAGCATCGCCACTTCGCGGCCGGGGTCCGCGGGTCCGGAGTTGTCGAAGTCGATGACGCAGAGATGGCCGTCGGTGGTGCGCCGGAGGTTGTCCGACCAGAGGTCGAGGTGGCAGGTCTGCACTCGCGTCATCGGCGTCAGGACCTTCTCGACCTCGAGGAGACCCGGTAGCAGCCCGGCGAGGCGATCGGCGTACGTCGCTCCGGCGGCGCGCGACGCCTTGAGCACGCCCTTCCAGTCGCGACGCCCGATCGGTGCCTCGAACCACTCGTGGACCGGGCCGGTCGCCGGGTGCGCGACTGCGTGCATCCGGGCCAGCAGCTCGCCCACGTCGCCGGGGTCGAGGCCGGTGTCGGGGTCGGCGATGTCGACCCAGGAGTAGGCGCGGACCAGCTCGCCCGCGAGGTCGGCGACGAAGCGGCCGGTCGGCCCGGGCAGCGGCTCTGGCGATGGGACGCCCGCCTGCCAGCACGCACGGTGGAACGCCCCGGCCCGCTCGGGCCTCTCGACGTCGTCCCAGGGCTCGAACTCCTGCTTGATCGCGTAGCCGCCGCGGTCGGTCTCCAGGCGCCGGATCTCCCCGAGCTCCCCCCGCGCCACCGGCTCGCTCAGGCTCGTCGCCGAGCCCAGCCCGAAGGCGTCGGCGACTGCCTGGGCTTCCATGGGTCCAGCCTGCCCGACCTGGGCACGTGAGTGCTGCAGAGATGAGTCAGGTGACCCATCTCTGCAGGTGTCAGTGCAGGGAGGGTGCGAACGAGATCCCGACGACGGCGCCCTCGGGTGACTGCAGCCGCGCCACGGTCTGACCCCATGGCTCGGTCCGGGCGTCGTGCAGGATCTCGAACCCCGCCGCCCGCAGCTCCTCGGCCGCCGGCTGGACGGCGTGCTCGTCGGCCACCTCGAACTCCACGCTCGCCTGGGGCACCGGGCGGTCAACCGGCCACGTGTCGGTGCCGAAGCACGCCTGGGCCGCCTGATGCAGGGGCCAGACGCCGAAGTGCTTCGAGCCGTCGATGTCCTCGCTGTGGAGGTAGTCGTCACCTGGGGCGGCCTCGAGCGGTAGCCCGAGAGCGTCGCGGTACAGCCGGGCGCTGGCCGCGGTGTCAGGGGTGATCACGGCCATGCTGGCGATGAACTGGATCTCCATCCCTCCACTCTGCACCCTCGTCCGGCGGTCGAGCCTGTCGAACCCGGGGGGCTGCACCGACGGCCGGCCTCGGTGGTCGAGGAGGTCGCTCTGCGACCATCTCGAGACCCCGGACCGGGGATCGCTCAGTCGTCCGCGTCGCGGATGGAGTAGGCGTACCCCTGCTCGGCCAGGAAGCGCTGCCGGTGAGCGGCGAAGTCGGCGTCGACGGTGTCGCGGGTGACGATCGTGTAGAAGTGGGCGGTCTTACCCTCGGACTTCGGGCGGAGGAGTCGACCGAGCCGCTGCGCCTCCTCCTGGCGGGACCCGAACGACCCCGAGACCTGGATCGCGACCTCGGCGGTCGGCAGGTCGATCGAGAAGTTCGCGACCTTCGAGACCACGAGCAGCCCGACCTCGCCGGCACGGAACGCGTCGAAGAGGCGTTGCCGCTCCTTGACCGGGGTCGCACCGGTGATCGTGGGAGCGTCCAGCGCGGTGGCGATCTCGTCGAGATGGTCGAGGTACTGCCCGATCACCAGGGTCGGCTGGCCCGCGTGCTGGTCGATGAGCCGGCGTACGACGTCGATCTTGTGGTGGGTGCAGGACGCCAGCCGGTAGCGCTCCTCGGGCTCGGCCACGGCGTACGCCATCCGCTCCGACGACGGCAGGGTCACCCGCACCTCGATGCAGTCGGCCGGGGCGATCCAGCCCTGGGCCTCGATGTCCCTCCACGGCGCGTCGTAGCGCTTGGGCCCGATCAGCGAGAAGACGTCGCCCTCGCGACCGTCCTCGCGCACCAGGGTCGCGGTGAGGCCGAGTCGCCGCCGTGTCTGCAGGTCGGCGGTCATCCGGAAGATCGGCGCGGGCAGCAGGTGCACCTCGTCGTAGACGATCAGGCCCCAGTCGCGGGCGTCGAGCAGTTCGAGGTGGCTGTAGACGCCCTTCCGGCGCGTGGTCATCACCTGGTACGTCGCGATCGTGACCGGCCGGATCTCCTTGACCGAGCCCGAGTACTCGCCGATCTCGACGGGCGTCAGCGACGTACGACGGACCAGCTCGTCCTTCCACTGCCGGGCGGCCACCGTGTTGGTGACCAGGATCAGCGTCGTCGCCTTCGCGTGCGCCATCGCAGCGGCGCCGACCAGCGTCTTGCCGGCCCCGCACGGGAGAACGACGACGCCCGATCCGCCATGCCAGAACGACTCGGCGGCCTCCTTCTGGTAGGCGCGCAGGCCCCAGCCCGTCTCGTCGAGCTCGATCGCGTGCGCCTCGCCGTCGACGTACCCGGCATAGTCCTCGGCCGGCCAGCCGAGCTTGAGCAGCGCCTGCTTGAGGTTGCCGCGCTCCGACGGGTGTACGACGACCGTGTCGTCGTCGATCCGGGCGCCGAGCATCCCGGCGACCCTCTTGGCCCGCAGCACCTCCTCGAGCACGGGCCGGTCCTGCGAGACGAGGACGAGGCCGTGGGTCGGATGCTTCTCCAACCGCAGTCGGCCGTAGCGGGCCATGGTCTCGGCGATGTCCACGAGCAGCGCGTGCGGGACGGCGTACCGGCTGTACTGCAGCAGCGTGTCGACGACCTGCTCCGCGTCGTGGCCGGCCGCACGGGCGTTCCACAACCCGAGCGGTGTGAGCCGGTAGGTGTGGATGTGCTCCGGCGACCGCTCCAGCTCGGCGAACGGCGCGATCGCCTTGCGGCAGTCGTCGGCCAGCTCGTGCTCGACCTCGAGCAGCAGCGTCTTGTCGCTCTGCACGATCAGGGGTCCGTCGTTCATGACCGGACAAGCCTACGGATGCGGCAAGGGCCGGCTCCGATTAGCCTGCGCGCGTGACCGATGCCCTGACCGTGCTGTTCATGCCCGAGTCGGCCTACGGGCCCACCAACCAGTGCATCGGCCTCGGGAAGGTGCTGGTCGACAAGGGTCATCGGGTCGTCTTCGCGGCCGAGTCGTCCTGGGCGGGCAAGCTCGCGCCGTACGGCTTCGTCGAGGACCTGGTCGACCTGGCCGAGCCCGACCCGGACGCCGGGGAGGACGCGGCCGGGCAGTTCTGGATCGACTTCATCAACGAGACCGCGCCGGAGTTCGCCAAGCCGACGCGCGAGCAGCTCGCGACGTTCGTGCAGCCGACGTACCAGGCGCTGATCGACGGCGCGCGCTACTGCGAGCCCCAGCTCCGCGAGATCATCGCCCGCCACCGCCCGGACGTGATCGTGGAGGACAACGTCGTGTCGTTCCCGGCGCTGATGACCTCCGATGCCGCGTTCGTCCGGATCGTCTCCTGCAACCCGCTGGAGATCCGTGGGGACGACATCCCGCCGGTCTTCTCCGGCTATCCCGCCGACGACCGGACCGAGTGGGCGGCCTTCCTCGAGGAGTTCGACCGCACTCATGACGAGACGTGGAAGACCTTCGACGCGTGGTGCCGCGAGCAGGGCACGCCGCCGCTGCCGAGACGAGACTTCATGCACACCTCGCCGCATGCGAACATCTACGTCTACCCGCTGGAGCTGGACTACACCGACCTCCGGCCCCTCGACGAGTCCTGGCACCGGATCGACTCCAGCGTCCGCGAGACCGACGAGCCGTACGCCGTACCGCCCGCCCTCGCCGACCGGCCCCAGGAGTCAGCAGAGGGCAGCGGGCTGATCTACCTCTCACTGGGATCGCTGGGGGGTGCCGACATCGGCCTGATGCAGCGGCTGATCGACGTGCTCGGTACGACGCGGCACCAGGTGATCGTGAGCATGGGCCCGCGCGCCGACGAGCTGCGGCTCGCCGACAACATGACCGGGGCCGCGATCCTGCCGCAGACCACGGTGCTGCCCCAGGTCGACCTCGTGATCAGCCACGGTGGCAACAACACGACCACGGAGGCGATGCACTTCGGCAAGCCGATGGTCGTGCTACCGCTGTTCTGGGACCAGTACGACAACGCCCAGCGCGTCCACGAGCTCGGGTACGGCGTGCGGCTCCCGACGTACTCCTTCGCCGACGAGGACCTGCTCGGCGCCGTCGACCGGCTCCTGGCCGACACCGACCTGCGGACCCGGATGGACGCGATCGGTGCCGACATCCGATCCCGAGACGGCCTCCGCAAGGGCGCCGAGATCATCGAGCGTGTCGGCCTGGCTCGCCGGTTCGACAACTGACCAACTGGTCGTCATACGACACTCCCAGAACGGGATTGCTGCAATCTGACGACCAGTTGGCTCCAGGCCAGGCCCCTGAGGCTCAGCCGGCAGCGGCCTTCTGCCTGGCCCGGAACGCGGCGACGTTGGCGCGCGAGGAGCAGCGCTCGGAGCAGTAGCGACGGGACTTGTTCGGCGAGGTGTCGACGTACACGTTCGTGCACGGCGTCGCCGCACACACGCCCAGCCGGGTGGGACCGAGGTCGCAGACCAGGTTGGCCAGGCCGAGCAGCGACTCTCCGATCAGGAGGTCGGCGACGCTGGCGGCCCGGTTGGCGACGTGGATGTGCAGATGAGCCGGGTTGTGGTCGGCGATCCGGGGGGTGATCGGGTGCCGCTCGAGCAGTGCGTTGATCACGTCGACCACACCCTGTGCGTCGTCGGCGGCCGACGCCTCGAACGCCGGCCGCAGGTCGCGCTGGAACCTGCGCAGCACGGTCACGTCCCGGTCGACCACCTGTGGCTGCAGCCATGCGCGCTGCGAGAGATACCCGAGCAACGCGTCCCGGTCGGTCAGCTCCGCATTGAGCAGACCCGCCGACGACTCGGCGTACCGGACGAAATCCACGCCGGTCAGTCTACGGAGCCGAGTCCACGGGATGGACCGTCCGGATCCGATGGACGGCGAACTGCCGCACATCGTCCGCCCGGTGGTCACGCGCGGTGAGCCACCCGCCGTCCACGCGGACCGGGTCGACGATCCGCTCGGTCGAGACACCCTGGTTGTCGACGTACGCGATCAGCACCGTCCGCCCGGCTTCGACCGCGTCCCGGAGCGCGGCCAGAGAGCCGATCGGCGTGAGCTGCGAGGTCGCCGGCGTGCGGGCCCGCGCGGCGCGGTCGCCCGCCCGGATCGCGGTCACGACGTGCGTGAGGCGTGCCTCGAGATGTGCCTCGGCAGTACGGCGTGCGGTGCGCGGCCGCGCGCGGAGCCGGTCGGGCCGGCTGACGTGGACGGTGCCGTCGATGCTCTCGACCAGCGGCGAGACTCCGAGCTCACGCAGGCGGGGGAGGAGCACGTCCAGGGGCGTCGAGCTGACCAGCACCGTCGGCGCGATCCGGCGGAGCCCGAGGGACGCCACCCGCGGGTCGTGCAGCACCTCGGCGAGCGCAGTCTCGTCGTCGGCACGCAGGAACGCCTCGGCGTGGCCGACCCGGACCGTCCCGAACGTCCGCGCCGCGTCGTCCACGAGGTAGCTGAGCGACTGTGGGATCGGGGTACGCGAGACGGACTCGAGGAAGGCATGCACCTCGTGGGCGGCCCACCCGGCGTCGAAGGCCCGGCGTACCGAGGCGGCGGTGAATCGGTACACCGTGGCCTGGCCGCGTGACTCGACGTCTGCCAGCAGGTGCAGGTCGTGGGCGCGTTCGCGCGTCAACGGGCCGGGCGCCACGGCGGTGAGGTCTGCCTGGATGAGGACCTGCTCGACCTCCTCCGGCAGCAGCGCCGTCAGCCCGGGCACCGGGTCGCCGTCGCTGAGCAGGTCTCGTGCGTACGACGCGAGCCCGCCGAGACCGGTGATCCCGAGCTGGGCCGCCTCGTCGAGCACGGCGACCACCTGGTCGGCCCGTGACGGGGGGCGGCGCGGCCGCTGCCAGGCGACCCGTGCCACCACGGAGGCAGTCCCGGTCCCGGTCGCGAGCACCTCGCCCGCCGCCAGCTCGGCCAGCGCGGCCAGCACCATACTCCGGGTCTCCGGCGCGATCCGGCTGGTGAGCTCCGGGTCGAGCGCGTTGCGGGACCTGCCCGCGTCGTCGCGGGTCCCGACCAGGAAGGGCAGTCGCTCCGTCGCCAGCCACGCGGACACGAGGCGGAGCCAGCGGCGAGCGGCCGGCTCGTCGCACCACGTGTCGAACGCGTCGGTCGGGGTCCATGACGGGTTGCCGTCCGCGTCGGGCCAGGTCGCCAACAGACCGGCCGCCGCGGCGATCTCGACCAGGAAGGCGGTGGTGGGCTCGTCGAGCTGGACCAGGTCCGCCGTGGTCCGGAGATCGCGTACGGCGACAGCCCCGGTGCGCAGGGCGACGGGCGGACGGGACCCCCAGTGGTCCACCACCAGCTCCACACGTCGTACCACCTCGAAGGCCGCGCCGGCTGCCGCCTGATCGACCAGATCGGACGACCGCTCGGAGGTGATGACGTCGGGTGGGAGGTCGACCGGCTCGGTCGTCGTGTATCCGCCGCGCAGGGCGACCTGGACCTCGCCGGGGATCAGGACCAGTCCGGGCCGGCCGGGCACGAGCAGGCCGCGGGACAGCAGCTCCTCGGCCGGGGTGGTCGCCTCCGCTGGAGCGATCTGGTGACGCGCGGAACCGGCGTCGGCCTCGCCGGAGCCTGCCTCGACGTGCTGGAGCATCGCCAGCGCGGTGGGCGACAGCTCCGTCAGCTGGCGTGCGGCCTCGTCCGGCGTACGCCGTCCGCTCACCGGGTGCAGCCGGGACAGCGAACCCAAGGCGTCCGGAACCCCGGTCAGCGGCCGCAGCCCGGCCTCGCTCTCCCAGACAAGGGCGAGCTCGAGCAGCCGGCCGACCGCACCCTCGACAGCGGCGCGTGAGGCGTTCAGGATGTGGGCGAGTTCGGCTGGGGTGATGTGGCCCCACGCCACGAGGGCATCAAGGACGGAGAGCTCGAGCCGGGTGAGCAGGTCGAGGGCACGGTTGATCGACGACCGCGTGGCGGCGCGCGAGGCGAGCTGTGCGCTGTCGGCCGGCGCCGGAGTGGCGAGATCGGGGCGTTCCCGGAGAAGTGCCGCAAGCCGGTCGTCCGGCCAGCCGCGGACCTGGTCGGCCAGCGAGCGGTGCCCCTTGCCCGGGGCCGGTGAGGTGCCCACCGTCCCCACGCTATCGGCCCGCCACAGGGCCGGGCCCCTGAGAGGCGTCGCCCGATGACGCCGCCGAGCATGCGGCAGGTCGAGCTCGACTTCGGCGCCTCCACCGACGTCGGGCTGGTGCGCGAGGTGAACGAAGACGCCTATCTGGCCGACCCACCGGTCTTCGTCGTCGCCGACGGCATGGGCGGCCACGACGGCGGCGACATCGCGAGCCGGATCGTGGTCGAGGAGTTCGGGCACTTGGCGCAGACCGATTACGACCGGCGACGCGGTGCGCACGTCGTCACCGCGACCCTCCAGGCCTGTCAGCGTCGGCTCGAGGAGTACGGCGCCACTCACCGCGGCAGCGAAGGCGGCAGGTGGCGCGGCGGCACCACCGCGGTCGTGGCGCTGCTGGTCGAGGACGACGAGGGGCCGCGCTGGCTGCTCGCCAACCTCGGGGACTCCCGCATCTACCGCTTCTCAGCCGGCGCGCTGCACCGGGTCAGCACGGACCACAGCCTGGTGCAGGAGCTGGTCGATGCAGGGATGATCAGCGAGGAGGACGCCCTGGTCCACCCGGAGCGCCACATCATCACCCGGGCACTCGGCGGCCCGGAGCCGACCGTCGTCCCTGACCTGTTCCTGCTGCCGCTGGACCAGGCAGAGCGGGTGCTGCTCTGCTCCGACGGTGTCACCGGGATGATCGACGACGGCGAGCTCGCCACCCTGCTCGCGGAGCACGCCGACCCTCGGGATGCCGCAGAGCAGGTGGTGGCCGCGTCCCTGGCCGCCGGCGGAATAGACAACTCCACGGCCGTGGTCGTCGATGTGGTGGGATGGCCAGACGATGACTCCGGGCGCCGTCGCCGGAGTCTCTGAACAGAAGCTGGGAGCCCTGCCGTGACCGTGACCCGATCTGTCGTACCAGGGGAGTGGTATGCCGTGCTGGGCGACCTCGTGCTGGTGCTGCTGCCACCGGCGGCGAGGTCCCGGGCCGCCGGCCTGTGGGAGCTCGTCGACCAGGGCGCAAGGTTCGACGAGGTGCTCGACGCCCTCATCCGCGACGGCCTGCGTGAGCTGCCGGGCTTCGTGCTGATCAGTGCCGAGGCCGGAGACGTCAAGGTCGTGATCCGCGGGGAGGGCGAGGCCGAGCTCACCACCGACGGCGGACCGGTGGTGGTGTCCGGCGGCCGGGACACCACCTGGGTCGAGCGCCACGTCACCGGCGTGACCGGGCTCCGGGTCCAGGTCGCCCAGGGTGACGGCCCGTCGTACGCCGCGACGTCCGGGCTGCTCCGTGTCGCCGCCGTCGACCAGTCCGAGGAGCCCGAGCAGTCCGGGCCGTCCGAGCAGTCCGAGCAGTCCGGGCCGTCCGAGCAGTCCGGGCAGTCACAGAGCGGTCCGGTGCCGGTGACGCCTCCCCCGGCTGCTCCGCAGGCTCCACCGCCGCCCGCCGCCCCCGAGCCGGAGTCGTACGTCGCTCCGGCGCCCGCCCCTGCGGACAGCGCCGAGGAGGACGCCGGGGACGACACCGAGACGCAGCCGGGCTTCGTGTCCGCGCCGCTCGCGCGAAGCGAGGAAGCGCCGGTGGCCAGGCTGATCTTCTCCAGCGGCCAGGTCGTCGACCTCGACCGGGCGATCGTGGTCGGCCGCTCACCGGAGGCGCGGCGCTCCTCCGAGGAACCGTCCCGCCTGGTGACCGTGCCGAGCCCGCACCAGGAGATCTCCTCGACCCACCTCGAGATCCGGCCCGGTTCCGGGCCCGACCTCGGCTCGGCGGTGGTGACCGATCTCGGGTCGACGAACGGCACGGTCGTCGTACAGCCCGGTGTCTCGCCGGAGGACCTGCACCCCGGCGTCGCCGTCGCGCTCGCCCCCGGCGCGATCGTCGACCTGGGTGATGGCGTGACCATCCAGGTCACGGAGGTGTGAGATCGATGAGCGTGCCGCCCTCTCTCGTCACCCGTACGAGCGGTCCGGCCCATGAGGTCGGAGTCCGGGTCCCCGACCCCGACCGGCGCTTCTACGCGTTCGCGGTCGACCGGCTGCTCGCGTGGGGGATCGACCTCGTGGTCGCCGTCGGGGCCGTGCACTACGTGATCGCTCGCGGACAGACGCGCCTCGGAGTCTTCGTGATCGTCGCCACCGTGCTGGTGGTCGGTGCGGCCTTCGCATTGATGTCGGGGACGACCGGGAGGACGCCGGGGAAGGCGCTGCTCGGCCTGCGTCTGGTGCACGCCGAGACCGGCGAGCCGATCGGGATCCGCGCGGCGATGGCGCGCACTTTCGTGCTCGGGGTGGCGGCGGTGCCGTTCGGCTTCGGGCTCGCTGCGCTGGCGTGGACCGCGCTCGCAGACACGACCCGGCTGCGCCGTGGCTGGCACGACCGCCTGGTCTCGTCCGTCGTGATGGACACGCGCCCGGTGCCGGTGGCTGAGGAGCCCGCGGACGCCGGGCCGCGCCACGTGGTGAACCTGACCGCCATGCGCCTGATGCCGGCCGGCCGAGCCCCTGCCGAGCCCGACCCGGCGTGGCTCCCCGCACGTGCGGATTCGCCCGGCCGACATC
>JAFMQY010000344.1 GCA_017354415.1 Nocardioides sp.
CGTGTACCAGGTGACCGCTGAGCGAGCGTCCGCCACGATCAACATGACGGAGATCGCCGGGCTCCCCGCAGCATTGCTCATGGCGTACAAGCATCGCATCGAAACTCTCCGCGGCACACTGGCGGTGCACACGCGATCCGTGCAGAAGGAGCGGCCCTCATGATCCTCTCGAAGGTTCGGGACCCCCGCTTCGTGACGATCCGTCGCGGGGGGACGCTCACCGATGCGGATCACCATCTCCTCGCGCTATGGGCGGCGTCGTGCGCGGAACACGTCCTCGACCTGTTCGAGTCGGAGCAGCCCGACGACCCGAGACCACGTGAGGCGATCGAGCACGCCCGTGCCTGGGTGCGCGGCGAGGTCACGATGATGCAGGCTCGCGCCGCGGGCGGCCACGCCATGGGTGCGGCGAGGAACCTCCAGGGGGCAGCACGGCATGCCGCGTACGCCGCCGGCCAGGCGGGCGCGGTCGCGCATGTCGCTGCGCACGAGCTCGGCGCCGCGGCCTACGCGATCAAGGCCGTACGTGCCGCCGCGCCGGAAGGCGAGAGCGAGGCCGCCGGGCGACGTGAGTGCCAATGGCAGCGTGACCGGCTCCCGGAGGCGATTCGCGAGCTCGTGCTCGACGACGAGCGGATGCGGAACGACATCTGCTGGTCGGTGTTCGACATCGTCTGAAGTCACAGCGGCCGGAACGACCGCGCGATTAACGTTCTGACGTGACCAGCTCCGCCGACGGCCGCCGCCCGCTCGTACGAACCCCCGACGAGCAGGCGGAGGAGGACGCCTTCTTCACTGTGTACGGAGCATGGGAGCCTCTGACTCCGATCGAGGTCGCCCACGAGCTCGCCGGCTTCGACCACCCGTGGTGGGTCGTCGGAGGCTGGGCCATCGAAGCGGCCACCGGCTATCGGCGCGAGCACGAAGACACCGACATCTCGATCCTCTCCACCGACGTCCCCGCATTCGTCGAGTTCGTCAAGGGCCGGTGGCATGTGTGGAACAACACCGGCGGCGTGATCCACCCTCTCGGCCAGCGTTGGCCGGCCGTCGAGCAACCCGGGAACCAGTTGTGGCTGAGGGCCGACGCGACCTCGCCGTGGGTGCTCGACGTCCCCCTGACCCCGGCCAAGGACGGCCTGTGGACTCACAAGTACCTGCCTGACCACGTGGCCCCGGTCGACGACGTCACCTGGATCGCGGACGACGGGATCCGCTACCTGCTGCCCGAGATCGTGCTCGTCTACAAGGCCCGCCTCCGCCGGCCCAAGGACGAGCCCGACTTCGAGGCGACCCTGCCCATCCTCACGCCCGAGCGACGCGAATGGATGCGCCACGCGCTGCGTACGCTCGTCCCCGACCACCACTGGCTGGAGCGGTTGTAGTCGCCAGCCGGCTTCGCAACCTCCACACGCACCGCATCGGAGCGGCATCACGGAGCTCCCCGCCAGCGTGGTCGGGGAAAGGTTCGGCCAAAGGTCGAGTCGGCGCAACCGTGCATCTCAGAACGGTCGAGTCGGCGCAACTGCGCGCGGTTGTCCACACG
>JAFMQY010000124.1 GCA_017354415.1 Nocardioides sp.
GGCGCCGTCAGTGACGATGGACAGGAACCGCGAGGTGTGGGCGGCGCGTTCCTCCCGGGCCAGCTGCAACTCGAGCGTGCGGTCCTCGGCGTCGGGGTCGACCACCTGCACCAGGTGCCGTCCGGCGCGGGCCAGCTCGGAGGCGTCCAGGCTCCCGGCGTGGTCGAGCAGCACCCGCTCGCCCCGGGACCGCACCGCCTGCCCGGACGGCAGGGCATCGATGCTGCGGACGATGATGTCGGCCTGCTCCGGCGAGACCCGGCCCCCGGCCATCGCTTCCCGGGTCGCGACCAGGGGACCGGTCAACGCGTAGGCGCGGTTCACGAGTCGTCGGCCTTCGCCCTTGCGGAGTCCGCCGGAGTGGGTGAGCCAGTCCCCGGTCGACCCGTAGTGCAGCCGCCGCTTGCCGAGATCGCGGGAATCGGCTTCGGCGACCGCTCCGGCCTGCACCGCGGCCAGCGCCGACCGGGCCGCCTCGACCAGGTGCACGAGGGCGACCAGGTCGTCGTCGCACTGATGGGCCCACCAGGTGGCGTCGAGGTCCCGGAGCTGGGTGACCGCCTCTTCGAGCACGGCCACCGGGCCGGGCTGGGGACGGAGCTCCGAGATCGACATGGGAATATCGAATCAGAGGCCACCGACACTCCACTCGGTTATCAACAGCCGTTATCCCACGTGTCGAGATATCCACAGAAACAATTCGCAGCCTCTTTCCGGTGGAGTGTTTTTCGGGAGTAGCCCAGCGAGTACCCCTTGCCGACGGCGACCCAAGTGCGCCCGGTTTCGAGACGGGCGCAGAGCGCCCTCCTCAACCACCGGTACTGACGCCGCACCCACGACCCACCACCCATGCGTCTTCCTCAGTCGTGGACTCGACGGGCTCGACCGACGAGCTCCCCCGGTTTCGCGACCGGCGCACAGCGACCTCCTCAACCACCGGTAGCGACGCCGTACCCACGACCCACCACCCGTCGTGGACTCGACGGGCTCGACCGCGGCTCGAAGGCCTAACCGGCTCGCGCGGGCGGACGTCGTACGTCGAGACTGGACGCGATGCCGACCCTCACCCAGCTGCACGAGCACCTCACGTTCCTCTCGCCGCTCTCGGAGGAGCGCGCCGCCCGGGTGGTGGCGTTCCTCGCCGCCGGCGACCCACGCGCCGTGCTCGACGTGGGTTGCGGCTGGGGCGAGCTGCTCCTCCGCGTCCTGGAGGCAGCACCACGGGCGACCGGGCTCGGGCTCGACCTGGACGAGACGTCGCTCGTCGCGGCCCGGGAGCGGGCGGTACGACGAGGGCTCGGGGAGCGGGTGTCCTTCGAGATGCGGGACGCGCGGGAGGCGACGGGACCGTTCGACGCGGTCACCTGCATCGGCGCGTCGCAGATCTGGGGTCCGGACACCGAGGAGGCGCTGCCGCTCGACTACTCCGCGGCACTGACCGCCCTCCGCGCCCTGCTTCCCCGCGGCGGCCGCCTCGTGTACGGCGAGGGCATCTGGTCGCGGCCGCCCACCCCTGAGGCCACCGCCCCGCTCGCCGGGCTCGACGACGAGTACGTCACGCTCGGCCGCCTCGTCGAGCTGGTCGAAGGTCACGGCTTCGCGGTGGTGGCCGCGCACGAGGCGAGCCTCGACGAGTGGGACGCGTTCGAGTCCGGCTTCACCGCCGGTTACGCGCATTGGCTGGCCGACCACGCCCCGGAGCACCCCGAGTCAGCCGAGATCCGGCAGCGGGCGGCACGTCAGCACACGGCGTACTTCGGGGGCTACCGCGGCGTCCTCGGTCTGGCCTACCTGGAGCTGGTGGCGGTATGAGCCTGACCATCGAGCGGCTCGATTTCGCCGACCTCGACCTCGCCACGGCGGCCGAGCTCGCGGAGATCGAAAACGCCGCCCTCGAGGACGTCCCGCTGAGGCGGCACACGGCCGAGACGTTCCGGCTGGAGTGTCTCCACCGCGGGGACGACGGGCCGTACGACGGCCTGTGGCTGGCCCGGGTCGACGACCGGCTGGTCGGTTACGCAGGGTTGGTGCTGAACCGGTACGAGTACCTCGACGGTGCGAAGATCCTCGGCGCCGTCCATCCCGACCATCGGCGCCACGGGATCGGCCGTGCGCTGATGACGGCCGCGGAGTCCGCCACCGATCGACCGCGGCTCCGGGCACCGGCCTGGGCGCACACGGCCGGCGAGCTCGCCGTCCCACACTTCGGCTACACCCGCGAGGGATCCCATGAGGTACGACGGCTGTCGGTTCACGCCGAGCAGCGACCCGAGCTCGTGGCCTCGGCGGAGCAGGCGAGCCGTGACTACGACCTGGAGCGGTACGCCGGTCCCTGCCCCGACGAACTGCTCGCCGACATGCAGATGCTCCGCGAGGCGATCAACGACGCCCCGGATCCCGGGGACGAGTTCGAGGCCTACCCACCGGAGAGGATCCGCGGCTACGAGGCGTCGCTCGCCGGGCTGCACGAGACGTTGTACACCGTCGTGGCCCGCCACCGAGCAACCGGCGACCCGGCGGGGATCACGTTCGTCTGCGTGCTCGACCTGAGGCCACGGATCGCGGCCCAGCAGGACACCTCGGTGCTGGCGCCCCACCGTGGACACCGGCTCGGGCTCAGGATGAAGCTGGCGATGCTCGACTGGCGGCGCGCCGCACGCCCCGACGTCGAGTTCGCCGACACCTGGAACGTCCCCGGCAACGCCCCGATGATCGCGATCAACGACGCCCTCGGCTGCCGCGTCGTCGCGGAGACGATCGCGTTCCGCAAGCGGCGCTGAGCGGCGCTACTGGGCGAGCCACACCCCGACGAACAGCGCCGCGAGGGCGCTCGCCCCGGTGAGGGCGCCGTACACCGCCAGACGCGCCGTCGAGGTCGCCCGCTGGTGGGCGTACGCCGTCACGCCGGAGATCACGACGAGCACGTACTTGAGCGTCAGGGTGTGCTCGAAGGCGGCACCTTGGTCGCCGAGAGCGAACACGTTCCAGATCCCGGTGAGGACCAGGACCCCGAAGGCCGGCCAGGCGATCCGGTTGAAGGCCTGCGCCGCGGCCTTGGTGACGCCCTCCGCCGTGCCGCGGAGCGCGGGAACCAGTGCGGCCAGCGTGATCTGCCCACCGACCCACACCGTGGCGGCCAGCACGTGCAGGAACAGCCGCACGGTCTCCCAGTCGAGGGTCTTCACGCCGGCCTCACTCGACGTACCCGTCGTAGGTCTGCGGGGCCACCTGGTCCAGCGTCCGTCCCGCCCAGTCACCATTCGGCCACTGCGACCAGACGCGCTCTCCGGCCCGTTGGACGCCACGTACGGCGGCCGCAGGATCGGCACCGACCACCTCGCCGTCCTCGACCACCGTGCGACCGTCGACCAGCACGAGGTCGAGGTCGGACGGCTGGGCGTAGTACACGATGTTCCGGATCGGGTCGCGGACGGGCGCCATCGTGAACCCGTCGGCCCGCCAGAAGAGCAGGTCCGCCTTGGCACCCGCGGTGATCCGGCCGAGATCCGGTCGGCCGAGCACCGCCGCCGCGTTGATCGTCGCGGCGTCGAACACCTGCCGCGCGGTGGAGACGTCGGTACGCCGGGCCGCGACCTTGCCGGCGATCGCCGTCCACCGCAGCGACTCGATCATCGACTGCGGTGCCGTGTCAGTCCCCAGGCACATGTTGACGCCTGCCTCGACGTACTCGGGGAACGACTCCATGACCAGCCCGCGCCGGATGAAGCACCAGGCGTTGTAGGACACCGACGTGCCCGAGGCGGCCAGCAGCCCGAGGTCGTCGCCCGCGAAGTTCACCCAGGAGTTCCCGCTCACGAAGATCGCGTGGCCGAGCAGCGTCCGCGGCCCCAGGAAGCCGAGGTCGGAGAGCCACTCCACCGGCGTCCGCCCGTGGCGCCTGGTCATCTCGTGGAACTCCCACACGCCCTGGGAGGCGTGCAGGGAGATCGGGACGTCGAGGTCGTCGGACGCGGCCCGGGAGTCGCGCAGCAGCGCCTCACTGCAGGTGTCGACCTGGGCCGGCGCCAGGAAGCCCTGCACCCGGCCGTCGCCCCGGTCCCGCATCCGCTCCACGAACCGCACGGCCTTGTCGAACCCCTTCCGGCCGTCGTCCTCGTCCCATGCGTAGTCGACCCGCTTCCCGTCCGGCGTGAACCAGCGACCGGAGCGGTACATCGGGGCGACGTAGCCGCGCAGCCCGCTCGCCTCGACCGCGTCCGCGACGTAGTCCTCGAGCCCGCCCATCTGGACGACGGTCGTGGTGCCGGTCCGGGCCAGCTCGATCAGGGAGTAGTCCACGCACGCCCGGGCCGACTCCTCGTCGAGCCCGGCCATCTCGGTGGGGAGGATCTCGATCAGACCGGTCAGCCAGAACTGCCGGTTGCCGACGTCCTCCTGGACGGACTTGTCGATCGGTGACTCGTCGAGGTGGGAGTGAGTGTTGATGAACCCCGGGGTGACGATCCGGTCGGGCACGTCGACGGACCGGTCGACCGACCCGTCGTACGCCCGCCCGACGTAGCTGATGTGGTCGTCCTCGACGACGACGCAGCCGTCGCGCAGGATGCGGTGCTCGCCGTCCTGGAACGCCACAATGCAGCCGGCCCGGTACAGAGTCGTGGTCACCTACGTCGTCCTCCTGCCGTCACCGACCATTTCACGAGCTAGCCCTTCCGCAGCATCGGCCACAGCGGCGGGCCGTCCGGCACCTGGATCGTCTCGCGCAGCTCGAAGCCGAAGCGTTCGTACAGCGCGATGTTCTCCTGCTTGCTGCTTTCGAGGTACGTCGGCCCGCTGGCGCCGTCGAGCCGGTGCCGCAGCAGCGCCGTCCCGATGCCCTCCCCGCGGCGTATGGCTCCGACGCCCGCGAGGTACCACAGCTCCCCATGCGGCCGGGCCTTGTGCATGACGCTCTCGAGGGTCGCGCCGCGACCCAGCTGGCGCCCCAGGGCTCGGGCGTAGACGGGAATAGCTGCCAGCTGTCGCCAGGCGGGCACGCGGTACCCCGGCGGGTCCCAGAACGCCGCCCCGACCGGCTCGCCGTCGAGCAGCGCCAGGTCCGTGCAGCCCGGTGCGGCGTGCCCCCAGCGAGTGTGGGCGGCGAAGAGCGGCTCCAGGTCGCGGTCCCGCGGCACCAGCCATCGGGTCACCGGGTCGTCGTCGAACGCGATCGCCATCACCCGCACGACGTCACGCCGGTCGGCGGCCGTGGCCGTCCGTACCTCCAGCACGGCGCGAGCCTAGGACACCCGCAGACCGGGCGTCCCCGCCGAGCACCACCTCGGTAGAGTCACCAGGTCCTGGTCCCGAGCCTGCGTGGGGGTTGTCCGTGACGCACGTCTGGCGCGTCGGCGTGCCGCTCGTGGTCGCAACGCTGGCGCTCAGCGGGTGCCTTCCGTCCCTCGGGTCGCCCGTCTCCACGGCTGCCCCCGAGGTCGGCGCGTGCCGCGTGCTCACCCCTGACGATGTGGGGCAGCCGAGCAACGACTCGGGCACGGTCTCCTGCCGTGACGCACACACCGCGGAGACGTACGAGGTGGGGGCGCTGCCCACTCAGTTCGCGCACGCGTCGTACGACGACCCCGATGTCGCGGCGTGGGCGTACCAGAGCTGCTCCCGGAAGTTCATCCAGTTCACCGGGGCCGACGAGAGCCTGGCGATGCGCACGATCCTCAGCTGGGTGTGGTTCCGGCCGAGCTCGGATGCCTGGGACCGCGGCGCCCGCTGGTACCGCTGCGACGTCATCGGCGGCGGCGACCAGGTCCGCTCCTACGTCGACCTCCCCACCACCGCCAAGGGCCTGCTGCTCGGTCGACCCAAGGACGAGTGGATGGTCTGCGCAGACGGGACCACCGTGAGCGGGTCGGTCAAGGTCCCGTGCAGCGAGAAGCACGACTGGCGCGCGGTCACCACGATCGTCATCGGGAAGGCTGACACGGCGTACCCCGGCGATCATGCTGTTCAGGTGCGCACTCGGGACTTCTGCTCCAAGTCGGTCGGCGCGTGGCTCGACTACCCGGTCGACTACAACTTCGGGTACTCGTGGTTCGACCGCGCCGAGTGGAACGCCGGGAACCGTCGCTCGGTGTGCTGGGCGAGGACGGACTCATGAGTACGCAGGTCGGCCTGGTCTCGTTGGCCGGCCTGGCCGGCCTGGCCCTCGCGGTGAGCGCCTGCTCCGGCTCGGACGGCTCGCCGCCCCGGAGCGAGCCCACGCCCGTGCTCACCACCTCGGCGGCTCCGAAGCCGACGCCGCCACCTCCGCCACCCGAGCACGCGTGCTACCGCCTCGAGTACGACGGGGCACTGGCTCCGACGAACTCCTCGCGAGCGGTGCCGTGTACCGGGCGGCACACGGCGGTCACGTTCTACGTGGGCAGGTTCGACAGGAACCTCCCCGTCGGCGGCACCCGGGTGCACCGGATCGTGTCGACCGTATGCCCCCGCCGCTTCGCCTCGTTCGTCGGTGGCACGCTCGAGTACCGGCGCCTGAGCCTGCTCCGGACCGTGTGGTTCACGCCGACCACGGACCAGGCTGCCCTGGGTGCCCACTGGTACACGTGCGTCGCCATCGCAGTACAGAGCGAGCAGCGCCTGGCACCGCTGACGGTGCCGGTCACCGGCGCCTTGAACCACCCGGAGCGCCGCGACCACTACGCCCTGTGCGGCACCGCCGAACCCGGCACCCCCGCCTTCCGGGAACGCATGTGCTCCCTCAGGCACAGCTGGAAGGCGCTGCGAACCGTCCCCTTCGCACCCGGCCGCTACCCCGGTGAGGGCCGCGTCCGGGCGGCGGGACAGAGGCCGTGCCAGGAGGCGGGACGCCAGGTGGCGACCGATCCCCTCAACTACCGCTGGTCCTACCAGTGGCCCACCCGGGAGCAGTGGAACGCCGGGAAGACCTGGGGCGTGTGCTGGGCGCCGGTCTGAGTCGTGTCCACCGGCCGCGCGGGGTGCCGACGATCACGGTCGGAATCCCCGGTGAGCCGGGGATCTTCTCGCTTCCCGGGTGTTGCAACACCCGAGAAGCGACGGGAGTGCGGGGGAGATGTGACTGGTGTGTCGGATGAGGTCAAGGCTTCGTGGGAACGCGGAACTCAAAACCCCAGCTTCCGCAGCTGCTTCGGGTCGCGCTGCCAGTCCTTGGCGACCTTCACGTGCAGGTCGAGGTAGACCGGGGTCCCCAGCAGCGCCTCGATCTGATGCCGCGCGGCGGTCCCGACGCGTCGTAGACGCTCGCCCTTGCGTCCGATGACGATCCCCTTCTGCGACGACCGCTCGACGTAGAGGCTGGCGCTGATGTCGAGCAGCGGCTTGTCCTCCGGACGGTCCGCGCGGAGCCCCATCTCCTCGACCACCACGGCGATCGAGTGCGGCAGCTCGTCGCGTACGCCGTCGAGGGCGGCCTCGCGGATCAGCTCGGCCGCCAGGATCTCCTCGGGCGCGTCGGTGAGGTCGCCGTCGGGGTAGAGCGGCGGGCCCTCCGGCATCAGCCCGGCCAGGAGGTCGGCCAGCAGGCCGATCTGGTCACCGGAGACGGCCGACACCGGCACGATCTCCTGCCACTCGATGCCGGTCTCGCGGCCGAGCTCGGCGATGTCGAGGAGATGCTGCCCGATCTGCTCGGGGCTCGCCAGGTCGGTCTTGGTGGCGACGGCCACCTTCGGGGTGCGCCGTACCTTGGCCAGCTCGGTGACGAGGAACCGGTCGCCGGGCCCGACCTTCTCGTTCGCCGGGAGGCACACCGCCACGACGTCGACCTCGGCCCAGGTCGTGCGCACCAGGTCGTTGAGCCGCTCTCCCAGCAGCGTGCGCGGGCGGTGCAGGCCCGGTGTGTCGACCAGGATGAGCTGGGCGTCGTCACGGTGGACGATGCCGCGGACGACCGTGCGCGTGGTCTGCGGCTTGTCCGAGGTGATCACGATCTTCCGACCCACGAGGGAGTTGGTAAGTGTCGACTTCCCCGCGTTCGGCCGGCCGACGAATGACGCGAAGCCGCTGCGGTAGCCCTCGGGGAAGGAGAAGTACTCAGACACCGCGCGCCTCGTCGTACGCCGCCCAGATCTCGTCGTCGGAGCGTCCCGCCGCCTTGCCGGCCCGCCAGATCGGGCCGGGGTCGACAGCCCGCGGCTGTCGAGCGGTCACGGCACGCCAGTAGCCCATCACGTCGTACGCCGAGTTGGGCAGGCGGCGCTCGCGCATCAGGTGCTTGCGGATCGCCCGCATCTGCGCGGACTCGCCCGCCATCCAGAAGTAGCCGTCGCCCTCCGGCCAGTCGATGCCCGCCACGACCTCGGCGAGCCGCGACCGCCCCACGCCCGGCGGCTCGAGCCAGGTCACGTCCACGCCGGCGGGGAGGTAGCCGGACAGGTCGTCGGGAACCTCCGCCCAGATCCGCGCCGGCAGGTCGGTGGTCTCGGCGATCCGGGCCATCGCCGGCATCGCGGTCAAGTCACCGACCAGGAGCAACCACCGTGAGCCGTCCGCGGGCGCGTACGAGGCCTGGGCTCCGGTGACGACCACCTCGTCGCCCACACAGTCGCCGCTCGCCCACTCGGTGACCAGGCCCTCATCGTGCACCACCACGTCGAGCACCACCTCGTCGCCGTTGTGGAAGCGGACCGTGTAGTAGCGCACCTGGAACTGGCCGGGCACGACCAGGCCCACCCACTCGTCGGGGATGCCGGTGGAGGTGAAGCCGGCGACCGACAGCGTGAGCCGCACGAGGTGCGGCGACAGCGGGTCGCGCGTGCGCACGACGGCGTCGTACCGCTGGGCCCTGGAGGTCATCGCGGCCAATCTAGTCGGCGCGCGGCCCCCGAAGGGCGTCGCCTCAGGCGGTGCCCCACGCGGGGCCTGGGCGGACCTCAGGCAGCCTCAGTGCGCGAACGCGCGTCGCTGGCTGCTCTCGGCCGGTGGGCGGCGGCGCAGGCGCTCGACCGACGTCCGGAGGTCCTCCAGGAGCCCGTCGGCGAGGTCGAGGCTGAACCCCTCGCGCACCACGATCCGCAGCACCGCGACGTCCTCGGCGTCCGGCGGCATCGTGTACGCCGGCACCTGCCACCCGCCCTGCCGCAGCTCGTCCGAGACGTCGAAGACGGTGTACGGCGTGCGCGGTGACGTCTCGAACGCCACCACCGCCAGGTCGCTCCCGTCGCTGATCACGTGGAAGTCGTCCATGTCCGCCAGCGCCGAGGCGACGTGCTTGGCCACGGTCTGGAGCTGCTTCATGACCCGGCGGTAGCCGTCGCGACCGAGACGCAGGAAGTTGTAGTACTGGCCGATGATCTGGTTGCCGGGGCGCGAGAAGTTGAGGGTGAACGTCGGCATGTCACCACCGAGGTAGTTGACGTGGAAGACCAGGTCCTCCGGCAGGAACTCCTCGCTGCGCCACACCACGAACCCGATGCCCGGATAGGTCAGGCCGTACTTGTGGCCCGAGACGTTGATCGACCGCACCTGCGGCAACCGGAAGTCCCACTCCAGGTCCGGGTGCGTGAACGGCGCGACGAACCCCCCGCTGGCGGCGTCGACGTGGATCGGCACGTCGGCGTCGTGCGCCCTGTTCCACGCCACCACTCGGTCGTGGATCTGCTTGATCGGCTCGAACTCGCCCGTGTGCGTCGTTCCCAGGATCGGGACCACCCCGATCGTGTTCTCGTCGACCTGGGCCATCACGTCATCGGGATCGACCGTGTAGTGCCCGGGCTTGACGTTCACGTAGTGGGGCTCGACGTCCCAGTAGCGGCAGAACTTCTCCCAGACGACCTGCACGTTGGAGCCCATCACCAGGTTGGGTCGGTCGGTCGGCCGGCCGGCGGCAGCGGCCCGGGCACGCCACAGCCACTTCATCGCCAGCCCGCCGAGCATGACCGCCTCGCTGGACCCGATCGTCGACGCGCCGATCGCGGGCGCCTCCTCGCTGGCGTGGAACAGGTGGGCCACCATGCTCACGCAGCGCCGCTCGATCTCGGCGGTCTGCGGGTACTCGTCCTTGTCGATGGCGTTCTTGTCGAAGGCCTCGGCCATCAGCATGTTGGCCGCGGGCTCCATCCAGGTGGTGACGAAGGTGGCCAGGTTGAGCCGGGAGCTCCCGTCGAGCAGGAGCTCGTCGTGGATCGCCCGGTAGACCGCGGAACCGGGCGCCCCCTCCTCCGGTAGGCGGTTCTTCGGAGGCGGAGCGATGTCGAAGCGACCGGCGTACGCAGGAGCGACGGTTTCGTCGTCGTCGCGGTACTCGTGCAACATGCCGACATCATTCCCGAGCCGCCTGTCGGGGGCTACCCGTTAGCATCGGGCGGGTGACCGCACTCCAGGCAGCCACCACAGGGCGCAACGACGCCTCCCCCGAAGCCCAGGCCATGCTGCGTGGCCCGGAGCGCATGGCATCGACCGGGTGGCGCTGGTCCTACGTGCGATGGACGGCGTTCGCGGCGTACGCCCTGGGCATGGCGATCTTCATCCACGTGCAGGGCATCCCGACCGACCGCTTGGGCATCTACGCCGCGATCCTGATCGTGCTGTCGATCGTCGTGCTCGGCCGTGGCTGGGCCGCCTGGTGGCAGATGATGATCGACTGGCTCCCGTTCCAGCTGGTGCTCATCGCCTACGACTACAGCCGCGGACTCGCCTCGCCGTACTCCGATGCGCAGGTGCAGACGGCGACCTACCCGATCCATGGCGTGCGAAACGCCCTCGGGCTGCCACTGCACGTGGAGTTCCCGATCCACTTCGACAACTGGCTCGGCATGCACCTGGGCATGGGCGGCATGCCGACGACCTGGGTGCAGGAGCACCTCCATCCCACGACGGCGATCCCGTGGTACGGCGCGCTGGTCAGCCTGGTCTACGTCAGCCACTTCCTGGTGATGCCGATCGTCGCGATCGTGCTGTGGATCCGCAACCGGAGCCGCTTCGTGGTGTGGATGCGGATGGTGGTGGTGCTCGCGGTTGCCGGTGTCGCGACCTACTTCGTCTACCCGATGGCTCCGCCCTGGCTGGCCGACGACGGCGACGTGTTCCCAGGGCCGGTGGTCGGGCGCTACACGTCCCAGGGGTTCGACCTGATCGGGATGCACATGGTGGGCGGGATCATCAGCCAGGGCCAGTACCTCGTCAACCCCGTGGCCGCGATGCCCTCGCTGCACACGGCGTACGCCACACTGGCGGCGGCGTTCTTCTGGTTCGGGAAGCGCTGGTGGCAGAAGGCGCTGCTGGCCTGCTACCCGATCGCCATGGGCTTCGCCCTGGTCTACGGCGGAGAGCACTACGTCGTGGACGAGATCGCCGGGGCGGCGTACGCGCTGGCCGTGATCTCCGGCTGGCGGATCCTCCGCGCCCGGCGGATACGCCGCGAGGCCGCCGCGGCCGCCGACGTACCCGAAGAGCCAGAACTCATCGAGTCGTCCGCCTGACAGGCACCCCTCGTGGCCGCCTAGGGCGTGTCTCCTAAAGATCGGCGGTGTGGGCCGGGATTGTTGACGCATGTCGCGTTCTGCGGTGCTGACGGATGCTCAGTGGGGCCGGATCGAGTCGT
>JAFMQY010000125.1 GCA_017354415.1 Nocardioides sp.
GACGACGTTGATGAGCATCGCGTTGTCGACCTTCATCCGCGACGTCAGCCGTTCGGGAGGTCTGGCCACCAGCTTCTCGAAGGTCTCCTCGGACCAGACGACCTCACCCTCGGCCGGCTTCATGCGACGCACGCTGCGCTGCTTCTTGGGGTCGTCGCCGACCTTCGAGAGCGCCTTGGCGTTCTCGATCACGTGCTCTGGCGCCTGTACGACGACGTTCCCCGCCGTGTCGAAGCCGGGCCGGCCCGCACGGCCTGCGATCTGCAGGAACTCTCGCGAGCGCAGGATCCGCTGCCTGGTCCCGTCGAACTTCGCGAGCCCGGTGAACAGCACGGTCCGGATCGGCACGTTGATCCCCACGCCGAGCGTGTCGGTACCGCAGATGACCACCAGCAAGCCTGACTGGGCCAGCTGCTCCACGAGGCGCCGGTAGCGCGGCAGCATCCCGGCGTGGTGGACCCCGATGCCGCGGCGGACCAGCTGGTGCAGTCTCTTCCCGAATCCCGCGCCGAAGCGGAACCCGGCCAACCGCTCGTTGATCGCATCGCGGGCCACCCTGGTGAGCTCGATGCCGGACCTTGTCCCGAGGAGGGAGGTGGCGTGCTCGACCGCTGCCGCCTGGGTGAAGTGCACGACATACACCGGCGCCTGGTGGGTCGCCACGAGCTCGGCGACCGTCTCGGAAAGGTCGGTCATCGCCCACGAGAACGTCAGCGGCACCGGACGTTCGGCGTCGTCCACGACCGCGGTCTCCCGGCCGGTGCGGCGGGTCAGGTCCGCGGCGATTCGACTCATGTCCCCGAGCGTGGCCGACATCAGGACGAACTGGGTCCGGGTCAGCTCGAGCAGCGGCACCTGCCACGCCCAGCCGCGGCCGGGCTCGGCGTAGAAGTGGAACTCGTCCATGACGACGAGACCGATATCGGCTGCGGACCCTTCGCGCAGTGCGATGTTGGCCAGGACCTCGGCGGTGCAGCAGATGATCGGCGCCCCCGAGTTCACGGATGCGTCTCCGGTCAGCATGCCGACGTTGGTCGCACCGAAGATCTCGCAGAGCGCGAAGAACTTCTCGCTCACCAGGGCCTTGATCGGAGCCGTGTAGAAGCTCACCCGCGCGCCTGCCAGGGCCGCCGCGTGTGCGGCCACCGCCACCAGCGACTTCCCCGAGCCCGTCGGCGTGGCCAGCACGACATGGGCGCCGCCGAGCAACTCGATGGTGGCCTCGTCCTGATGCGCGTAGAGGCTCAGACCCTGGCCATCAGCCCAGGTCGTCACCGCGTCGTAGACGGCGTCCGGGTCGTCGGTCCGGGGCACCCAGGCGGCCTCGTCTGCCCCCACCTGTGACCTCCTGGACCCGCCGCGACCCGACCCCGGCGACGGTGCGACAGTACCCAGGAGGTTGAGCCGAGGGTCAACCGGCGAGCCACGCGACTCTTGGTGGGGCCCGTGAGAGTGACGCGAAACCGCGATGAAACCGAGATGAAGGCGCCGTTCCCTACGGTCGTTCATGCGTCGTTCGACACCCGGACGCCGTCCGCTGGGGGGCCGATCCCGGGTGACCAGGAAGGGACCCGCGACCGGAACGAGGAAGAAGCCATGACGACCACCAGGCTCCGCCCCGCGGCCGTAGCCGACCGCGCCCACCCCTGGAGAGCGCAACGACATGACCCGGTCTCCCAGCTCTCTCCACGCGAGGCGGAGGTGCTGGCGCTGATGGCGCAGGGTCGTTCGAACCGCGCCATCGGCGATCAGCTCGAGGTGGAGCTCAAGACGGTCGAGACCCATGTCGGCCGCATCTTCACCAAGCTCGGCCTAAACGAGGACCGCCACGAGAACCGTCGCGTCCTCGCCGTCCTCACGTTCCTCGGTCGCGAGAGCGCACACGCGGCGGCATGACGCGACCAGCGGCCGGACCCGCACCAACGGGGCGCCGTCCCACTCCGGGGACGGCGCCTGTCGGAGCCCTTGGTTCAGCTGGTGGCCAAGCCCGTGGGAATCGCGACCTTCGGGTGGATCCCGTTCTTCTTGACGTGACCGCCACCGGGCTTGGTGGAGTCGAACACCTGGGTGTCATAAGCCATGTGTCCGACCATGTTGGCGAAGGTCTTCGACATGAAGGTCAGCACCTCGGGGTCGTTGTTGCTGAGGTTGTCGCACCAGCGGAAGGGGTTGTCCACGCAGCCCCCGTCGTTCCCCGGCACCGTGCCCTCGAAGTTGCCCTCGGAGCCGCCGAAAAGAGCGACATCCGACGCGAGCTTGCAGCAGTCCTGGCCGGTGAGGACACCGCTCGCAGGGATCCCCGCCTGCTGGAACATGAAGGCATCCGTGCCGTCGGCCGAGAACAGGATGTGGTTCTGCCCGATCGAGTTGAGGTAGTCGATCCCGAAGTCGCGCCCGATCGCCGAGGGGGCCCAGATGCTCGGCGGCATCGGGGTGCCGGGGGTGCGACCGAACAAGGTGACCCCGTCCTTCGGGTCGAGGACACCGGCCACATAGTTCGGCGTGGCCGTGACGTCGGCGTCCAGGTCGAACTTGATCTTGGCGAGTTCGTCAGGCGGGAGGGTGTTGACGTAGTACTGCGAACCGAGCAGGCCGAGCTCCTCGCCGCCGAACCAGATGAAGCGCAGCTTGTTGCGGGTGTTGGTGTTCTTCAGCTGCTGGGCGATGTCGAGGATCGTGGCCGAGCCCGAGGCGTTGTCGAGCATCCCGGCTCCGAAGATGGCATCCAGGTGGGCGTCGACGACGAGGACGTTGTTGGGGTCGCCGCCCTTGGAGTCGGCGATGACATTCCAGTCGGAACGGTTCGGGTCGTCGATGATCTTGACGTCGATGGTCAGAACCGGGCCGATGTTCGGGACGTACTGGTCCAGGAGCTGGGTGCCGACGGCGTAGGACGTGAAGATGACGGGGATTTGCTCGTCACCCGAGAGGGCGCCGTTGAAAACGCCGGTACGTCCTGGGTTGCCCTCGTTGAAGATGACAGCCGCCGAAGCGCCGGCGGCCTCAGCGTTCGCCACCTTCGCGGCGAAGGTGCATGTGCCCCGCTGGATCAAGGCGATGTTGCCCGGGGTGAACCCGGCGAAGTCGGAGGCTGAGCAGCCGCTGGCCGAGCTGGGGGTCGGCGTCGCGGGTACGACGATGCCGCCCGCGGGTTGGAGCTGTGCGCTCGGCGAACCGGCGACCTGTGCCGGGTTGAAGTCCGTCCCGAGCACGAACGACTGCGGCGTCGGAGACACTTCCTGCATCACCGGGTCCCCGACGAAGCTGCGGTAGTGGAACTTGTACTCCTGCAACTTCACGTCGTAGCCCGCTGCTCGCATCACGCTGGCCACGTAGTCGGCCGAGGCCTTGTAGCCAGGCTCCCCCGAGTTGCGAGACGGGTGACCGTCGGTGCCCGGGTTGGCGTCCGCGATCTGCTGGAACTTGACCATGTGGGCCCAGAGGTCGTCCTGGGTGACGCACTCGACGAGCTTCTGCGGGGTGTTGTTGACCCGGTGGGCACATGCTTCCGCTGTGGGTGTAGCGCTCGATGCCCCTGATGCCCCTGATGAAAGGGTCAAAGCCGCCGCCACTGCGGACGCAGTGGCCATCGCGAGTCCCCATCCTCGACGTCGTCCGTATCGCCTGCTCATCGTGAGCTCCCCTCCTGACGGTCCGAGCCCGTCGGCCTCGTCGTCGACGAGCCTTCTGATGCTAACGCCGTCGAGGAGAGTCACCAGCGTCTGTTCGCGAGCTTCCCGGTGCCGGCCATCAGCCGCGGCCCGGCTCCGGGGACGGGACGTGAGGAGCTCGTCGGCGGCGGCACGCAGCGCAGCAGCACAGCGGCGGTGGACGACGACGGTGACAGGCACCGCCTCCCAGTAGTGCACACGCACCGCCTCGCGGAGGCGATGTCTTCTTCGTGCCGGGCCATTCGCAGTAGCTCCTTGCGGAGCGCCTCGTGCAGCAGTTCGGACACAGGTGCGGTGGGTGCGGACATGGCTGTCTCCACGTGATGAGACCTGATGAGGAGAGGTCCCGGCACGGTCATGCGTGATGAACCGGTGCCGGGACTCGACTGTGTTGGCAGCGGAGCGAGATCCCGGCTCAGCTGTAGGTGTGACGGAGGTAGATGACCTTCCAGAGACGGGAGTGGCGCCGGGACCCCCGGGTTGCGGCCTTGGCGGCGGGGGTTCGCTCGCGTCTCTGGGACTCGCGGGCCAGGTGCTGCTGGTCCGCTGCGCGGACGCGGTCGTCGATGGTCGTCCGGGCCATCCCTTCGGTGAGGTAGACGTTCATGCGGAGCTCCTGGAGCGGGATCGACCCTGTTGGTGGGATGGGTCGATCCTTCGCCGGGGCCGAGAAGACTTCTGTTCGCCTGCTGACACTCCGAGCGACCGATCGGGAACAGTCGCGGTGCCGGCGGACTAGGCGGGGCCGCGCCGTTCCAGGGCGGCCAGATCGATGACCTCGATCCGCGACCGGCTCAGCCTGACAACGTCCAGCTCCGCGAGTCGCTGGAGGACCTGGTTGACCGACGGCCTGGTCGCCCCCACGAGCCCCGCGAGCTGGGTCTGGCTCAACGGGATCGTGACGGCGCCGTCCGAGGCTCCGTAGGAGCGGGCGAGCTCGAGGAGACGCCGGTACACACGGCGATCCAGGCTTTCGGACATCGTCTCCAGAAGCCGCCGACTCAAGATGTCGATCCGGTCCGCCAACAGCGTGGAGACGACCCGCTCGATGCCCGGGATGCGCTTGCAGAGGGCGTCGAACGCCGTGGCCGCGACCACCAGCGTGCGGCTCGGTTCGAGCGCGGTGACCGGGCCGTACGCCGGTGGTCCGCACGCAGCAGCGCGAGCTCCCCGAAGTAGTCCCCCGATGCCAGGATCGTGAAGGTCGCTGTGGCACCCGACGCGAGACCGGCGTGCACTGCCAGGTGACCGAGCCCACCAGGTGCAAGGAGTCCGCGGGGTCACCTTCGTGACAGAGCACCTCGTTGCGCGCGAACGATCGACGGCGGGCAAGTTCAAGGAACGCGTCGCGATCCTCGGCCCGCAGGGGTTCCAGCAGTCGCCACGCACGAGCAGTGAAACACGCGCAACGGGTGTTGTCGGGCGGCGTGCTGGATCCACATCGTGGGTAACAGAATTAGTCTGTCGAAATGAGTCACACGGCCGCGGGGAGGCCGAGCACAGGGACCGAGACATGGGTCCGTTCCGCCCTGGACCTGCTCTCCGCGGTGCCGGGGGTACGCCGGGTGGGAGTGGCGCTCGTCGAGGGGGGCGGGCGTCGCCTGTCCTTCACCGCAAGCGACCGTGACCATCGAAGCGACATCGACTGGTGCGAGGTCGACGCCTACGACGACGTCCCCCTGAACAACACCGTACGCACAGGCAGGCTGATCGCCGGGTCCCTCGAGACGCTCGCGGGGCGGTACCCCGAGTTCGTCAAGGGGCAAGACAGTGCGACGCGTGCCCTCGCTTCGGTTCCCTTGCTGGCCGCGGGTCAGGTCATGGGCGGTTTCGTGCTGTTCTACACATCGAGGCAGTCCTTCAGCGATCGACAACTGACAGAGCTGCGGCGCCTTGGAGAGCAGCTGGGCGTCGACCTGCATCGGCGCCATCGCACCAGGGCACTACCGGAACGCTCGAGTGCGGAGACACCCATGCCGGCCGGTGCACGTGTGTCCATCCAGGCCATTGCTCCCGAGCTGCGAGCAGTCGCCACCGCGCGCCAGTTCGTACGGAGCACTCTGATGGCTTGGCACATCCAGGGCGAACGCCTGGATGTCGCGGTTCTGTGCGTCAGCGAGCTGGTCACCAACGCGATCATCCACACGGTCGCCGGCTGCGAGGTCCGGCTGATGCTCCATCACGCCGTGCTGACCCTCAGCGTCCGCGACGGTGGCACGGACGACCACGGTACTCGCACCTCGACCGACGACCCACTCGCCGTGTACGGCCGCGGCCTGCAGCTCGTGGACCTGGTCTCCGACCGCTGGGGCGCCCACCTCGACCCCGAGGGCATGACCGTGTGGTGCGAGCTCGACCTCACGTGACGGCACTCGTTGAGTTGGCCCTCCGGGCTCGTTGAGTTGGCCCTCCGGGCTCGTTGAGTTGGCCTCGGCGGCTGGCTCCAGCGTGAAGTCAAGGACGTGGTACGTCGACCCACCTCGTCGCAGACCACCCGCTTGCCCACGTCCCGGTACGGCGCGCGATCACACGAGTCCCGTGGCGGACGACCTCCTCGCAGAAGAAGGCGCATCCGGGTGCTGGGATGTGCCGTGAGCGACCGGCTCGGTGCCGACACGCGCAGCGCACCAGAGGCCGACAACGCCCGCGTCGTGTCGAGCGGGATCGGGAGTTCCGAGCTGACCGCGCCCCCTCTCGGCACGGCGGCCGTACGCTCGGGACTTGTGACGCCTGATGAGAGGTGGCTGGCCGCGGCATGGCCGTTCGTGCGCGACAACCTGCCGGCACCGCCGGCACGCGTGCTCGAGATCGGGTGCGGCCCGCTGGGTGGGTTCGTGCCGAGCCTGCGTGCTGACGGCTACCGAGCCACAGGGATCGACCCCGAGGCGCCGGAGGCAGCCGACTACTCCCGGGTCGATTTCGAGCGATACGACGTCCGGGACCCGGTCGATGCTGTCGTGGCGTGCACGTCGATGCATCATGTCGAAGACCTCGGTGACGTACTCGACAAGGTCAGGTCAGCGATGGCGCCCGCGGGCGTGCTCGTGATCGTGGAATGGGCGTGGGAGCGGTTCGACGAGGCGACAGCCCGGTGGTGTTTCGACCGGCTGGCCCCATCCGGTGCCGAACCCGGTGCCGAGCACGAGCACGATCACGATCACGGTTGGATGCACGAGCGTCGGGCGGAATGGCAGTCCTCGGGCAAGTCCTGGGACGTCTGTTGCCGGGAGTGGGCGGAACGCGAAGTGATGCACACCGGCCAGGAGATCCTGCACGAGCTGGACACCCGGTTCGACCGTCGGCTGCTCGAGTTCGGTCCCTTCTACTTCTCCGAGCTGGACGGCGTCACCGAGGCGGAGGAGCAGGCGGCTATCGACGCCGGGCTCATCCAGGCCGGCCGGATCCAGTACGTCGGCGGGTTGAGGTGATCCACCAGGTCACCCACGCCACCGTGCTCTCGACAAGCCCGACGGACGCCCCACGCCGGCGTGCGTCAGTGGCGCGAGTAGACCGCCGTCAACGTCCCCCGGGCGTTGGCGTGATCGCCGATCGCCTGCACCGCGTCGTCGAGACTCGCGGTGCCCGACAGACCCGTCGGGGCGTCGAGGGCATAGACGGTGAAACGGTACCGATGCTCCCCGCTCGGCGGACATGGCCCGGCGTACGACGCGTGGCCCGACGAGTTCACCACCTGGACGCCGCCCGCGGGCACGTGTCCGCTCTCGATGCTCGTCGTCGTCTTCGCGATGTCGAGCACGACCCAGTGGGTGAACATGCCACTCGGTGCGTCGGGGTCGTCGACGACCAGCGCCCAGGCCCTCGGCGAGGCTCCGGACCACTCCAGCGGCGGGGAGATCTGCTCGCCGTCGCAGGTGAACCGCGTCGGGATCTCGCCACCCTCGGCGAATGCCGGGCTGGAGACGGTGATCGTGGCCGCGGCGTCGGTGTTGACCTCGTGACCGTCGCCGCCCCCGCATCCGGCCGCCACCAGGACCGTGATCAGCAGCAGGGGGCCACGAAGCGGAGCCACGGGATCAGGCTAATCGGCCCCCCGGGCTTTCCCTCCCTGGTCAGGCCCCGAGCGCGGACACGTCGAGCCGGGCCAGTCGCTCCCGGGCAGCGACCACGTCCAACCGGGTGATCAGGCCGTCGCGCACCGTGAACGCGAGCAGTGCGTACGGCGGCGCACCCTCGGGCAGCACGAGGATCCCCGGTGCGCCGTTGACGAGCACCGGCCGGCCGACGGTCGCGAACCGGCGGAAGGACATCGCGTGACGGGCGGCCGCCTCGGCGCCGACGGTGTACCGCGCGCCGACGTCGCTCACGATCTCGACGTCGGGGTCCAGGACCGCGAGGAGCGTGTCGAAGTCGCCGTCGCGCGCCGCCGCCTGGAACGCCGCGACGACGTCCCGCTGTCGCGACCGATCGGTCGTCGACACGCTCGCGCCCTGCACCCTGCGACGGGCCCGGCTGGCGAGCATCTTGGCGGCGTCCTCTGACCGGTCGAGCATGGGCCCGATCTCGGCGAACGGCACCGCGAAGAGGTCGTGCAATACGAACGCCAGTCGCTCGGCCGGCGTCAGCGTCTCGAGCACCACCATCAACGCCAGTCCCACCGAGTCGGCCAGCAGCGCCTCCTGCTCGGGATCGAGCCCGTCGGGTGGGCTGACGACCGGGTCCGGCCACGACACCACGGCATCCTCGAAGGGGTCCTCCTTGCGCGTACGCCGCGCCCGCAGCATGTCGAGGGCGATCCGCCCCACGACTGTCGTCAGCCAGGCTCCGAGGTTGCGCACCTCGTCGCTGTCGTTGCGGGACAGGCGTAGCCAGGCCTCCTGCACCGCGTCGTCCGCGTCGGCCAGGGAGCCGAGCATGCGGTAGGCGACACCCCGCAGCCGCGGCCGTTCCCGCTCGAACGCCGCGGCCAAGCCGTCGTCCATCTGGTTACCTTCCCGGTCGGTCATCCGTCTGCTCTGTCGACGTCACCCACGAGGCAGAGGTAACGGAAGGACTCCATCATGAAGATCACCGTGTTCGGGGCAAGCGGCCGGATCGGCGGCGAGATCGTCCGCCAAGGCGCAGCAGAGGGTCACGACGTGACCGCCGTCGTGCGACGCGGGAGTGAGGTCGAGGACCGGCCCGCAGACGTGCGCCTGATCGAGGTCGAGGGCATCCACGATCCGGAGCAGCTGGTCGCAGCGGTGGCGGGACGGGACGCCGTACTGTCCGGGCTCGGTCCACGCCGCCGTGCCGACGCGGGCATCCTGGCCCCGATGACGCGCGCCCTGCTCGACTCCATGGACCGCGCCGGCGTCGACCGGATCCTGGCGGTCAGCGCCGCTCCCCTCGGGCCGCCGCACCCTGACGACGCCGTCGTCTCCCGCCGGTTGATGTACCCCCTGATCGGCAGGATCCTCCGTCCGGTCTACGACGACCTCCGCGAGATGGAGGACGACCTCGCCCTGAGCGGCCATGAGTGGACGGCCGTGCGTCCTCCGCGACTGGTCGACCGCGCCGTCACCGGACGCTACCGGACGGCGGTGGAGGCCAACCTTGCGCGTGGCGGCACCATCAGCCGCGCCGACGTCGCCCACGCGATGCTGGCGATGGTCAACGACCGGCGTACGTTCCGGCACGCCGTCGGCGTCGCCTGGTGAGTGCCTCGCCCGCGATGTGGCCAGGGCCACGCCGTTCGGAGCGACCACCGTGTCGGTGACCGACCGGGAACGCGAACGGAGCGTCCTCCGACGAGGGCGTTGGTCAGGCCGTGGCAGCCCACCAGTCCGGCAACTCGGCGATCGAGTCGAGCACGGCATCAGGTGTCACGTCTGAGTCCAGGTCGGTCGCGACGTACTTCCCGGTCCGCACGAGTACGCCGGTCAGCCCCGCACGTTGGGCACCCTCGACGTCGGTGCGGATGTCGTCCCCCACCATCACCACGTCGTTCGGGGCCAGCCCGAGCCCCTCGACGGCAGTCAGGTAGAACGCCCGCGCAGGCTTGCCCATCACCACGGCTGTCGTGGCCGTGGCGTACTCCAGGGCTCGGACGAAGGGGCCGGCATCGAGCCGCAGCCCGTCGTCAGCCCGCCAGTAGCGGGTCCGCCCGAGCGCGACCAGCCGCGGCCGCGGCTTGGCCATCAGCAGCCGGAAAGCGCGGTTGACCGTGGCGAAGTCCCACCCCTCACCCAGGTCGCCCACGACCACTGCACCGGCGCCTTCCTCGGCGTCGTCCGGCAACGGGTCGCTCTCGACGAACTCCGATGCCGTGGCTTTGGGGACGAAGAGCGCCGGCCTGCCCGGTGAGGTGCTCCTGATCCAGGACATCGCGGCAACAGCGGGGGCGAGGATGTCGTCGTCGTCCGCGCGGATGCCCATGGACGACAGCTTCTCCACGATCGCAGCGCGAGGCCGGGATGTGGTGTTGGTCAGGAAGCGATACGGGATGCCCTCGCGGGAGAGCCAGTCGACGACGTCCACAGCGCCCGGCACCAGTGAGTCACCGACGTACACGACCCCGTCGAGATCCAGCAGCACTCCGCGCACGGCACCCATCTCAGCACCCCGGCGCCAGGGTCGAGGTCAGCGACTCTCCCCTGCGTAGGCCCGAGGATCGTCGGAGTACGGTGAGCGTGTGCGCGGCGACCGCGTGGAGATCGTCATAGATGCGGGCGACGAGGTCCGGACCTATGACATTGTCGCCAGCCGGAACGGTCGCCGGGTCGAGATCGAGACCGGTCGCGGCATCGTCACCGTCTCCGAGGTCACCCGGAGCGGCACGCCGGTCCGAACCGCCCGCTTCATGGCGAGCCGGATCTTGGCCCTGGTCGAGCACCCGGCAGCTGATCAGAACATCGCCCGTGAGGACATCGAGCCCCCTCCGATCATCTCGTGATCGGCTCACTCGCCGGACTTCGCCTCGATCGCGTCCAGGTCGCGTACGGCGTACCGGTGGTGCTCCCACTCCTCCTCGAGGATCACATGCAGGCACGAGAGCGTGGTCTCCGGGTACTGAGGGTCATGCGGGTTCTTCCGGGTCGCGGCCAGCTCCTCTGAGGTGACCCCGGCGAGGAAGTCGCGCACCATGGCGACGCGACCAGCCCGGGCCTCGAGCACCTCGGCGTACGACGGTGTGTCCTTCGCGAAGCCGGAGGTGTCGAAGCCGTCGCCCTCGGTGCCGGAGTCCACCACCCCGAGGGGGTGGAAGGGCTGCTCGAGCTCCAGCACCCCCCGGCCCAGCCACATGTCCGTGGCCATGACCAGGTGCCGAAGCGTCTGCGCGAAGGACCACTCCCCGTCGACCGATACCTCGACCGTGCCGGCCGGCATCGCAGCGGCGCGCTCGAGGGTGGCCGACCAGGTGGGCTCGAGCTCTGCCCAGGCCGCGCGCAGGCCGTCCGGATCTCCTGCGCGCCTCTCGGCGCGCCCAGGGAAGCGACGGTTGAGCTCCGCGTCGACGTACGGGGTCACGTCGACGCCGTTGACGCGCAAGGAGCCATCGCCGTCGAAGAGCCACGGCGCGTCGATGTCCGCCCCCTCCACCTGGACTCCGCGCATCACGACGCCGGAGAGGTCGGACCCGACGAACCGGGCGCCGCGTAGATCCGCCTCGACGAACTCCGCTCCCTGCAGGTCGTCGGACCGACTGAAGGTTGTCATGCGTCCTCCTCGTCGAGCGACGTTGTCCGCGCACTTGCTACCAAGGATCTCCCGGCCGGCGCCACTGTCCCTCCGGACGCTGAGGAGTTCCCTCAACCACCGGAAGCAGAACGTTTCTCAGCCAGGCATAGCCGGGTTCCGGAGTGGAGGCCGTGGGAGCGTGCGCAGGCGCGGCGGCCGCCGGATGGCGCGACCG
>JAFMQY010000345.1 GCA_017354415.1 Nocardioides sp.
TCCCGGTCTTCCGGTGGGTGCGACGAGACCTGCGCCGACGCCCGTCCGCCGCCGATCCTGACGACAACGAACCAGTGGAAGGAGCACCATGGCAGAGATCGTGGTCGGCATCGCCGCATCACACTCACCACAGCTCAGCTCGGGCGTCGAGTGGTGGGAGAACCACGGCGAGCGTGACCGGGGCAACCCGAAGCTGCTCGGTCGTGACGGTGAGTTCCACACGTACGACGAGCTGCTGCCGACGGCAGACCCTGCGGTGCTCGACGAGCTCAAGCCGGAGATCTACCAGGCCAAGTACGAGCGCGCCCAGAAGGGCATCGAGGTCCTGACCGAGAAGCTCGCCGAGGCGAAGCCCGACGTCGCGGTCGTGATCGGCGACGACCAGTGGGAGATGTTCCAGGACGAGGGAGTCCCCGCGTTCGCGCTCTTCCACGGTGACAGGCTCTTCGACGAGCAGCAGCGCGACCTGTCCAAGCTCGCCGAGGGCATCCGCGCGGCACAGTGGGCCGCGCACGGCGATGACCGGGCGTGGCACAAGACCGACGGCAGGCTGGCCGCACACATCACCGCGACTCTGTCGGAGAACGACTTCGACGCGCACTGGTTCAGGGAGCAGCGCGAGGACCGCACCCTCGGGCACGCGTTCACGTTCCCGCGCTACCGACTCGGTCTCGACCCCGAGGTCCCGATCGTGCCGCTCTTCATCAACTGCTACTTCCCGCCGAACAACCCCAACCCGGCCCGCTGCTACGCCTTCGGGCAGATGGTCCGCCAGGCCATCGAGTCCTGGGACCACGACATACGCGTCGCGGTCATCACCTCCGGTGGCCTATCGCACTTCGTCGTGAACGAGGCCCTCGACAAGCAGATCCTCGACGGTCTGGTGGCGGGCGACTGGGACTCCTTCGGCGACATCCCCCGCAAGCACATGCGCTCGGGGAGCGCGGAGATCCTCAACTGGATCGCCGCCGCCGGAATCCTCGAGAAGCAGAGCGCCACCATCGTCGACTACGTCCCCGGCTACCGCAGCCCCGCCGGCACCGGCACCGGCATGGCCTTCGCCTACTGGAAATAAGAACAGCGGAAGTGAGCAGCAGAAGATGACCTACCAGGATTACCTCGTCCTCGATGTCCACGGGCACGTGTCGGTGCCACCGGCCGCCAACAACATGGTCGTTCAGATGCTGGGTTCGAACCAGCCGATGCCGAGCAACGTCGGCCAGCAGGTCACGCCCGGGAAGGGCCCGACCGAGGCCGACTTCCTCCAGACCGCCCAGGGCCACGTCGACTACCTCGACGCCCGCAACATCGACGTCCAAGTCATCGGCCCGCGGCCGTTCCTGCAGTTCGGCTGGATGGAGCCGCACATCACGCCGGGCTGGGCGGCGTACGTCAACGACATGATCGCCCAGCAGGTCTCGTTCTTCCCGGAGCGGTTTCTCGGCGCCGCGCAGCTGCCCATGCACGTCGAGCACGGCGACACCAAGCACGTCCTGGCCGAGCTCGGCCGCTGCGTCGAGCAGCTCGGCTTCGTG
>JAFMQY010000126.1 GCA_017354415.1 Nocardioides sp.
GCAGTGCCCCACGAGCAGGCATCGGCGTCCCGCTCCCGGGGACGATCGAGAGACCGCGCGGGACGGTTCAGGAGACGGGGCGCCGGTTGGCGGCCCGACCGGCCGGCTCGACGAGCCGCTCGGCGTCAGACGTGGATAGCCATGAAGCATCCGGCGCCACTCAGCCGGCACCGTGGAGGCGCCGTACCGTGCACCAAGCTGTGCGCCGGCAATTGCGGCGACCGTGTCGGTGTCGTCCCCGATCCCGATTGCCGTGACAAGGCCGACGGAAAAGGTGTCGTCCGGCCTCCGCCACCCTCGGAGCCTGTTGCCGCGACATCGAGGTGCGGCAGGGAGGCACGAGAAGAGTCGTGGCAGGCCAACGACGACTCACACCCCACTCTCGGGTCGCCGGCCGCGCTTGCGGTTCTGCCCGTGGTAGGAGTCGCGGGTGAGCTTGGACATGTACGGCGCGCCCATGGCGTCGGTCATGCCGTACATGTGGGCGACCTCGTCCCGCTCCGCACGAATGCTGCCGGCGATCAGTCCGGGGGCGATGAGATCGGCGGCGTCCAGCACGGCGCGGGTCTCGGCCAGCAGCGTCTGGCCGGCCTCGACGTCGCCGCGCTCGAAGGCCTTGCGGCGGCACGATCAAGGTACGGACGACCCCCGACTGAAATCACCGGCTCATGCAGGACCGCCGTGGCTGCACTCTCCCCCACATCCGCCGTCTGTGTTGCCCCGGCCGGAGGGCGACAGGAACGTGCGCCCACTCACGCGGAAGGCCAGATCGTCGTCGACCGCGTCGGCCATCTCGCACATCATCGTCAGCGCTTGGCGCAGGTGCTCGGGCACGAACGGGTACGCCGGCAGGTAGACGTGTGCGCGGACCGTCTGACCGGCCAGCGCGAACTTCGCGTACGGCCAGTCCCGGTTGAGCACCCCGACCTCGTACGTCGCGCGCTCCGGCTCGGTCACCTCGACGGCGAGCTCGGCGAACAGGTGGATCATCGGCCGGGTCTCCAGCACCCGGACGAAGACGATCGCAGAGCCGCTGGACACCGGGATGTCGCCGTCGTCGTCCCGACTCGGCACGTGGCCGAAGAAGGGGGTGAGTGCCGCGTCCACCAGTCGGTCGAGGTCGGTCTTGTCCTCCGGCTCCACGGCGAGCGGCTCCGGGGGCGAGGTGTCGGCGTTGCGCTCGGACGTCTCGACGCCGGGGCCGAGGAACGGCGCGACGAGGAACGCCGGGTGCACCACACCGAACACCTCGCGCAGGGCGCGCACCATCATCACCGCGACCTCATCGGCCCGCGTCAGGTCGAACTCCCACGAGTAGTTCAGCGTGTCGCGACGGCTCGACGGCCGCACCCACCCCAGCTCTCGGAGCTGCCGTCGAGCCGCCTTGTCGAGGTGATGACGGCGGTGCAGGAAGTGGTTGCTCGACACCTCGGCGACGGCGTTCTGCCCGTCGTCGCTGGAGGCCTGGACGTACGGCGTACACGCGTCGTCCGAGTCGTCCCCCTCGACCCTGACGACGACGGCGTCGCCGACGTCCAGGCCGGCCAGCCGGTCGGCCAGCGCCTGCCGGAACCTGCTCCAGGCGGCGTCCGTGGTCTCGTCCAGCGATAGCTGCCGTGCATCCTTCATCTCGACCCCGTCCTTCACCTCGACCCCCCAGCACTCCGCACGGTACGAACGACCCCCGACACAAATCGGGTGCGCAGAAAGGCCTCGTCCCGCGCCGGGCGGTCAGCTGCTCCAGGTGTCCGTCGTACGGCGGTGGTGGTCCAGCAGCTCCTGCGCGAGGTCGGCCCCGGCCGACCTCAGCTCGGTCGGCTCGAGCAGCTCGGCGGTCGAGCCGGCGGCGACCAGAAGCAGCCCGACCCGGTGCTCGAGCGGCGGAAGCAGGTCGAGGTCAAGGGTGCAGAACTCCTCGTCGTCGGCCACGACGCACACGTTCTCGGCGTACATCTCGGCCGTCCAGCGGGCTGACTGCGGCAAGCGCGCCCGCACGCGCGTCGTCTCACGCTGTCGCGCGAGGACGCCGGTCAGGTCGTCGGGCGGCACGAAACGATCTGGCAGGAGCTCGGCCCGACGGACGTTGGCCAGCAGATAGGTGCGGATCGCACCACGCTCGTCGACGGGGCCGGCGTCGACCTCCCAACCGCGTCGGGTGTTGACGAGCTGGTACGGCTCGATCACCCGCTCCCGAACGCCGCTCTGCCAGGCCCTGGAGTAGACGATCCGCACCCGGCGGTGCTCCTGCACAGCCTGATGGAGGGGATCGAGGCACTCGTTCCAGCGCTTGTGCTCGGGCGTCTCCCGCGCGTCCTCCTCGCCGTACATCGTCTCGGCGAGTACGTCGACAGCTGCCGCCAGGTGCTCGTCCGACGGGTCGAGGTCCTGCAGCGCCCGGGCGGCGCTGAAGAGCAGGGCGAGCTCTGACGCGCTGACGTAATGGACTCCGAGCTCGTCGAGGCCCGGGTCTCCGGAGATCCGCACGATCTCGGCCTCGTAGGGGTCCTCGTCGCCGCCCTCCGGACCGAGGAACTCCAGGGTCGCGGGCGGGCGGTCGAAGCCGAACTCGACCAGGTCGGCGGAGTAGAACGCCAGCAGGTCCTGCCGCAGCTCGCCGTCGGGAGCGCCCACCTTGTCAGCCAGCTCGTCCAGCGGAAGTCCGTTCGGGTAGTCGGCCAGCAGCTCGAGCACCTGCGGCAGCCGGGCGAAGCGTTGGACGTACTTCGGTGGGCCGGGACTCACGAGGTTCCTCCCCGGGCGAGCACCTCGAGCTCCGAGAGCAGCTCCTCGCGTACGTCGGACGGCCCCAGCAGCTCGACCCTCGTCCCGAGCTCGTAGATCCGGTCCCGGAACGCCGTGCGGTTGGTCACCCGATAGCGCATGTCGACAGTGCCCGAGTGGTGTTCCTCGGCCAGCGGCTCCTGCAGCCACCGCACGACGTCCTGCCGGAAGTCCTCGTCCGTGCGGAGCATGACCTCGACGGGCGCGTCGACCTCCCACTGCATGGGATGCAGGGTCAGGTGGCGCTCGACGGGGACGTGCCGGGCCGTGCCGGGGTCTTCTGCCACGACGTCGCTCATCCGGGCGACCATGAAGGTCTTCATCGTCTCGGAGCCCTCCTCGATCGCGCGCAGATACCACTTGCCGTTCTGCTGGCTCACCGACTGCGGCTGCGTCAGGCGCGGCGAGCCCTTGTAGCGGAAGCGGAGCAGGGCGCGCAGCCGGACCGCCTCCAGAGCTGCGTCGAGCGCCTCACTCTCGCCGCCGACGCGGAGGTCGGCGGGCGGGGTTTCGGGGAGCTCGTCCTCGGGGAGTCCCAACCGCGTCACCAGGTCGGACCGCCGCGCCACGAGGGCGGCCCGCTGCAGGGCGGTGGCCTGCGGGAGGCTCAGCCGCACCTTGAGGCGGTTGTCCTGCGTCACCATCCCATACCTGGCCCCCGTGCCCGCACCGCTGATGTTCTCGATCTGCCACCCCTGCTTGGCGAGGTGCTCGAGGTCGCGCTGCAGCTGGCGGTGGCCGTTCTCGTCGTTCTTGAAGCCGGCGATCGTCACCAGCTTCGCCGCGTCCACGCCGTACTTGGGTTGCGCGCTCAGCGCCGCGGCGACCCGCACGAGTCGCTCCATGGGTCCGCGCTGGTCGCGGCCTCTGGCCATGACGCCCCCTCGTCCTTCGACTGCTCCCCGAGTCTCGCTCATGATCGGCGTTCTCGCAGGTATGTGTCGCGGGTCCCTCCGACACTTCCTCACGCAACAACGTACGACGCGCGGCTCCGAGCGGACCGACACTCGACACGATGCTCCGCAGCATGGGGACGGAGCGCACGTGCACGTTCGCCGGGGCTGGCGTCCTGGCGACGCGACGGCAGGCGGCTCCATGTCGAGGCCGCACTCAGGCGGCTACGGTCCCCACGGCAGGTGTATGAGTACCGAGCTCGAGGCGGTGGCGTGGAGCAGCGCCGCCGACTGAGTAGCTCGGGATGCCGCCCGGCGCACGGCTGCGGAGCGTGGCGCCACCTCAGCCAAGTCCGCCCGTTTGGGCCGCGCGAGCCCTACAGTCGTCGTGTGCCGAGTCACAGGGACGCGGGCCGTGTCGGGGGCCGACGATGACGAGCACGGGTGGTGCTCGCGACAACGGACGTCGGCTGGTCGGGCGTGTGGCGGGGGCGGTCACGGGGCGAGTGGTTGATGCCGTCGACCCGGACATCGTGCTGGCCCATGTCGACGTGGACGCTCTCGTGGAGCGGGTGGACCTGGATGCCGCGTTGGCGAGAGTGGACATCCAGGCCTTGCTGGAGCGGCTGGACCTCAACGCGCTGGTGGAGCGGGTCGATCTCGATGCGGCCCTGGGGCGGGTGGACGTCGAGGCACTGGTGGCGCGGATCGACGTCAACCAGCTGCTCCAGCGTGTGGACCCGAACCTCATCCTGGCGCGAGTCGACCCCCAGGTCGTGATGGACCGGGTCGACCTGAACGCCGTACTGGCGAGGATCGACCCCCAGCTGATCATGGACCGAGTCGACGTCGACGCCCTCATCGCCAGGGTCGATCCGCAGGCGATCGTGGATCGGGTCGACATGGACGCCGTGGTGGCCAGGATCGACATCCAGGCGATCGTGCAGCGTTCCGGGATCCCAGACGTCGTCGCGGACAGCACGCGCTCGATGGCGTGGTCGATGATCGATCTGGCGCGTCGTCAGCTGGTCGGCCTCGACGTGATCGTGGACCGGTTCGTCTTCCGGTTGATTCGACGGGACCGCAACGAGGGCGCCCGGGGTCCGGCTGCCCTCATCGATTCCGGCGACGTGCCGCGGGGACGCGAGACGGTCTCGGGCAACTACACGGGCGTCTTCAGTCGGGCGGCGTCCGGACTGCTCGACATCGGCGCGATCATCGGGCTGTACACCCTCGGCGTGGCCGGCCTGGGGGTGCTGACCCGCGTGCTGTTCGGGGTCACCCTGGGCCGGGGCACGTTCTGGGGCGTGGTCGCGCTCGCCGTCTGGGCCTTCTTCTACATCTTCATCGGGCTGGTGATCACCGGAAGGACGATCGGCAAGGCCCTCACCGGACTCCGCGTCGTCCGGGCCGACGGTACGGCGCCGTACGCCCGGGTCGTGTTCATCCGGACCATCGCCCTCCCCTTCAGCCTGGTGTTCTTCGGCATCGGCTTCCTGATGATCCCCTTCCGACGTGACCACCGGGGGCTGCACGACCTCATCGCCGGTACGGCCGTCGTGTACGACTGGGGCGACCGCCCCGCCGCGATGCCTGGCCCGCTGGCCGACTTCCTGCAGAGGACCCGGTCTCCCGACCACGACAACACGTCCGAGTAGGAACCCGAAGACCGGGTACGGAGTGGGTTGCGCGGTTCAGCGCATGGTGCCCATCCCCCGATCCGAGGAGTGCTTTCCCCTGACCGGCCTGCTCCTGTCCGCAATCGTCGCCGCGGTCGCCGCGACCGCCGTCGCTCTCTCCATTCCGTCGCGCCCGTATCGACCTGGGGCGCTCTCGTGGACCCGGAGACTGCTCTTCGCGGTCCTCGGCAGCATCGTCATCGGCACCCTGGGCGGCTGCGCGATGTTCGTCTTCAACGGCGGCCACCCTCGTCGAGCCGGGCTCGCCTTCATCCTCCTCGTCGGTGCCTGCCTGGTGTGGATCCCGGCGACCCGACGCTGGAACGCCCGTGCCCATCTGTGCTGGTCCACCAGCATCTATCTCTTCGGGGTCTACCTCGTGTTCATGTTCCAGTGGACCCTGCGCAGCCCGGTCTCGGGCGCCGGGCTCGTCGGTGCCTTCGCGCTCTGGGGGTTGGAGGTGCTGACCGCACTGCTCGGCGTCGTCTACCTGTGGGAGATGTGCGACGCCATCGGCAGTGAGCACTGGCGGCGCCGTACCCGGGTCGGGGCGGACAACGTGCCAGATCCCTACCACCCCTTCGTCAGCCTTCACGTCCCGGCGCACAACGAGCCGCCGGAGATGGTGATCGCCACCGTCCGCTCTCTCCTGCACCTGGACTACGACCGCTTCGAGATCATCGTCATCGACGACAACACCGGCGACGAGTCCCTCTGGCGCCCGGTCGAGCAATGGTGCGCGGACCACGGAATCACGTTCGCGCACCTCGCCGACTGGCCCGGCTACAAGTCGGGCGCCCTCAACTATGCGTTGAGGGAACTGACGGACCCGCGCGCCGAGGTGATCGGCGTGATCGACGCGGACTACCAGATCGACCCACGCTTCCTGGCCCGCTGCGCACCACTCTTCGCCGAGCCGCGGCTGGGGTTCGTCCAGTCGCCGCAGGACTACCGCGACGGGCACGTCTCCGCCTTCCAGCGCCGGCTCTACCACAGCTACCAGTACTTCTTCGCCGTCTCGCAACCGTCCCGGAACGAGCGCGACGGCGCGATCTTCGCAGGCACCATGGGGCTCATCCGGCGCCAGGCCCTGGAAGGGCTCGGCGGCTGGGACGAGTGGTGTATCACCGAGGATGCCGAGCTCTCCCTGCGGCTGCTCCGCGCCGGGTGGTCGGGACGACACGTGGACACGTCGTACGGGTACGGCGTGATGCCGGTGACGTTCGAGGCGTTCAAGGGCCAGCGGTTCCGCTGGTGCTTCGGGGGCATCCAGATCCTGCGGATGCACTGGCGGTCCCTGCTCCCGTTGCCGCGAGGCCGCGACAACCGGCTCACCCAGTCGCAGCGGTGGGCCTACCTCAGCGGAGCCTTCCAGTGGTACGGCGACCTGCTCGCGGTCCTGTTCTTCTTCTTCCTGATGGCCGGGGCGGTCAACGTGGCCCTGGACGGAGGTCTGCTCTTCCGCAAGCTCTCGCTCTTCCTCCTCGCGGCGATCCCGGTGCTCGTGCTGCTCGGCTTCCTGCGCGGGATCGCGGTCGTACGGCGTGGCACCGGCGCGAACTGGCGGGACGCCTGGGGCGCCCTGCTGATCTGGCAGTCCACCTCGCTCGTCGTCGCGCGCGCTTCGCTCCAGGGTCTGGTGGCGCGACGTGCGGAGTTCCTCCGCACGCCCAAGGAGGAGGAGCACCAGCGATGGTGGCGGGCGGTCACCGCCAACCTCCCCGAGTCGATCTTCGCCGTCGTGGGCGCCGCCGGGATCGTCGCCGGCCTCACCCACGCCAACACCCTCGGTGGTGCCCTGACGGGCGCACTCCTGGTGCTGCCGACCTGGGCGTTTCTGAGCGCGCCCCTGAACAGCCTGGCCGCGCGACGAGCCCCGGTGACGCCTGGGTCTTCCACCGAGACGCGGGAGCTCGACCGAGCAGCCCCGCGCGCGAGATGACGCCATGGGACAGCCACTTCGCGTACGGGGGGCCGTCGCCGCCGCCCTGTGCCTCCTCGTCGCAGGCTGTGGGTCGGACCCGTCGTCCGGGCCTTCCGCCTCCGGTACGTCGCCGTCGAGCTCGTCCGCCATGTCACCCATGAACCATCCCGAGGCGTTCCTCTCGACGTACGTCACGTCCGACGGCCGGGTCCTCCGTCACGACCAGGGGGACGACATCGTGAGCGAGGGACAGGCCTACGGCATGCTCATCGCCGAGCTGGCCGGACGGGACGACGTCGTACGCAGCATCTGGTCCTGGACACACGCACACCTCGCCACGCCGGACGGCCTCTTGTCCTACCACGCGGACTCACAGGGAAAGGTCCTGGACGCACAGCCCGCCTCCGACGCGGACGTCCTCGCGTCGTACGCCCTGCTCCGGTACGACGGGCCGGGCGCCGCAAGCCTGCACCGCGACGGGAGGACGCTGGCGGCAGCCGTCCTCGAGCACGAGACGGTGACGGACTCCTCCGGTCGACCGGTCCTGACCGCGGGGCCGTGGGCCACATCCGACCCGGCGGTGGTCGACCCGTCGTACCTGATGCCAGGCGTCTTCGAAGAACTCGCCCGGCTGACGGGCGACGACCGCTGGCGGGCCATGGCCGCGTCCTCGGTGGACCTCGTCGACCAGGTGACCCAGCACGGGCATCAGCTGCCCCCCGACTGGGCGCGCTTGCAAGGCGACCGGCTCGTCCCGACGGGCACGGGGGGTGGGAGCGGCACGCCTCAGTACGGTCCGGACGCGCAGCGCGTTCCGCTGTGGTTCGCGGCCGCCTGTGACGCACGAGCCCGGTCACTCGCAGCCGCCTGGTGGACGGTGCTGCAGCAACAGACCCGCTCCTCGGCCACGGCTCTGAGCCTCGGTGGCGACGTCATCGACGGCAGCGGCTCGACCGTTGCACTGCTGGCGGCGCAGGCGTCGGCGCGGGCAGCCGGTGACGATGCCGGCGCCACCGCCCTGCAGCGCGGGGCGGTCCAGACCGACGAGGGCAACCCGACCTACTACGGCGGTGCATGGCTCGCCCTCGCCGACGGGCTGCACGACGGCCGGGTCACGGGCTGCGGCTGAGCAGCTCGGGCCGCCGCGTGCCCGACTGCTGGCGTCTGCGGCGCAGGCGGTCCTTCCCCTTCGGACCCAGGGCGCCCAGAATGCGATCATGACGCGCCTCCGGCACGGCCCGGTCGTCACGCCCGCTCCGGCACAGGAGCGGGGCGCCTCATGACCGTCACCGAAGACGTGCAGGCCCCGGAGCAGATCCTCGACCGCCGCCGGATGAACCTGGTCTTCCTCACGGTGATGGGCGGCATGCTGCTCGCGGCGCTCGACCAGACCATCGTGTCGACCGCACTGCCCACCATCGTCGGCGACCTCGGCGGCGCGAACCACCTGTCGTGGGTGGTCTCGGCGTACCTACTCACCGACACCATCGCCACCGTCCTGGCCGGCAAGTTCGGCGACCTGTTCGGCCGCAAGCTGGTCTTCCAGATCTCCGCCGGGTCGTTCGTGATCGCCTCCGGCGCCTGCGGCTTCGCGCAGAACATGGGTTGGCTGATCGCGTGGCGGGCCGTGCAAGGGCTCGGCGCCGGCGGCCTCATGGTGACGGCCACCGCCGTGATCGCCGACGTGATCCCGCTCCGCGAGCGCGGCAAGTACCAGGGCGCACTCGGGGCCGTCTTCGGCGTGACCACGGTGCTCGGCCCGCTCCTCGGCGGCCTGTTCACCGACCACCTCTCCTGGCGCTGGGCCTTCTACGTCAACCTCCCGATCGGGATCGCCGTCGTGATCCTGGCGGCGGCCACGATGCCGCACATCTTGACCACCGCCCGCCCGGCGATCGACTACCTCGGCGCCGTCTTCATCTCGCTGGGAGCCGGCTGTCTGACGCTCGCCGTGTCCTGGGGCGGCACCGAGTACGCCTGGGGGTCGGCCACGATCATCGCCCTGTTCGTGGTCTCGTTGGTCAGCCTCGGCGTGTTCGTCTGGGCCGAGTCACGCGCCACCGACCCGATCCTGCCGCTCCGGCTCTTCAAGTCGTCGGTGTTCACGATCTCCGTCATCCTCGCCTTCATCGTCGGCTTCGCGATGCTCGGCGCGATGACCTTCCTCCCGACGTTCCTCCAGTACGTCGACGGGGTCTCGGCGACCGTGTCCGGCCTGCAGACCCTGCCTCTCGTGGTGGGACTCCTCATCACCTCGATCGCCTCGGGCACGATCATCGGCAAGACCGGCCGCTACCGGTGGTTCCCGATCGCCGGGACGCTGCTGATGGCCCTCGGACTCTGGCTGCTGTCGCGCATGACCGCCACCACCGGCTGGGGACTCCGCTCGTTCTACATGCTGGTGCTGGGCTTCGGCATCGGTCTGTCGATGCAGGTGCTCACGATCATCGTGCAGAACACCGCGGCGTACCGCGACCTCGGCGTCGCCACCTCCGGCGTGACCTTCTTCCGCACCCTCGGCAGCTCGTTCGGGGCATCGATCTTCGGCACGGTCTACGCCAACGTGCTGAGCAACCACCTCCCCGCCGCGTACGCCGCGTCGCCCGGGGTCGACCCGACCAAGACCACGACGCCCGAGGGATTGCACTCCTACCCCGCCGACCAGATCCGGCCGATCCTCGACGCCTACGCGCACGCCGTACACGTGGTGTTCCTGACCGCAGTGCCGGTGGCCCTGCTGGCGTTCGCGCTCGCCTGGTTCCTCAAGGAGGTGCCGCTGCGTGGCAGCACCCGCGCCGGCGCGACCGACGTCGGAGACGGCTTCGGAATGCCGGAGGACAGCGACCGCGTACGTCGTCTGGAGCTGGCGATCGGGCGGCTCACCCAGAGGGCCGACCGCGACGACATGGTCGCGATGTGGCGCGACGCCGGGACGACCCTCGCGGTCGCGGACGCGTGGTGCCTGGCCCAGGTGCGTCTCCACAACCAGGTCGGGGTCCCGCCCACCCTGGTCCGGATCGCCGGGCGGGTCCACGTCCCTCCCGAAGTGCTGGCCCCCGCCTTCGCGACCGCGCTCCACCGCGGCTTCCTCGTCGAGCACGAGAACGTCCTCGCGCTCACTGACTCCGGTGCCCGCGAGATCATCCGGCTCGCCGACGCCCGCCGGCGCTGGCTCGCACGCGAGCTCAGCGACTGGGGTGCCGAGGATGACGCCCTGCTCGCCGAGGCTCTCGACAACGTCTCGCGGCGCCTGCTCGACGAGAGCACCCCCGAGGAGCTCGAGCCGATCGGAGCGTGAGGTCGCACGACATACGGCGGAGCGTGGTCTCCCTTCGAGACGGCTCGTCCCTCGCCTCCTCAGGACAAGCGACACGCTCGACCGACGAGTCCGGGCCGCGTCACTCCTGCGTCAGATGGATGACCGTGTCGTCGCCGTGGGAGAGCCACAGGTCGGTCTCGAGCACCTCGATGGTCGGACGCGAGCTCAGGAAATCGCTCAGCCACGTGTCCTGCTGAGTCAGGGCGTCGTTGCAGGCCTTCTTGGTCGACGCCAGGGCAGGAGCGACCAGCTCGTCCTCGTCGATGGAGGCGCCGCCGAACAACGTGTTGCAGCCGGCGTTGACAGACACCGAGTCGGCCCGGAACGTCATCGCGATCCGGGAGCCCGGGACCAGGCTGGTGTGCGGGTCCAGGATGCTGGTCGCCACCCAGCTGCCGCCTTCGAGCTCGGACAGGTCCGCCGGGGTATGGGTGAGGCCGAGGCTCTCCGTGCGGGGCTGTCCGTTGTCGCATGCGGTGAGAGCCAGCGCGGCCACCAGACCGGCGAGGGCCACGCGAACACGTGGTACCTGCATACCGTCCTCAATCGACGTGAGTCGCGAACTGCTGACCGTCCGGCTCCGTGACAGCGTATGCCCATGCACGTGCCGTCGCGCCCGAGCCGACCCGCGCCGGGTCCACGATGACGGGGGCGCTCCAGCTGGTCGGCAGGCTGTCGGTCTCGTGCTCGGCGCGGAGCTGATGGTTCGCGCCGGTAGCCGGGTGGGAGGCGTCGATGCCGACCGCGAGCTCGGGACGCTGCACCGATCGGAGCTGCTCGTGGACGGTGCGGTCGCCAGCGCTCCTGGTGACGCGGACGTGACCTGGCTCCCGGCACCCCGATGCCTGATGCTGGTCACGTGACCAGGCCGGGCGAGTCGTTCATCGGGATGGTCG
>JAFMQY010000346.1 GCA_017354415.1 Nocardioides sp.
GCCGGCGTCCGGAGGGAAGGCGACGACCTCCGGTCGAGATGTGAGCGGTTGCCTCACGGTCAAGTCCGCTGGCGTGGTGTATGAAGGTTGATCCCTCGGTTGGGCGTGTTGGTCAGGCCGTGAGGGCCTGAAGCTCGGGCTCGGTGATCACCTCCTCGACGACGGTGGTGTCGACGGCTTGGGCTCGGGCGAGGACGTCGAGTCCGAGGTAGCGGCGTCCTTCGGCCCACTCGTCGTGCTGCTCGGCCAGGACGGCGCCGACGAGCCGGATGATGGAGGCGCGGTCGGGGAAGATCCCGACCACGTCGGTGCGGCGGCGGATCTCGCGGTTGAGCCGCTCGTTGGGGTTGTTCGACCAGATCTGGCGCCAGATCTCCTTCGGGAACGGCGTGAACGCGAGGACGTCTGCTCGGGCCTCCTCGAGGTGCTCGGCCACGGCGGGGAGCTTCTCGGCGAGGGCGTCGACGACCCGGTCGAACTGGGCGTGCACGGCGTCGGCGTCGGGCTGGTCGTAGATCGAGTGCAGCAGCGCCTTGACCCACCCCCACGAGGACTTCGGAGTCGCGGACATCAGGTTCGCGGCGTAGTGGGTGCGGCAGCGTTGCCAGGCGGCACCGGGCAGGGTCGTGCCGATCGCGGAGACCAGGCCGGCGTGGGCATCAGAGGTGACGAGCTTGACCCCGGTCAGGCCGCGGGCGGTCAGGTCCCTCCAGAAGGCGAGCCAGCCCGCGCCGTCCTCGCTGGTGGTGACCTGGACGCCGAGGATCTCGCGGTGCCCGTCGTTGTTGACCCCGGTCGCGACCAGCACGTGCACCGGCACCACCCGGCCACCCTCGCGAACCTTCAAGACCAGGGCGTCGGCGGCCACGAACGTGAACGGCCCGGCATCGGCGAGCCGTCGGGTGCGGAACTGCTCGACGTGCTCATCCAGCTCCTTGGCCATCACCGAGACCTGCGACTTCGACAGGCCGGTGATCCCCAACGTCTGCACCAGCTTGTCCATCCGCCGGGTCGAGACCCCGAGCAGGTAGCAGGTCGCCACCACGCTGGTCAGCGCCCGCTCGGCGCGCTTCCTGCGCTCCAGCAGCCAATCGGGATACAGCGAACCCTGCCGGAGCTTGGGCACGGCGACGTCAAGAGTCCCGACGCGGGTGTCGAGGTCGCGGTGACGGTAGCCGTTGCGGGAGTTCACCCGCTCGCTGCTGCGTTCGCCGTAGCCGGCGCCACACACCGCGTCGGCCTGCGCCGACAGCAGCGCGTTCACGAACGTGGTCAGCAGGTCCCGCATCAGGTCAGGGCTCGCCTGGGACAGCTGCTCGGTCAGGAACCGGGCAGGGTCGATACTGGGCACAGCGGTCATCAAGGTGTCCTTCTTCGAGTCGGTTGTGAGAGATCACTCGAAGGATCCACCTGGTGGCCGCGCCTACGTTGGAGGCACGCGCTCACTCAGGTCCGTCGTACACCACTCTGCTGGACTCCACTGAACCTTCTGCGGGAGGCTCTGAGTCATCGACGACGCT
>JAFMQY010000127.1 GCA_017354415.1 Nocardioides sp.
GAGAGCGGCGTCGCCTGGTCGGCGTCGCGGCCGCGGGCAGCCAGGCGGAGGAAGCCCGCCAGCGCCATCTGCACGGCGTTCTCGATGTTCTCGCCCATCGGACCGCCGAAGGCCCCGGCGTACGACGGGACCTCGTCGGTCACCGCCGTGATCGTGTGCGTGGCCACCTCGGGAAGGCGCCGTCGGAGCAGGTCCAGCAGGCGTGGATCGAGGGCGATCCGGGTACCGGTCACATCCGAGGTGTTCATGGCGACGAATTGTTCCAAATATGTTCGCAGCGAACAAAAACCTGCCCACGGATTCACGTGTGGCGGTCAGGAACGCATCAAGTTTGGAGGACATGCTGAACGGTATGAGCACGAGCATCGCGCCCACCCGTGGCTGGCGTGCCCGTGCCGCTCGAGTCGCCGAGGCCGCGACCACGCCGCTGGTCCCGGCCGACTTCCTCGATCTCTTCGCGCCCCTGCGTCACGGCGCCGACCTGCGGGGGCGCGTCGAGTCGGTGCACCCCGAGACCGCTGATGCCGCGACGCTCGTGATCCGCCCCGGCGCCGACTGGGCGGGTCATGTGCCGGGCCAGTACGTCCGGATCGGCGTCGACGTCGACGGCGTCCGGTGCTGGCGCGCCTACTCGCTCACCCACGGTCCCCGCGCGGATGGCCGGATCTCGATCACGGTCAAGGCCGTGCCGGACGGCACGGTCAGCCCCTACCTCGTACGTCGCACCCAGCGCGGCACGTTGCTCCACCTGGAGCAGGCCGACGGTGAGTTCGTGCTGCCGACCCCGCGTCGCGGCGAGACCACGCGGTTGCTGTTCGTCACCGCCGGCTCCGGGATCACGCCGGTGATCGGGATGCTGCGCAACCTCTACCCCTCCACGGACAGCGGCGTGCTCCGCCCGGCCCGCTCCGCGTCGTACGACATCGTGGTGCTGCATGTGGCGCCCAGCGAGCCGGACTCGATCTTCCTGCGCGACCTGCGTGCCCTCGAGGCAGCGGGCGCGATCCGGCTCGTGGCCCGGTACGACGACGAGCACGGCGTCCTCGACCTCGCGGACCTCGACGCAATCGTGCCCGACCTCGCCGGCCGTACGACGTTCGCGTGCGGCCCGGCCGGACTGCTCGACGCGCTCGCCGCCCACCACGAGGAGCGGGGGCTGCCGCTGCTCACCGAGCAGTTCCGGGTGTCGACGCTGGTCGCCGGTGAGGGCGGCACGGTGACGTTCGAGCGGCAGGGCGTCGACGTCGAGTGCGACGGGGCCCGGCCGATCCTGGAGCAGGCGGAGGACGCCGGCGTCCTGCTGCCGAGCGGGTGCCGGATGGGCATCTGCTACACGTGCGTGCTGCCGTTGCGCGAGGGCGCCGTCCGCGACCTGCGGACCGGCGAGCTCACCACCGCCGTACCCGGCGAGACCGTGTCCGGCGGCGTCCCCGTCCAGACCTGTATCAACGCCGCGGCCGGGCCGTGCCTGCTCGATCAATGACCACACCTCGCATCCAGAGCAGTTCTGGGTACGAACCACTCGGGGCGACAAGAAGGGAAGCGGATGACCACCATCCAGAAGAAGGCGACCATCGGCCAGACCAACCCGATTGCCCACCTGAGTCCCGAGGACATCGAGCTGATCGCCAAGGAGCTCGACGACATCCGGCAGTCGGTGATCGACACGCGTGGAGAGCGCGACGCCCGCTACATCCGGAGGGTCATCCGCACCCAGCGTCAGCTCGAGCTCGGCAGTCGCGTCGTACTGCTGGCATCGCTGTTCCCACCGGCATGGTTCGTCGGCACCGTCGGCCTCTCGGTCTCGAAGATCCTGGAGAACATGGAGATCGGGCACAACATCCTGCACGGGCAGTGGGACTGGATGCGTGACCCGAAGATCCACTCGACCACCTGGGAGTGGGACCACGCGACTCCGGCCGACCAGTGGAAGCACAGCCACAACGAGCTGCACCACACCTACACGAACGTGATCGGCAAGGACAACGACCTGGGCTACGGCATCATGCGCGTCGACGAGGACCAGCCCTGGCATCCGGCGCACCTGGGCCAGCCGCTGTGGAACTTCCTCAACGCGGTCTTCTTCGAGTACGGTGTCGCCGCCTACGACCTCGAGCTCCGCGGCAATCTGCGGCGCGGCAAGCAGCGGACTGAGAAGTTCCGCCGCGAGGCCAGGGCCGTCGTGCGCAAGATCCGCAAGCAGGTCACCAAGGACTACGTCGTCCATCCGCTGCTGTCGGGCCCGTCGTTCCTGCCGACGATGCTGGCCAACTTCACCGCCAACACGGTCCGCAACGTGTGGGCCCACTCGGTGATCATGTGCGGTCACTTCCCCGAGGGTGTCGAGACCTTCGAGAAGCGGTCGATCGACGGCGAGACCAAGCCGGAGTGGTACCTCCGGCAGATGCTCGGCTCGGCCAACATCTCCGGCTCGAAGCTGATGCACATCATGACCGGCAACCTCTCGCACCAGATCGAGCACCACCTCTTCCCCGACCTGCCGTCCAACCGGTATCGCGAGATCGCGCCGAAGGTGAAGGCGCTGTTCGAGCGCTACGACCTCGCCTACTGCGCCCGCCCGCTGCCGCAGCAAGTCTACTCCGCGTGGCACAAGGTGGTGCGGCTGTCGCTGCCGAACGGCTGGCTCGACTCCACCAACGCCCGCAACCTGCCGATCCAGCTCAAGCGGCTCTATCAGATGACCACCGGCGGCCCGAAGGTCCGCCGGGCGCTGCAGGCACGGCTGGTCCAGGAGCAGCGCCGGGCTCTCGCGGCCTGAGCGGAGGACGTCGTCGGGATCCCCGGTTCACCGGGTATCCCGTCGCTTGTCGGCCGTACCCCCCCTGAGAACCGACGGGACGTCGTCTTCGTGGAACTGCTGGGACCTGAGTGACCGTACGGCGAGCAAACCGCCGCGAGGTCACAGCCCCGGAAACACCGACCGGAGCAGATCCAGGTCGATGCCGCGGGCCACGACGGTGGGCGGCGTGTGGTCGGGGTCGAGCCGGCCGTAGACCAGCCGGACAAACGCCTCGGCCGGGAGGACCAGCTCGGCCGCGTCGGTGTCGTCGAGGGAGGGCTTGAGAGCGGCACCTCCCGGCCCCAGCACGAGGTGGAACGCACGCTCGGGAGCCGTCGTCCGGACCTCGACGGAGGCCTGGGCGTCGGTGGGCTTGCCGGCCCAGCCGACCACCGCTCCGAGGGAGTCGACGACGTACGACGTGGCGTCCTCGGGCAGGGTCGCAGCCGGGTCGAAGCTCACCACCACGTCCCAGGTGTGCAGGGCGTGCTCATTCAGCCGGAACTGGAGGAACGTCGGGAGGTTCTGCTCCATCCCGAACAGATGAAGGTGCCACCTCTCTCGTTCGTCGTCGGACAGCGCGTCGATGTCGTCGAGGAAGGCGGCGTCCGTGGCGACCGCGTCGCGCACCTGCTCCAGCGGGGGTTTGGCGTTCCACGCGTCCCAGATCGGCGGGTAGACGTCGTTCGGCATCGCTTCCTCGCCCTTCAGGCCGGCGGCGAGATGCAGCCGGAAGATCTCGGCTCCCGAGCCGAGATGCGAGGCGACCTGCGCCACGCTCCAGTCGGCACAGAACGACTGAGTGGTCGCCTGGTCGGCGGTGAGGCTCCCGAGGGCCGCCGCGAGGCGGTCGTGCGAGGCGTGCAAGGTGGCCAGCAGCCCGGCCGCGCGGTCGATTGAAGATTCACTCACGTCAGCGACTGTAGCCGGGCCTCGAGCGGCGTCAGATCCACGCGGGGAACGTCGGCTCGGCCAACGGCCCCGACGACGCGTCGCGTCCGGCCTCGAGTGCGCGGCCGAGCTGGAGGAGCGTGGCCTCGCTGCCGCGGGCACCCCACATCGACACCGCCACCGGGAGCCCGTGACTGAGCTCGACCGGCACGGTCAGGATCGGTGCGCCCGCCAGGGCGCTGGAGCTGCTGGCACCGCCGGTGTGCGGGTCGCCGTTGACGAGGTCGATCGGCGGCGCAGGTGCCATGGCGGGGGCCAGGAGTGCATCGAGGTGGTGCTCGCCCACCGTGCGGTCGAGCTCGGCGAGACCGGCGGCGGTGCAGTGGTCGACCGCCTCGAGGTAGGCCGACGAGGCCACACCCTCGGTCTCCAGCGCCTTCTCGAGCAATCCCTGGCCGAACCACGGCAGCTCGGCGTCGGCATGCTCCTGGTTGAAGGCGACCACGTCGGCGAGCGAGCGCACCTCCCCGCCGCGCGCCTCGAGGTACTTCCCGAGCCCGATCTTGAGCTCGACCAGCATCAGGGTGATCTCCATCGAGTCGTCGAGGTCCTTCAGCGTCGGCAACGCGAGCCCGTCGACGATCTCCGCACCCGCCTGCGAGAGCAGGGACAGGGCACGCTCCGACGCCGCGTCCGCCGCGGGGCTGTAGCGCCACAGGTCCCGCGGTACGCCGATCCGCCGCCCGCGGACGCCCGCCTCGAGGTCGTCGGCGGCGCTTGTGCCGGCCATCACGTCGAGCAGCGCGGCCGCATCGGCGACGGTGAGCGCCATCGGTCCGGGCGCGTCCTGGCTCCACGAGATCGGGACCACGCCCTCGGTCGGTACCAACCCGACCGTCGGCTTGAGACCGACGACGCCGCAGGCCGCGGCCGGTGCCGTGATCGACCCGTCGGTCTCGGTGCCGACGGCGTAGGCCGCCAGCCGGGCCGCGACGGCGGCTCCGCTGCCGGAGCTGGAGCCCCACGCGGTGCGGTTGAGGGCGTAGGGATTGCGGGTCAAGCCGCCGTACGCACTCCATCCCGACGTGGAGTGCTCGTCGCGGATGTTGGCCCACTCGCTGAGGTTGGTCTTGCCGAGCAGGACCATCCCGGCCTCCCGCAGACGGCGTACCAGCGGGGCATCCCGGTCCGGCGGAGCGTCGGCGAGGGCGAGTGACCCGGCCGTCGACGCCAGACCGGCCGTGTCCACGTTGTCCTTGACCAGGATCGCCCGTCCGTGCAGCGGTGAGCGCCGGTGCCCGGCCTCCGCCTCGCGGTCGAGGGTCTCGGCCTCGGCCAGGGCGTGTGGGTTCACGGCGTCCACCGCGCGGATCTGCGGGTCGATCTCCTCGACGAGCCCGAGCAGCCGTCGTACCTCGTCCTGGGCGGGTCCCGTGCTCACCCGCGCATCCTGACAGGTCGCTCGGGGGTACGTCGCCGTCCGACGCCGGCGCGGGGACCCTGGGATTGCGCACCTGACGGCGGATGCGGCAAGGCACCGTCACTAGGGTCGACCCCATGACCCAGGCACTCGTCGCCACCGGGCCCGGACAGCTCGCCGTGCAGGACGTGACCCTGCGACCGATGGGGGAGAGCGACGTCCGGGTCCGGGTCGCGGGCGTCGGGGTGTGCCACTCCGATCTCTCGATGGTCAACGGCACCCTGCGTCCGTCGTACCCGATGGTCCTCGGCCACGAGGCAGCCGGCGTCGTCAAGGAGGCCGGCAGCAGCGCCGGGATCGAGCCCGGGACGCGGGTCGTCCTCGACTCGGCGGTGCCGTGCGACACGTGCTGGCACTGCACGCATGGCGAGCCGTGGCTGTGCTCGACGATCGAGGGCATGACCGGGGCTCCCGGCGGGACGCTCTCGGACGGGACGCCGGTCCAGGCGTGTCTCGGACTCGGGGCAATGGCCGAGGAGGTCGTCGTCCCGGTCAGCGCGGTCGTGCCGCTCACCGGCGACGTGCCTCTCGACGAGGCGGCGCTGCTCGGCTGTGCCCTCCTCACCGGGGTGGGCGCGGTCCGCAACGCCGCGCACGTCGAGCCCGGCGACGCCGTGCTGGTGATCGGACTCGGCGGGGTCGGCCTCTCCGCGGTGCAGGGCGCCCGGCTGGCCGGCGCGGCGCGGATCATCGCCGTCGACGTGTCCGACTCCAAGGAGCCGCTCGCCCGCGCGGCCGGCGCGACCGACTTCCTGGTCGGCTCGCCCGAGCTGGCCAAGCAGGTCCGTGGGCTCACCGAGGGGCGAGGTGCGGATGCGGCGCTCGAGTGCGTGGGGTCGGCCACGACCATCCGCCAGGCCTGGACCGCCGTACGCCGTGGCGGTACCTGCGTCGTCGTCGGTGTCGGTCCCAAGGACCAGCAGGTCACGTTCAACCCGCTTGAGCTCTTCCACTTCTCCCGGACCTTGGTCAGCAGTGTCTACGGCAACTGCGATCCTCGCCGCGACATCGCCGACCTGGTCGGCCACGTCGGCGCCGGTCGGCTCGACCTGGCCACCACCATCACTGACCGGATCTCCCTCGCCGACGTCCCCAGCGCGTTCGAGCGGATGCAACGCGGAGAGGGCGGGCGCGCGATCGTGAGCTTCCCATCGCCGGAACCCAAGGAGGGGCGTTGACCGACGCGACCCGGGTCGCGGTCCTCATCGACTGTGACAACATCAGCCACCGCTGGGCACGCGCGATCCTCGGCGAGGCCGCCAAGCACGGCACGCTCGGCATCAAGCGCGGGTACGGCGACTGGACCAGCGACCGCCTGAAGAACTGGCGGCCCGAGCTGGCGACGTACGCCGTCCAGCCGGTCCAACAGTTCGCGTACACGATCGGCAAGAACTCCACCGACTTCGCCCTGGTGATCGACGCCATGGACCTGCTCTACTCCGGCACGGTCGACGTGTTCTGCATCGTCTCCAGCGACAGCGACTTCACGCGTCTGGCGATGCGGCTGCGCGAGTCGGGCAAGCGTGTCCACGGCATCGGCGCGCGCAAGACTCCCGAGGCCTTCCAGAACGCGTGCGACCGGTTCACCTACGTCGAGGTCCTGGTCGACGCGGAGGACCTGGAGCCGGAGCAGTCGGAGGCTGCGACCGCGAGGACGGCCACCAAGGCCGCCATGACCGCCGCCAAGGCGACGGCCAAGAAGGCGACCGCCAAGAAGACCCCCACCAAGAAGGCCGCGAGCACGAAGGCGACGGCCTCGACTCGCAAGCGAGAGCTCGACAAGCTGACCGCCCTGTTCCTGCCGGCGGTCGAGGCCAATGCGAAGGACGACGGATGGGCGCCGCTGTCGGCCGTCGGTTCGTACGTCGTGAACACCAACCCGACGTTCGACTCGCGCAACTACGGCTACTCCAAGCTGAGCAACCTCGTCCGGGACCTGCCACGACTCGAGGTCCAGGACATCCCGGTGGGAAACGGCCTCTCGGTGCTCCACGTGCGAGAGAGTGGCTCGAAGCCGAGGAAACGCGGCTGATCCTGGCGGCACACCCGATCCAGGTCGATGATGGTTCAACGACCGAGGGGAGCCACCGATGAGCATCGACCTGGAAGCCATCGCCGCCGAGCGCGAGCGGATCAAGGCCGACTACCTGCAAGACGCCGTCGACCGGCCAGAGAGCAGCGCTCGGGGGCTACACCATTTCGCGCTGATCTGCTCGAATGTGCGAGCGACCATCGACTTCTACCAAGGAGTTCTGGAGTTCCCCCTCACCGAGATCTTCGAGAACCGTGACTACGCCGGCTCCAACCACTTCTTCTTCGACATCGGCCACGGCAACCTGCTCGCCTTCTTCGACCTGCCCGGCCTGGACCTCGGTCCGTACGCCGAGGTGCTGGGTGGGCTGCACCACCTTGCGATCTCGGTGACCCGGGAGAAGTGGGAACACCTGCGCGGCAAGCTCGACGCTGCTGGCGTGGAGTACATGGTGGAGAGCGAGGTCTCGATCTACTTCCGAGACCCCGACGGCGCACGCCTGGAGCTGCTCGCCGACCCGCTCGGGGAGATGTACGGGACGAAGGTGCTGTGATCGCCCGCCTGGAAGGCGTGCGGCGAGAACGGCTCAGAAATGGGTGAGCCGCGGCTATGGTTTCGCGCCACAACCGCGGCTTGTGCGGTCCTACCCCACACCCTGCGTGAGATCTGATCCCCCCGGTTTGATCCACGCTGGTGACACACAACCTACGACGGACCGGCTCGTGGTTCTATGGCCCGTTTGGGTCATGCGAGCCTAGGGCCCCTCATGGGTGGGATCGACCGCTACGAGCGCCGGCCGACGTGCCAGAGCCACCACAGGCCGATGAACGGCAGGACCAGCGGCACGTAGCCATAGCCGTTCCCGTAGGTCGACCACACGCTCGCCTTGTCGATGTCGTCGGGGCGGCTGAGGGTCCCGATCACGAGCACCCCCGTGAGCTCGATCAGGACGGTCACGATCGCGATGCGTCTGCGATCGGTCGCGAGCGCCCAGGTGGCGACGATGTAGACGATCCCGGCGAACAGCGAGAGCGAGTAGGCGACGGGCGCCTTCGACGCCTGGGTCGCCAGCTGGACCACGGCGCGTGCGGTCGCGGCGAGCGCGAAGACGCCGTACACGAAGACCAGGATCCGGCCGAAACCGGTGTGCGTGGAGACGGTCATCGGGATCCCCACAGCTGCTGCAGGCGAAGGAACAGCACGGGTACGACGACGACCGCCACGAGCAGCACGCCGGTCCCGGCCCGGCTCCGTTCACCGATCGACCAGAGGAACGCTGCCGGGAGCAGCAGGATCAGGATCAGCAGGTAGCCGACGTACGCCGCGACGTTCAGACCGCCGTGGTCGCCGAACACCTGCACCAGTCCGACCACGAACTGCACGAGCAGGCCGACCTCGAGCACCCCCAGCGCGCCGTACAGGTAGTCGTTCGGCGCCATGTTGCGGACGATCAGGACGACCAGCCAGACCGCCACCACCCCCGCGATCGCGGTCAGCACGATCTGCAGCACGGTCACCCGGCGAGCCTAGGTGACAGCCGTATCACCGGTCGCTGAGGAGATCGGATCGACGCGACTTCAGGACAAGATGCGCGGCAGCCCGAAGCTCGGCATTTCCCCCACCTCGAACCGCGTGAGCTCGGAGATGCGGTCGCCCGCGAAGACCACCACCACCAGGCCGGTCGCACGCCACGTGTCGGTCGTGGGGTCATGGGCGTAGATGCCGCAGGCCGGACAGCCGTTGGCACGAGTGTGCACGAGCCGCAGCCGGCGACCCCCCGGATGCACCACGGCCTGGAAGAAGCCGATCGCGGCATCGCGCCCGTGGTACTCGAACGGAAGCGGCGGCATCTTCAGCCAGACGTCCTCGCTCAGGATCGCCACGAGCTTGGTGACGTCGTGACTCGTGAACGCGTCGACGTACGCCTCGATCAGGCGACGCTCCTCCGGCGACCCCGCGGCGGGTGCCGGTGGCTGCGCCCGTCGCTCGGAAAGGGTCTCGTCGGCGTCGAGCGTGGCGCGAGCGCGCTTGAGGGCGCTGGTCACCGACTCCACCGTGGTGTCCAGGACCTCTGCCGCCTCGGCCGCTCGGTAACCGAGCACGTCGCGCAGGATCAGCACTGCTCGTTGTCTCGGCGGGAGCAGCTGCAGGGCGGTCACGAACGCCAGCGACGTCGCCTCGTGCGACTCCACCACCGCTTCGGGACCGGGTGTCGGGTCGGGCACGTCGAGCAGCTCGTCGGGGTACGGCGTCAGCCATGGCACCTCGCCGTAGTGCGTGGGAGTCGGCGGCACGAGGCCGTTGATGCGGGGGCTCATGTCGCGCTCCCGCCGGGCATCGGCACGAACGGCGTCCAGACTGCGGTTGGTCGCGATGCGGTAGAGCCAGGTGCGCACCGACGATCTCTCCTCGAATCCGTCCAGGCCGCGCCAGGCCGACAGCAGGGTCTCCTGGAGCACGTCCTCGGCATCGTGGAGCGACCCGAGGATGCGGTAGCAGTGCACCTGCAGCTCGTGGCGGTACGGCGCGACCAGCGCGCCGAACGCGTCCTGGTCGCCCGCGCGCGCTCGCCCCAGCAGATCGGCCGGCAGGTCTGTCTCCATGTCCTCACCTTCGCTTCTCCTCGACCATCTCGCACCCCAGCGACTGGGGGTCGTCAAGAGATAGACGTCGCAGACGCCCGGAACTGGGCGGCCCGGCGGCGCCCAGTTCCCGACGTACCTCCCGTCTGCCCTTTCGTACGCCGGCGACACCCCGGTCGCCGGGTCGGAGAAGGGAACGCGCATGTCATACCGCCGGCTCACTGTCCTGCTGACCGCGGGTGCCTACCTGCTGATCACCCTCGACGCACTCGTGGTCGTCACCGCGCTGCCGTCGATCCACGCGGATCTCGGCGGCGGTGCGGGCAACCTGCCCTGGATCATCAACGCCTACGCCCTCACCTTCGCCGCGGGGATCATCACGGCCGCCGCGCTCGGGGACCGCCTCGGCCGGAGACGCACGTACGTCGGAGGGCTGCTGCTGTTCAGCCTCGCGTCGGCCGCGTGCGCCCTGGCGCCGAGCCTCGGCGTCCTGATCGGGTTCCGGGCGATCCAGGGGCTCGGCGCCGCGATCGTGATGCCGCTCGGGCTGACCCTGCTCACCTCATCGTTCCCGGCCGACCGCCGGGGCGCGGTCGTCGGGATCTGGGGCGGCGTCGCCGGTCTCGGGGTCGCCTCCGGACCTCTGGTCGGCGGCGCCGTCACGGAGGGCCTGGACTGGCATTGGATCTTCTGGGTGAACGTGCCCCTCGGCATCGCCGCCGTCCTGGCGGTCCTCCGCGTCCTGCCTGAGACCTACGGCCCGCGGACCCGGCTCGACCCGCTCGGCATGGTGACGGCTTCGGGTGCGATGGCCTCGCTGGTGTGGGGCGTGCTGCGGGCTCCGGACGCCGGCTGGGGCTCGACCGAGGTGCTCGGCGCCCTGGCGCTCGCTGCCGTCCTGCTGGCCGTCTTCGTGTTCTGGGAGTCGGTCGCGCGGGCGCCGATGGTGCCGCTGTCGCTGTTCCGATCACGGGTGTTCTCCGCGGCGGCCGGGACGCAGTTCCTGATGGCAGCGTCGATCTTCGCGACGGCGTACGTGACGAGCCAGTACTTCCAGATCTCGCGCGGTGACTCGCCCCTCGGCGCGGGCCTTCGGTTCCTGCCGTGGACGATGACGCCGCTGCTGGTCGCTCCGGTCGCCGGCAAGCTCGTCGATCGGGTCGGCGCACGTGTCATCGCCGCTCCGGGACTCGTGCTCCAGGCGGCCGGGTTCCTGTGGATCCTCCACGCTGCGCACACGCACGCGTCGTACGCCGAGTTCGTCGCGCCGTTCGTACTCGCCGGAGTCGGCATCTCGATGGCGCTCCCGGCACCGTCCGCCGCCGGGCTGAACGCCGCACCCCCCGCCCTGCTCGGCCGGGCGGCGGGCGTCATGAACACCGTCCAGCAGATCGGACAGGCCACCGGCGTCGCGGTCGTGACCGTGGTCTTCGACGCCCACGGCTCCCTGAACTCCCCGGCCGAGATGCTGTCGGGCTACGAGCCGGCACTCGTCACCGCCGCCACCATCTCGGTGCTCGGCGCCATCGCCGCCCTCGGTATCGGCCGCAGCCAACGTTCCCCACAGGTCGACGACGCCCCGGCCCCGGTCGAGGAGATCGCCGAGGAAGCCGCGGCCTAGCAGTTGCGGGTCGTCCGCTCCACGGAGGGCTAGAGC
>JAFMQY010000128.1 GCA_017354415.1 Nocardioides sp.
GTCGGCGAGCTCGGGCGACGGCAGCCGATGGAGGTTGACCCGGCGCAACAGCTCGAGCTGCTGGGCGCCGGGCAGGAAGGGGCCGGGATCATGATCGGGGGAGGCGGGTTCGCGCCAGTCCGACCAGGGGGTCGTCCCACCGTCGCGGAGATGCGCCACCCAGCCCCAGGCCTGGGCCTCAGCCTCGCGCGCGGCCTCGTCGTACGTGGTCCGGCTCATCGGCGACTCGGGCGCTTGTAGGCCGACCGGGCCCGGCGCAGCCGTCCGCGCAGGGTGGCGCGCGGGTCGGGCCGCGAGGCTGCCTCCTGCGTCATCGCGGCCAGGGCCTCCAGCGCGGCCCGGAGCTGGGGTCTGCTGCGGACCCGGTCGGGGTGCCGGAAGGGCACGTCGTCGGGGATCGGGCGCGGGAGGAGCTCGGCGAGGTCGCCGACGACGTGGACGCCGCTCTGCTCGAGCCACTCGACCCAGGTCTCGCCGCGCTCGGTGGCCCAGGGCAGGAGCTCCGGTGGCAGCAGGATCGGGCTGGAGCTGCCGCCGAGGGTGTCCGTGGCCAGCATGCCGAGGATCAGGGCGTCGTACCCGGGGTTCCGGCGCGTGGCACGGCCGATCCGGGTGTTGAGCTGGCGGAGCACCTGGGTCTCGGCGACACCGAGCGAGGCGTTGACCCGGTCGCTGTCTTCGGGCGCCCAGGCCGGGTCGATCCCGAACGCGGTGCAGAACCGGTGCCAGAGCAGGTCCGGGTCGGCCTGTACGGCGTCGGGGTGGGGCACCGTGACGACGTGGACACGGTCGGGCGGCAGCCCTGCTCCCCACTGGGTGAGCACTGCGGGCAGGTCGAAGGCGCGGGCGAACCAGGGCCGTCCGTCACGGACGGTGGCCAGGTAGCGCCGGTACCTCCATCGCCGACCCTGCTTGATGCTCTCCTGCCAACCTGCCGGGATCTGCCGAGCGAGGTCGCGGGCGGAGTAGACGATGTGGAGCTCGCTGTCGGCCAGGTCGCGCTTGAGCCGGGCCACCTGCTCGGGCGGTGCCGGCGCCAGGATCTCGTGGCTGATGATCACGGTGCCGGACTGGCGGCGTACCCGGCGGACCATCGCGTCCCACGCACCCTCGGCATGCCCTCGCGGGCCGCCCCAGTCCTGGCCGAGCAGGTCCAACGCCGCCCGGAAGTGGAACATCCCGGGCCTCTCCATCGGCCCTCGGGACGGGATGTGGACCCCGTGCCGGGCCAGCGACTTCGCGTTGCGGCCGAGGCGGTCCTGGAGGTACGTCGTACCGGTCTTGGGCGCGCCGACGTGCACGTACACCCTCCGGCTCATGCTCGGATTCTGCCAGCCACCCCCTCCCACCTCTCCACGGGCCTTGGCCGGGTTGTCCGGGGTTCGTGCTCGATAGTCCCTGACGAAACTGTCGGATTCGGAGCCGGAATCCAGCAGTTCCGTCAGGGACTACCCGCGTCAGGGGTCCTCATCCACAGGGGACGGTCAGGGGGTGAGGGCGCGGACGACGGCGGAGGGGCTGGGGCGGCCGAGGTGGCCGGTCAGCCAGGTGGCGGTCTCGACCAGGCTCGTGAGGTCCACCCCGTGCTCGATGCCGAGGCCGGTGAGGAACCACACCAGGTCCTCGGTGGCGAGGTTGCCGGTGGCGCTCTTGGCGTACGGGCAGCCGCCGAGGCCGCCGGCGCTGGAGTCGTACGTCGTGACGCCCGCGCGGAGCCCGGCCTGCACGTTGGACAGCGCCTGGCCGTAGGTGTCGTGGAAGTGCAGGGCCAAGTCGCCGACGTCGGTCCCCGCGAGGCGGAACGCGTCGACGAGGGCGGTGACGTGGCCCGCGGTGCCGACGCCGATCGTGTCGCCGAGGCTGAGCTGCGAGGCACCGAGGTCGAGCAGGCGCCGTCCGACGGCGACGACCTGGTCGATCGGCACGGCGCCTTCCCAGGGATCGCCGAAACACATCGAGACGTACGCCCGGACGTCCAGGCCCGCCTCCCGGGCACGGCGTACAACGGGCTCGAACATCGCGAACTGCTCGTCCAGAGACCGGTTGAGGTTCTTCTGCGCGAACGTCTCGGTCGCGCTGCCGAAGATCGCGACGTGCCGGCAGCCGAGCTCCAGCGCCCGGTCGAGACCGCGTTCGTTGGGGACCAGGACCGGCAGGTCGCGGCCGTCATCGCCGAGGAGTCGCATCAGGTCCTCGGCGTCGGCCAGCTGCGGGACCCACGTCGGATGGACGAACGAGGTGGCCTCGACGATCCGCAGACCTGCCGCGAGCAGGCGCTGGATCAGCTCGGCCTTCACCTCGGTCGGCACCGGCAAGGGCTCGTTCTGAAGCCCGTCACGCGGGCCGACCTCGTAGATCGTGACCGGCTTGGCCAGGTCCGTGTCGGGGCAGACCATCGGCAGGTCGGTCACGCCGTCTCCCTCTCGTGCACGACCACGAACAACGTCTCGCCCATCGCCACCTGCGCGCCCGAGCGAGCGCCGACCGAGGTGACCGTACCGGCGAACGGTGCCGTGAGCGACAGCTCCATCTTCATCGCCTCCATCATGCCGAGCACCTGGCCCTCCTCGACCGCATCCCCTTCAGCGACCCGTACGTCGAGCACGGTGCCGGGCATCGGCGCGCCCACGGTCCCGTCGCCGACGTCGACATGGTCGTCGAGTCGGTCCGGACCGGTCAGGACGAACCGCTGACCCCGGTAGCTCACCTCCACGATGTCCGGCTGGACGTTGACGACCGCGCGCACTCGATGGCCGTCGACGTCGAGCTCCAGCGTGTGGTTCTCGGCGTACACCTGGTGCACGGGTACGCCGTCGACGGTGCCGGCCGCCCGGTCGACCACCACATCCCGGTCGAGCTCGACCAGCGTGGCTGCGGGTGGCCCGCCGAGCCGGAAGCCGTCTGCCTGGAACGGATGCCCCACGTCGTAGGCCGCCAGCATCGCCGACACCCAGGCGGCCATCACCCGTGGGATGTCGGCGTCCGGTGCCGGCATCCCGTGGCCGTCGAGCCACGCGGTGTCGATGGTGGCGTCACGGAACTCGTCGCTCGCGACGAGCGCGCGCAGGAACCCGGCGTTCGTGGTCAGTCCGAGGATCGCGGTGTCGTCGAGGGCACCGACCAGTGCCTGCCGGGCGGCATCGCGGTCCGGGCCGTACGCGACCACCTTGCCCAGCATCGGGTCGTACGACGTGCTGACCACCTGGTTGCTCTCGAGGGCATGATCCACCCGAACATCCGAGGGCCACCTGACGAGCGAGGTCGCGCCGGCCTGCGGCAGGAACCCGCCGAACGGGTCCTCGGCGTACACCCGCGCCTCGATCGCGTGCCCCTCGAGCGTGACATCGTCCTGGATGAACGACAGCGCCTCGCCCGCGGCGACCCGAAGCTGCTGCTCGACGAGGTCGAGCTCACCGCCCGCGATCCGGACCACCGCCTCGGTCACCGGGTGCTCGACCTGGAGCCGGGTGTTCATCTCCAGGAAGTAGAAGTCGCCGGTCGCGTTGTCGAGCAGGAACTCGACGGTGCCGGCACTCACGTAGCCGACCTGCCGCGCCAGGTCGACGGCCGCCCCCGTGATCCGCTCCCGCAGGTCCGGCGTGAGCGTCGGGCCCGGCGCCTCCTCCAGCACCTTCTGGTGTCGGCGCTGCGTGGAGCAGTCACGCTCGAAGAGGTGGACGACGTTGCCGTGGGTGTCACCGAGCACCTGCACCTCGACATGGCGGCCGGACTCGACGTACCTCTCGACCAGCATCGCGTCGTCACCGAAGGCACTCGCTGCCTCCCGCCGGGCGGCGGCCAGGGCCTCGGGGTAGTCGGCGGCCGACCTGACCAAACGCATCCCCTTGCCACCACCACCGGCGGCTGCCTTCACCAGCACGGGGTAGGCGAACGTGGCGGGGTCGTCACCCACGTCGTACGACGGCACCACCGGCACGCCGGCCTTCACCGCGACCTCCCTGGCGTGGTCCTTGCGGCCCATCGCCTCCATGACCTCGGCGCTCGGACCGACCAGCCGCATTCCGGCCTCCGCGACGGTGTGCGCGAAGGCGGCCCGCTCGGACAGGAAGCCGTATCCGGGGTGGATGGCCTCCGCCCCCACCTCCTGCGCGGCGGCGACCACCCCGTCGACGTAGAGGTACGACGGCACCCACACCGCCTCGTCGGCTGCCCGGGTGTGCGGCGCGTCAGCGTCGACGTCGGTGTAGATCGCGACCGTCCGGATCCCGAGCCGTGCGCAGGTGCGGAACACCCGCAGCGCGATCTCCCCTCGGTTGGCGACCAGGACAGTGTGGATCATGTGCCTCCACCTCTCGCTGGGTCTCGACGCGCCCGTTGCGACCTCGTCGGTCGGTCGCAGGGCTTGCTCCACCCGGCCGGGCCCACGCGCCGCGCTCGTTCCTTGCGGGTCACTGCCTGACTCACATCCTGAAGACGCCGTACGACGGCGCGGGCACCGGGGCGTGGGACGCGACCGCGAGGCCCATCCCGAGCACCCGTCGCGTCTCGGCGGGATCGATCACGCCGTCGTCCCAAAGCCTTGCTGTGGAGTAGTACGGCGAGCCCTGGGCGTCGTACTGGTCGCGGATCGGCGCCTTGAAGGCCTCCTCGTCCTGGGCCGACCACTGCTCGCCGCGCGCTTCGATCCCGTCTCGCCGTACCGTCGCCAGCACGGACGCGGCCTGTTCACCGCCCATCACCGAGATCCGGGCGTTCGGCCACATCCAGAGGAAGCGCGGGTCGTAGGCGCGCCCGCACATGCCGTAGTTGCCGGCCCCGAACGAGCCGCCGATGACGACGGTGAACGTGGGGACCACGCTGCACGCGACTGCGGTGACCAGCTTGGCGCCGTCCTTGGCGATGCCGCGGTTCTCGTACTCCTTGCCGACCATGAAGCCGGTGATGTTCTGCAGGAACACCAGCGGGATCCCACGCTGGTTGCAGAGCTCGATGAAGTGCGCACCCTTCAGCGCCGACTCGCTGAACAGGATCCCGTTGTTCGCCACGATGCCGACGTCGCGGCCCCAGATCCGGGCGAACGCGCAGACCAGGGTGTCGCCGTAGAGCTTCTTGAACTCGTGGAACCGGCTGCCGTCCACGATCCGGCGGATCACCTCACGCACGTCGTAGGGCGTGCGGGTGTCGGTGGGCACGACGTCGTACAGCGACTCCGGCGACTCCAGCGGCTCTTCCATCCGCCTGTCGGTCGAGCCTCTCGAGACGACGGGCGCGGGGATGGTGTCCACGATCGACCGCACGATCGCCAGGGCGTGCGCGTCGTCGTCGGCGAGGTGGTCGACCACGCCCGAGGTGCGGGCATGCACGTCACCACCGCCGAGCTCCTCCGCGGTCACGACCTCGCCGGTCGCGGCCTTCACCAGCGGCGGGCCGCCCAGGAAGATCGTGCCCTGGTTGCGCACGATCACGGTCTCGTCGCTCATCGCCGGGACATACGCGCCCCCCGCGGTGCACGAGCCCATCACGCTCGCGATCTGCGGAATGCCGCGCGCGGAGAGGTTGGCCTGGTTGAAGAAGATACGGCCGAAGTGCTCACGGTCCGGGAACACCTCGTCTTGCATCGGCAGGAACGCGCCACCGGAGTCGACCAGGTAGATGCACGGCAGGCGGTTCTCCAGGGCGACGGTCTGTGCGCGTAGGTGCTTCTTGACCGTCAGCGGGTAGTAGGTGCCGCCCTTGACCGTGGCGTCATTGGCCACCACCACGCACTCGCGGCCGTGGACGCGCCCGATGCCGGTCACGATCGAGGCGCTGGGCACTGCGTAGATGTCGTCCGGGGCGGCGCCGTACATCCCGAACGCGGCCAGTGGGCTCAGCTCGAGGAACGGGCTGCCGGGATCGAGCAACCGGTCGATCCGGTCCCGGACGAGGAGCTTGCCCCTGTCGGTGTGCCTCTGACGCGCGGTGTCGCTGCCGCCACGTCGTACGACGGCCAGGTGGTCACGGAGCTCGTCGACCAGCTCCCGCAGCCCGGCGCGGGTCTCGGCGGTCACGTCGGTCGAGCTCGTCGCTTGTCCTGAGGAGGTGAGGGACGAGCCGTCTCGACGGGAGACCATGTCCACAGGTTAGCGATCATTAACCTGACGGGCCAGCGACCGTTGACTCGCCGGCCAGATCTGCGCCGTCGGTGCATCGGGAGTGAGCACGATGTCGCTCCCGTGCACCTGGGCGAAGGACGGCCTGGGCTGGTAGCCGCTGCCCAGGAACAAGGCGCGGTCGAGATCCGTGACGGTCAGGGACGCGCCGTTGTCGGTGGTGCCGATCGGCACCCGGCGGACCGAGATCGCGGCGACGTCCGCGGCCGTCGTTCCCACCGGCAGCTCGACCGTGGTGGCGGCGGGGCCGTTCCGGTTGATCGACCAGGCCGGGATGGCGTGGTTCGAGGTGTACGTCGTGGGGTCGCCCTGCAGCTCGACGTCCACCGCGAGGCCCACTCCGGCCGCCGAGCCCGGCGGATCGGTGACGTGGTCGACCGCGACGTAGACGTAGTTGCGCTGGTCGCTGACCGCCGGGGTCGACGGGTCCCCAGGCGACTCGGCGATCTTGTGCTCGCGGACCATCTCGCGCGCCATCACCTGGTAGGTCCACGGGTGGATGTCCATCTCGTGCTCCCGCGGCTGGTCGGCCGGCAGCACGTCGCGTGTGGAGAGCGCGAACCGCATCGGGTCATCGATCTTGGCGCACATGTTGTTGTTGGAGGTGCAGGTCTCGAGCAGGGGGTGGGTGCCGTCGTACCTGCCGTTGAAGGTCTTCGTCTGGTGGAGGGCCGCCTGGAACATGCCTGAGCCGGGGACGCGCTTGCCTTTGGCGTTGATCTCGACGCGGTACACCCACTCGATGTCCGTGGTGCGTCCCCACTGCGCCATCAGTGCCGGGCTGCTGGTGCCGCCGTCCTCGTTGCTCCACATGACGGAGTACTCGATCACCGAGTGACGCGGGTTGGCCGCCGGGAGCACCTGGTGCCAGGCGACGAGCGGAGTGTCGGTGTGGTTGTTCTGGAAGCGGCCACCGGACACCTTGACGTTCCGGCCGTACAGCACCGGCGCGTACCGTGCGGCGGCGTACGCCGGGCTGGTGCTGGGAACCGTCCTGAACCCGATGTCCTCCAGCTTCGCGACGCCGGCCAGGCTTCGCGACCGGTGGACCGCGTAGTGGAGCCGCAACGTGTGCCGGCCCACGCCCAGCGAGCCGAGGGCGAACTGACGCGTCACCGGACCGGACGACATGATCACGATGTCTGTGGCGTAGTGGCCGTCGACGTACGCCGACACCACGGCCGACTCGTTCTTCGGTTCGGCCCACGACACACCCTGGGCGGAGACGGTGGCGTGCAGGAAGGCCTCACCCGAGCGACTCCGGTGGAACACGATGGTCGCGTCCGGTCCCCCGGAGTGCACCTTCACCACCGTGGGGACGGCGGCGCCTGTGTCACGGGGTGACCCGGCCGACGCCGGTGTGACGTTCATGGCGGCGACACTCGCAGCCCATGCGACCAGCGCGACGGCGGCGGTTCCCTGGCGTCTGACAGTCATGTGGACGGATCGCATGTCGGGGCTCCGAGTCGACGAAGGTGCGGGGCAGGGAGCATCATCGCGCGTCGTTGGGCGGTCGTCACCGGTGCCCGCCGTTAACGGCCGCTAACCTGGGCCGATGGCCCGCCGCGACCAGATCCTCGACACCGCAGCGGACCTGTTCGCCGCGAGGGGGTTCCACGGGGTCTCCGTCGGCGAGATCGGCCGCGCGTGCGGCATCTCGGGGCCCGCGCTCTACAAGCACTTCGACTCCAAGGACGCCGTGCTCGCCGCGATGCTGGTCGACATCAGCGAGCGACTGCTCGAGGAGGGGCAGACCCGGGTCGCCCGTGCAGGGAGCGCCCACGAGGCCCTCGAGTCACTGGTCGCCTGGCACATCGACTTCGCCCTGCGCCACCGCTCGCTGATCGTCGTCCAGGACCGGGACTGGCAGTCCCTCCCGCCCCTCGCACGCGAGCGGGTGCGGCAGCTGCAGCGGGAGTACGTCGACGTCTGGGCCGCCCAGCTCCGCCGGCTGCACCGCGGCCTCCACACCGATCGAGCGCGGGCCATGGCACACGCGGCGTTCGGCCTGATCAACTCGACCCCACACAGCGGCCTGATCCCCGACGAGGCGATGCGGGGCGTCCTGCACCGGATGGCGATGGGAGCACTCGTCGGCGACTGACCCGGCCGGTCAGCTGTCAGGCAGATCGACCACGGCGACCGGACGGTCGGCGTCGTGGAGGACCTGCCGGCTCACCGAGCCGAGCAGGACCCGGCGGACCAGGCCCTTGCCGTGCGTCCCGACCACGATCAGCTGCGCATCGGCGGCGTTGCCCAGGATCGCTTCGGCCGCACGACCCTCCACGGCGACGCGTTCCACGCTCACCGACCCGAGGTCCGTCCCCTGGGCCTCGTCGAGCGCCCGGGTGACGGAGTCGGCGGCTTCCGCCTCGACGTCCGCACGCATCCGCGCGACGAGCTCCGGGTCGGTCAGGCGCGGGTGCTCGGGCACGCCGTAGGCGACGACGGCCCTCACGGAGGCCTTGCGCACATCCGCCTCCGCGCAGGCGTAGCGGAGCGCGTGGGTGCCGAACTCCGAGTCGTCGACACCGACGACGATCGGGCCCGTCGTCGGAAGCTCGCCTTCTCCGACCACGACAACAGGGCAGTGCGCCTGGATCGTCAGCCCGTTGCTGACCGAACCCAGCAGTGCACCCGCGGCACGGCCGAGTCCGCGGCGACCGACGACCACGACGTCTGCGGCCTCGGACGCCGTGGCGAGCACCTGGGCGGGGTGGCCCATCTTCGAGGTGAGCGTGCAGGTCACGTCGGGGGCGAGCGCGCGGACGTGAGCCGCTGCGGCCTCGAGCAGGTGCTCGGAGGACTCGATGAACCACTCCAGGGGCTGGCCCGCTGCCAGGCCCCGGTAGCCGTAGAAGTCGAGCTCGGGAGTCGGGCTGTAGGCGTTGACCAGTTCGAGCTGCTCGCCCCCGAAGCGAGCCCGGGCGACCGCCCAGTCGAGCGCGCTTCCGCTCTGCTGTGAGCCGTCGACGCCGACGACGATCCGACCGGTCATGTGATGTCCTCCCACGGAGAGCCGACGGGTCCGAACGTAGCCCGCGTAAGAGCCGGCGTGACACGCAACACCCGTTCAGAGCAGATGACCGATCTCAGCCCCGGGGTCGTCGGCCAGGGCCAGCACACGGGCGGCCCGAACGGCGGCGTCCATGGCCGCCTCGAGGTCGGTGTCGTGCTCGGCAGCACCGGCGTCCCGGACCGTGGCCAGCTGGGCCTGCAGCTCGTCGGGAGCGAGCCCGCGCAGCCGCAGTAGCACCCAGGGGTCGCCGTCGACCAGCCAGGCCACCTGCAGCATCACCGCGAGCGCGTGCACACAGGGGTCGACCCAGGAGCCGCACGGGCAGGACGCCCCGAGCTCACCGCCGTAGGGCAGGAGCTCGACCCCGGCCTCCTCGGCCTGCTCGACCAACCGGTAGGGGAGGTCGCCGGCGACCAGGGCGGCCAGATGTCCGGACTCGCCGGCGACGACCTCGACGAACGCGCGGCGGCTGATCGGGTCGAGCTCTGGCACGGTCGCGCTGACGGACCACACATCGGCCCGGTCGTAGCAGGCGGCGACGACCTCCCCACGATCGAGCGTGATCCCGCCGATCGCCCCGGACCGCGAGAGGGCTCGGGCGGCGTGCAGGTCGGAGTCGGAGTACGACGCCTCCTCGACGGCCCGCACCCAGGCGCGGCCCCACCAGGTGGCGGCCCGGGTGGTGCTGCGTCGCGGGGGGATGCGGGAGAAGGTGACCGCCGAGGTCGACGGTGTCGTCATGGCCGTCTCCGCAGCGTCACCAGGTCGAGCAGCTCGTCGTTGCTGAGCTCGGTCAGGGCCGTCTCGCCCCGCGCGAGGACGGCGTCGGCGATCGAGCGCTTGCGCCGCAGCAGCTCGGCGACCCGCTCCTCGACCGTGCCTTGCGTGATCATCCGGTGGACCTGCACCGGCCGGGTCTGGCCGATCCGGTGAGACCGGTCGGTGGCCTGGTCCTCGACTGCGGGGTTCCACCAGCGGTCGACATGGATCACATGGTCCGCCCGGGTGAGGTTGAGGCCCGTGCCTCCCGCTCTGAGCGAGAGCAGGAACACCGGGACGCCACCCGCGTCGGGGCCCGCCTGGAACGACGCCACCATCGCCTCGCGCTGCCGGACCGGCGTACCGCCGTGCAGGAACTGGTGAGGCACCCCGGCGTGGGTGAGGTGGTCCTCCAGCAGCCGCGCCATCGCGACGTACTGGGTGAACACGAGCACCGAGCTGCCCTCGGCGACGGCCGTGTCGACGAGCTCGTCGAGGAGGTCGAGCTTCTCCGAGCGGCCGGCCAGGCGCCCGCCGGACTGCTTGAGGAAGTGCGCGGGGTGGTTGCAGATCTGCTTGAGCCCGGTCAGGAGCGCCAGGATCAGCCCGCGGCGCGTGCCCTCGTCTGCCCGCTCGATGCGCTCCATGGTGTCGCGCACGAACGACTCGTACAGCACGACCTGTTCGCGGGTGAGGCCGAGCAGGTGGTCGGTCTCGGTCTTGTCCGGCAGCTCCGGGGCGATGCCCGGGTCGGTCTTGCGCCGACGGAGCAGGAACGGCCCGACCAGGCCCGCGAACTGGCGCGCCTTGGTCGGCTCGCGCCCGGACTCGATCGGCCCGGCCCAGACATTGCGGAACGCCTGGCGGCTGCCGAGCAGGCCGGGTGTCGCCCAGTCCAGGATCGCCCAGAGCTCGGTGAGGTCGTTCTCCACCGGGGTGCCGGTCAGAGCGACCCGCGCGGCGGCCGGGATGGTGCGCAGGGCGCGGGCCGTCGCGGAGCGCGCGTTCTTCACGTGCTGTGCCTCGTCGGCGACGACCATCCCCCAGGAGACGCCGGCGAGCGTGGGGGCGTCGCGCCGGAGCGTGCCGTACGTCGTGAGCACGAACCCGGGGTCGGGAGTGCGGTCGGTGGGGGCCAGCCCTTCCAGGGACCGCTGGTCGGCGTGGAACCGGCGTACGTGGACCCTCGGCGCGAAGCGCCGCACCTCGGCCTCCCAGTTGCCCAGCAGGGATGCCGGGCAGACCACCAGGGTCGGACCCGGACGCCGTTCGGCGCGGTGCAGGTGGAGGGCGATCAGCGTGACCGTCTTGCCCAGGCCCATGTCGTCAGCGAGACACGCGCCGAGTCCGAGCGACGTCACCCGGTCGAGCCAGGTCAAGCCCTGGCGCTGGTAGTCGCGGAGGGTCGCGGTCAGTCCGGGTGGGGGGTCGAGCGGGGCGGCGGTCGCGGCGTCGAGCAGGTGCTCGCGTACCTGGAGCAGGCTGGCGCCCGCGACCACCTCGGCCGGAGCGTCGTCGACGT
>JAFMQY010000252.1 GCA_017354415.1 Nocardioides sp.
CCCGGGGCCCGGCCATCACGTCGAGCAGCGCCGCGGCGTCGCGGACGGTCCGGGCCAGCGTGCCGGCGGTGGCGAGGCCGGTGATCTCGCCGTACATCGGATAGCCGCTGATCCGTCCCCGCGTCGGCTTCAGCCCGACCAGACCGCAACAGGACGCCGGGATGCGGATCGATCCCCCACCGTCGGACCCCTGTGCGACAGGGACCAGCCCGGCCGCGACCGCGGCGCCCGCGCCGCCCGACGAGCCGCCGGCCATCCGGGCGTGGTCCCACGGGGTCACGGCAGGCGGAGCGACATCGGGCTCGGTGTAGCACGGCGAGCCGAACTCCGGGGTGTTGGTCTTGCCGAGGCTGACCATCCCGGCCGCCTCGATCGCCTCGGCCACCGCGTCCGACTTCGTGGGCACGAAGTCGGCGAACGCCGCGGAGCCGAACGTGGTGCGGATCCCGGCGGTGAGGTTGAGGTCCTTGATCGCGGTCGGCACGCCGTACAGGGGTGCGGCACCTTCCGGCACCGGCAGCAGCGAGTCGGCGCGCTCGAGCGCGAGCTCGGGCGTCCGGGTGACGAAGGCACCGACGTCGTCGGCCCGGTCGAGGTAGTACGACGCGAGCTCGCGCGGCGACACCTCGCCACGGCGTACGGCGTCACCCTGCTCGAGCGCGGTCAGGTCGTGCAGCTGCGTCACGCCCCGACGCTAGCCTCCGCAGGGCCCCGAGACTCGTCAGCCGCGCAGCCGCCGCAGGCCGAACGTGATCCCATCGAGCAGGGCCTCCCACGAGGCCTCGACCACGTTCGCGCCGACCCCGACGGTCCACCAGGACGACTCGCCGTCCGAGGTCTCGATCAGCACCCGGGTGATCGCGTCCGTGCCGTGCCCCTGGTCGAGGATCCGCACCTTGTAGTCGATCAGCTCGAACTTCGCCACCTCGGGGAACGCCCGCACCAACGCCTGGCGCAGCGCCTGGTCCAGGGCGTTGACGGGCCCGTTGCCCTCGCCGGTCTCGACGTACCGCACGCCCTCGGCGACGAGCTTCACGGTGGCCTCCGAGACCGCCGGCTCGCCCGGCCGCGCGTGGGTGAGGGTCTCGGTGATGACCCGCCACGACTCGACGGAGAGGTACGACGGGCGGCGACCCTCGACCTCCTCGGCCAGCAGCAGGTCGAACGACGCGTCCGCGGCCTCGAACGTGTAGCCGCGTGCCTCGAGGTCCTTGACCCGCGCGGTCACCCTGTCGAGCAGGGCCCGGTCCCCGGAGAGGTCGTATCCGAGCTCGCGGCCCTTGAGCTCGATCGAGGCCCGGCCGGCCATGTCGCTGACCAGGAGCCGCATGTCGTTGCCGACGCCGAGCGGGTCCATGTGCTGGTAGAGGTCGGGGTCGACCTTGATCGCACTGGCGTGCAGCCCGGCCTTGTGCGTGAACGCAGACGCTCCGACATATGGCTGCCGGGAAGCCGGCGGGACGTTCGTGACCTCCGCGACGGCATGGGCGATCCGGGTCGCCTCGCCGAGCATCCCGTCGGGGAGCACCGTCTTGTCCAGCTTGAGCTGGAGGTTGGCGACGACCGCAACCAGATCGGCGTTGCCCGTGCGCTCGCCGTACCCGTTGATCGTGCCCTGCACGTGCGTGGCGCCGGCCTCGACCGCGGCCAGCGTGTTCGCCACCGCGCAGCCGGTGTCGTTGTGGCAGTGGATGCCGACGCGGCCCGAGGTCGTGGAGACCACGTCGTGCACGACGTCGGACACCCACCCCGGCAGCATCCCCCCGTTGGTGTCGCACAGCGCGACGACCTCCGCCCCCGCCTCGTACGCCGTGCGGAGCACCTCGAGCGCGTACGCGCGGTCGGCGCGGTAGCCGTCGAAGAAGTGCTCGGCGTCGAGGAAGACCCGTTGTCCCTCCGCCGTCAGGTGGCTCACCGTGTCCCGGACCATCTCGAGGTTCTCCGCACGCGTCGTGCGCAGCGCCAGCTCGACGTGCCGCGGGTGTGACTTGGCGACCAGGGTGACGATCGAGGCCCCACTCTCGCGCAGTGCCGCCACGAGCGGGTCGTCGGCTGCGCGGACGCCGGCACGCCGGGTGGCGCCGAAGGCCGTCAACCGTGCGTGGCGCAGCTCGAGCTCGTCCCGGGCGCGGGCGAAGAACTCGGTGTCCTTGGGGCTCGCTCCCGGCCATCCGCCCTCGATGAAGCCCACGCCGAGCTCGTCGAGCTGACGCGCGATGGTCAGCTTGTCGGCCACGGAGAGGTTCAGCCCCTCCTGCTGCGCGCCGTCGCGCAGCGTGGTGTCGTAGACGTGGAACGCGCCCTGCAGGTCCATCGGTTGCCGTCCTGTGCTGGTCTGGTCGTGTCGTGAGCGGCCAACAAAAAAGACCCCTCGTGGACGAGAGGTCTGCGCGCCGGGGAGGTCCCGACGCGCTAGGTGATGATGATCGTGGTGCTGGTGTTCACGTCGACCATGCTGACACGTGACCAGCCCCCAGCACCACACATCTCAGGATGCGATGGGGGCTCAGGGGCCGACGTAGGGCGGCTTCCCGAACGGCGACCAGCCGATGCCGCCACTCGCCTGGTGACCGATGAACCCGGCGGTCGCGACCACCACGACGGTCACCACGGCCCAGCGGCCGAGCCGCCGGGCCAGAGAGTGGGCGACGACCCGGACCGGCCAGCGCACATGGGCGGAGCCCGGCCCCCACCAGATGCCGGCGACCAGGCAGAGCCCGGAGAAGAACAGGGTGGCACCGACGGAGGCGCCGACGGCGTAGCAGATCAGCGCCCCGGCGAGAGCCAGGCCGAGGCTCCAGAGTCCGAGCACGAGCGCACCGGGCAGGGCGGCGACCAGGTACCAGGGGGCGGACAACGGCGCCAGCAGCACGTCGTACCAGCGGGAGCCGCGGAGCCGGCGCCGGTCACCGACGGCGGTGGCCGTCATCGTGCAGGTGCGGAGCAGCCAGGCCGCGCCGAGCACCAGGGCGAGTCCCCAGTAGGGCCACGCCGCGATGAACGCCGCAGCGGTCACGCCGAGCGCGGCCACCAGCACGCCCCGGCGCAGGACCACCCCGGTGCCCCGCTTGGCGGGACCGGGCTCGAGGTCGACCGGAAGGTCGTCGGGATCGTCGGTCGGCAGAACGTCGGTCGGGTCGTCGGCCCCGTTGTGGGTCCTGTTGTCGGCCCTGTGGTCGGCCCTGTCCCGCCGCGGTACCGGGACGCCCTGCGAGACGCGGGTCGGCGCGGCGGCGCCCTCGTGCGCGGCCAGGGAGAGGGGGATCGTGAACGAGTCGTCCGCGGCCGGCGGCGTGGCCGGGCGCACCACGGTCTGATCGCCACCCAGCCGTCCGATGATCTCGGCGATCCTCGGACGCCGGGACGGGTCGGGGTGGAGGGCGGCGGCCACGATCGGGATCATGTCGTCCGGGAGCCCGCTGAGGTCGTGCTCGCCACGCCGGACCCGGTCCATGATCGCCATCGACGGGCCACGGCCGAACGGTGGGTCACCGGTGCCGGCGTAGGCGACGGTGGCCGCCCACGAGTGCACGTCCGACGCGGTGGTCGCGTCGTCGCCGTACAGGATCTCCGGCGCGAGATAGCCGGGAGTCCCGAGCAGCCAGCCGGTGTGCGTGAGCTTGGGATCGTCGGCGACGCGGGCAAGCCCGAAGTCGATCAGGATCGGGGTGCGCCCCTCCATCAGGATGTTCGAGGGCTTCACGTCTCGGTGCAGGACCCCGACCGCGTGCACGCTGGCCACCCCCTCGGCCAGGCAGCGGGCGAACCATCGCAGGTCGTCACCGCGGATCGGGCCCTCCTCGGGCACGAAGTCGTGCAGGCTCAGGCCGGGGACGTAACGCGTGGCGATGTACGGCGTCGGCGCCCACGGGTCGGCGTCGAGGATCTCGGCGACCCATCGGCTGCGGACGCGCTCCAGCGAGCTCACCTCTCGGGCCAATCGGCGCCGCGCCTCCTCGTCGCCCACGATGTGCGGTCGCAGCACCTTGAGCGCGACCCGGGGCCCGCCGGGCTTCCGGGCCAGGTGGACGACACCCATGCCGCCCTCGCCGAGCCGCGCGAGCAGCGTGTACTCACCCACTGTGCGCGCAGGCGACGGCTCGACGGACACGCCATCACGGTACCGGCCGGATGCTCGTGCGCCCGGATCTGCGCCCCGATCCTCTGCTCGTGGAGTGGCGGACTCGGTGGGATAGTCCCCGACGAAGTGGTCGAGTCCCGGGGGGTCACCCAGCCAGAACGTCGGGGACTACCAGCAGGCGGGCGGCGTGCCAGGGGCGTCAGCAGATGCGGTGCATCCACCCGAAGGTGTCGTCGGCCCGGCCGTACTGGATGTCGACGAGGGCATCGCGGATCTTCATCGTGACCTCGCCGGCCCCGGTCACCTCGGGCGTGGCGCCGCCGTCCCACCGGAGCGAGCCCACCGGCGTCACCACGGCGGCGGTGCCGCAGGCGAAGACCTCGGCGATCTCACCGCTGGTGACACCCTCTCGCCACTCGTCGATGGAGATCTTGCGCTCCTCGACCTGGTAGCCGAGCTTTCCGGCGAGCTCGATGATGCTGCTGCGGGTGATCCCCTCGAGGATGGTGCCCAGCTCGGGGGTGACGATGCGGCCGTCGGC
>JAFMQY010000129.1 GCA_017354415.1 Nocardioides sp.
TCGCTTTTCGGGGGTTGCAACACCCGAGAAGCGACGGAACACCCGGCTCCCCGGGGATCCCGACAAAGGACCGCCCCGCCCGCCTCAGCGGCGCGCGTGGTGCCACTCGAGGTAGCGCTCGACGGCGCGGACGACGTGCTCGGAGCGGATCGAGGGGAACACGTCGAACGCGTGCTGCGTGCCGGGGAACTCGGCGTACGCCACGCTGGCCTTGGAGGTCTCGCGGAGCGCGGCCACGAACAGCCGGGCCTGCTCCACATCGACCAGGCTGTCTCGGGCACCGTGCAGCACGAAGAAGTCGGGGGCGTCCGACGTGATCCGCAGGATCGGCGAGGCGTGCTCGAAGATCTCCGGCCGGTCGTGCCATGTCGCCTGCACGACCCGCGGCGCCAGGAAGCGGTCGCGCATCAGCAGGGCGTTCTTGAGACCGGTGGCGCCGGCGAAGTCGTAGACCCCGTAGAACGGCACGGCGGCCTGGACCCGGGTGTCGGCGCCCTCGAACCCCGGCTGGTACTCCGGGTCGTTCGGCGTCAGGGCAGCCAGGGCAGCCAGGTGACCGCCCGCCGAGCCGCCCGTGATCACGACGTACGACGGGTCGCCGCCGTACTCCTCGATGTGGTCCTTGACCCAGGCGATGGCACGCTTCACGTCGATGATCTGTGCGGGGAACGGGTCGCGCGGTGCGAGCCGGTAGTTGATCGAGACGCCGACCCAACCGCGCCCGGCCATCCGCTGCATCAGCGGGACGCCCTGCTGGTCCTTCGACCCCATCGTCCAGCCGCCGCCGTGCACCTCGATCAGCACCGGGGCGCCGACCGGCTCGCCCGCCAACGGCCGGTAGATGTCCAGCAGCCCGCGGCGGCCGGCGTCGCTGTAGGGGATGTTGCGGTCCACCTTGACCAGCGGGTCCTTGAACGAGAACGGATTGAGCAGCCGACGCCACGGAGTGCGCAGGTCGACCTCGGTGGGTCGCGGGCCGGGTCGGTCGCTGTACTCGACTCCGAGGCTGTCGACGAGCGACTGCTCCGCCAGCACCCGCACCCGTCGGCTCTCCCGGACGATCTGCACCAGCCCGGCCGCCGTGCCGGCGGCGAGCAGCAGGCCGAGCCTGCTTCGCTGCTCCTTGCCGCGCGCCAAATGCAGCGCGGTGTCCGCGACGGTCAGGGCGAGCAGCTGGGGCGCGAGCTCACTGGTCGGCCAGCCGAGAGCGAACGACGTCAGGCCGCCGCGCAGGTTGGCGAACGGCGGACGCAGCGCGTTGGCGGTGAGAGCGGCGGTGATCACGCGACGGCGGAGGTACGACACATCAGGATGCTACCCGGCGGTAACCCCGATCGACGGCTGTCGAGACCGGGCGACGACGTCGGCACCGGCCCCTAGGCTGCGGCGCATGTCATCACGCGCCTCCAACTTCTGCATCGACGCCGCGGACCCCTACGCCCAGACCATGTGGTGGGCCCAGGTGCTCGAGGACTTCACGGTCGACGACTCGTGGGAGATGAAGCCCGGCGACGAGGAGTGCGGGCTCACCGGGCCGGACGACCGCTACCTGTTGTTCCTGAAGGTTCCCGAGCCCAAGACGGTGAAGAACCGCATGCACATCTGCCTCCGCCCCACCGACCGCTCCCGCGACGACGAGGTCGAGCGGATCCTCGGGCTCGGGGCCACGCTGGTCAACGACCTCCGCGACGGCGAGCGCGGATGGGCGGTGCTCGCCGACCCCGAGGGCAACGAGTTCTGCGTTCTCACCCCCTACCGTCCCAGCACGGCCGCGGAGTGAGGGCGCCGGTCACGATCCTGGTCGCCCGTCATGCCGACGCGGAGTACGAGACGCACCACTGGGCAGACGAGGGCGGCTCGCTGACCCGCCAGGGCCGCGCCCAGGCACGTGGCCTCGCGCAGCAGTTCGCCCACCGCGACGTCGCGCACGTCTACACCAGCACCTACGCCCGCGCCGTGCAGACCGCCGAGATCGCCGCCGCACACCTCGGCGTGAGTGTCACGACGCGCGAGGGCCTCCGCGAGTTCTCGGTCGGCGCCCTCTCCGGGTCGCGCGCCGAGGACCCGTTCGCCGAGACCTATGCCGCCTGGCTGGCCGGCGACCTCGAGCGGCGACTCCCCGGGGGCGAGACGGGCGCGGAGCTGCGCCACCGGATGCACCACGTCCTGTACGACATCGCCCGAGCCCACGCCGGCGAGACGGTGCTCGCGATCAGCCACGGCGGGGTGATGCGGCTCGTGCTGCCGCTGGTCCTGACCGCGGAGCCGGCCGACCCACCCGCACGGCTGGGCAACTGCGCGACAGTGGAGCTGGCCGTCGACGGTCGGCACTGGACCTGTGTGCACTGGCCGTCCGAGACCGAGCAATCGGCGGGCTGAGGCCTGTTACCACGGCCACATGAAGCAACGATGACAAATTGATAAAGGTCTCTAGCCAGCGGGCCGTTCGGCCCGATATGTTCGCGCGCGAAACATAAACCGGTGCGACGGCGCCCCCGTTGTACCGCCGGACTGGAAGGGCGCAGCCGAATGCGCAGGACGACAGCTTCGATCGGAATCCTCGGAGTCGCGGCGGCACTCAGCCTCACCGCGTGCGGCTCGAACAACAGCAGTTCGCCCCAAGCTGGCAGCACATCCGCGGCGAGCGTCACGGCGGCCTGCAGCCTCGACAACCCGCCGAAGAGCGGTGCGGCGCTTCCCAAGCAGGTCAACCTCGGCAAGACCAGCGGCAAGGTCGGGGTCATCCTTCCCGACACGACGTCGTCGACCCGCTATGTGCAGTACGACGCACCGCTGCTCACCAAGGCCCTCAAGGCCGCCGGCATCACGCCGGACGTGCAGAACGCGCAGGGCGACAAGAACAAGCAGGCCTCGATCGCGCAGAGCATGATCGGCGAGGGCGTCAAGGTGCTGATCATCGACTCCATCGACGCGGCCTCCGGCGCCGGTATCGAGAAGGAGGCCCAGAAGGCCGGCGTCCAGGTCATCGACTACGACCGCGTCAACCTCGGTGGCACCGCGCCCTACTACGTGTCCTTCGACAACGAGGACGTCGGCAAGCTCCAGGCGCAGACGCTGCTCGACTGCCTGAAGCAGCAAGGCGTCGACAGCCCGAAGATCATCATGATGAACGGCGGCACCGACGTCGACAACAACGCCGTCCTGTTCCAGAAGGGCGCGCACGAGGTGTTCGACCAGAACGGAACCGACATCGTCGCCGAGCAGACCGTCAAGGGCTGGGACGTCGCCAACGCCGCTCCCGCCTTCAACCAGGCGCTGACCGCGGCCGGTGGCCAGGTGGACGGCGTCCTCGCTGCGAACGACGACATCGCCAACGCCGTGATCGGTGTCCTCAAGACCAACGGCCTCAACGGCAAGGTCGCGGTCACCGGTCAGGACTCCGCAGTCCTGGGTCTGCAGAACATCGTCACGGGTCAGCAGAGCATGACGGTCTTCAAGAACGTCAAGCTCGAGGCCAACGCCGCCGCCCAGCTGGCGATCGCGTTGATCGCTGGCAAGGACCCGGCCGCTGCGGGCATGCAGCTGACCAAGTTCGACGACCCGCAGTCGCCCAGCCACAACATCCAGGCGCTGCTCCTGCCCGCGCAGGTGATCACGCAGGCCAACGTCGACGACGTGGTGAAGGCAGGCGCCCTGACGACCTCGCAGATCTGCAAGGGCATCCAGTCCGACTGCTCGAAGATCGGGCTGCAGTAACAGCCAGGAGCGACTAGAAACGCCGAAGGAGCGCGCTTCGTGGTCGGCCGGGCAACTCGTCCGGCCGTCCACGGCTCCCGACCCGACCGTCCAGCAGTGACCCACGACTGACTCAGGGGTGGTGGCACCGTGACCGAACCGATCCTGTCCGCACGGCGGCTCAACAAGAGCTTCGGACCCGTCCACGTCCTGCACGACGTGGACTTCGACGTCTATCCGGGGGAGGTCACGGCGCTGGTCGGCGACAACGGCGCCGGCAAGTCCACCCTGGTGAAGTGTTTCGCCGGTATCAACTCCATCGACAGCGGGGAGATCACCTACGAGGGCAAGGCGGTGACCCTCCACGACCCGCGCGACGCCACCGCACTCGGGATCGAGTTCGTCTACCAGGACCTCGCCCTGGCCGACAACCTCGACATCACCCAGAACATGTTCCTGGGCCGGGAGATCACCAGCGGCCGGTCGTCCTTCCTCTCCGACGGCGAGATGGAGCGCCAGGCGCGTGACACTCTCACGAGCCTTTCGGTACGCACCGTCTCATCGGTTCGGCAGCTGGTTGCGAACCTCTCCGGCGGGCAGCGCCAGACGGTGGCGATCGCCAAGGCGGTGCTGTTCAACAGCAAGGTCGTCTTCCTCGACGAGCCGACGGCCGCGCTCGGCGTGGCGCAGACCCGTCAGGTGCTCGACCTGGTCCGACGCCTGGCCGACCAGGGCCACGGCGTCGTCCTCATCTCCCACAACATGAACGACGTGATGGAGGTCGCCGACCGGATCGTCGCCCTCTACCTCGGTCGCGTGGCCGCGGAGGTCATGAAGGCCGACACCAACACCACCCAGGTCGTCGAGCTGATCACGGCCGGGCGCAGCGGCGGCATCGGACTGGCCGCGGCGACCGCCGACGAGACCATGTGAGGGGGACGAGATGTCTGACCAGACTCCCGAGACCGGCGTCTCGACCGAGACCGCGACGACCCACGAACGCGCCGGCGCGTTCTCGCTCGATGTCGAGGAACGCTCGATCTCCGACGCGTTCAACGGGTGGATCGGCAAGCTCCGCACAGGCGACCCCGGCGCCCTGCCGTCCGTGCTCGGCCTGATCATCCTGGCGATCATCTTCTCCCAGGTCAGCAGCAGGTTCTTGACGCGGTACAACATCGGAAACATCCCGGCCCAGGGCGCGTACATCGCCATCATCGGCCTCGGCTTGGTCTTCGTGCTGCTGCTGGGTGAGATCGACCTCTCCGCCGGCACGGCCGGGGGCGCGAGCGCGGCCATCGCCGCGCTCGCGGTCTTCAGCGGCAACCTGCACGGGCGCACGGGGCTCCCCGGCTTCCTCTACTGGTGCCTGGTCATCGGTCTTCTGATCGGCATCGCGATGGCGGTCTGGCTCAAGGCCTACTCTGCCGCAGTCGTGATCGCGATCGGCTGGATCCTGGTCGTCACCAACCTGACCCAGCACCTCTTCCTGGCGCTGGTCGCCGCCGTGTGCATCGGCTCGGCCATCGGCGTCCTCAACGGCTACCTGGTGGCCAAAGTCGGCATCCCCAGCTTCGTGGTCACCCTCGCCCTGTTCCTCGCCTGGCAGGGCGTCACCCAGTTCGTCCTCAGTGGCCAGCCGATCAACACCTCGAACTACTCCCTCTGGTACAACCTCGCCTACGGCAACCTCTCCGTGTTCTGGAGCTGGGTGTTCACGATCGTCGTGGTCGGCGGCTATATCGCCTACACGATCCTGGTCTCGTTGAACGCGAAGCGGCGCGACCTCGCGCGCGACAGCATGAGTCTGGTGCTGCTACGCGGCGGGGTACTCGCGCTTGTCGGGATCGTGCTGACCGTGCTCGCAACTCAGAACCGCGGCGTCATCGCGTCTGCCCCACGGCGCGGAATCCCAACGCCGGCCGTGATTGCCATCGTGCTGATGATCCTGTGCACGATCGCGCTCAGCAAGACGACCTGGGGCCGGCACCTCTACGCGACCGGAGGCAACGCGGAGGCTGCTCGTCGTGCGGGCATCGACGTCGTGCACATCAAGGTGACCGCCTTCGTGCTCTGCTCGGCGTTCGGCGCCATGGGCGGCGTCATGCTCGCGGCCTCACAGTCGTCGGCGTCGCTGGACCTGGGCGCCGGCAACGTGCTGCTGTTCTCGGTCGCGGCGGCGGTCATCGGCGGCACGTCGCTCTTCGGCGGTCGCGGCAAGCCCCGTGACGCGATCATCGGGGCCCTGGTGATCGCGATCATCCCGAACGGCTTGGGCCTGCGACCGAGCATCAACCCGCAGTGGCAGTCGGTGATCACCGGCGTCGTGCTTCTCCTGGCGGCGGCGGTCGACGCGGTGTCCCGGCGGCGAGCGGCGAGGTCGTGACGTCACAGTGGCCGGGGCGCGGACGTCGGGGGCGGTACGCCCCGACGAGATCAGGCAGCACAACCTGTCGCTGGTGCTCAGCCATGTGCACCGCGACGGTGCGCTGACCCGCGCCGAGCTGACCCAGCGACTGCACCTGAGCCGGTCCACCGTCGGCGCCCTGGTCGGCGACCTCGCCCAGCTCGGGCTGGTCGAGGAGGTGGTTCCCAGCGGAGGTGAGCGCGTCGGGCGCCCGTCCCACGTGGTTGCGCCGCACGCCCACGGGCCCTACGCGGTGGGGGTGGACGTCGACATCGCGCACGTCACGGTGGCCGCGATCGGACTGGGCGGCTCGATCTCGACGCGCGCGGTGATCCCGACCGTGCCCGAGATGAGACCCGAGCAGCTGGTCGACCTGGTCGCCGACGCGCTGCCGCGCCTGCGGACCACCATCGGCTCGGTCGGACGGGTCTGCGGCGTCGGAGTGAGCCTCCCGGGCACCGTCGACCTGGTGACGGGGCGGGTCGGCGTGGCCCCCAACCTCGGCTGGGAGGGCGTGCCGCTCGGCGACATGCTCCGCGACGTCGTTCCGGCGGACGTGCCCGTCGTGGTCGGGAACGACGCGGACCTCGCCGTGCTCGCCGAGCACCAGCGCGGCAACGCCCGCGACTGCGACGACGTCGTGTTCCTGATCGGGCGGATCGGTGTCGGTGCCGGCATCATCAGCAACGGCGTCCCGGTGCACGGCCGCGACGGCCATGCCGGGGAGATCGGGCACAACGTGCTCGACCCGAGCGGCCCGCTGTGCCACTGCGGCAAACGCGGCTGCATCGAGACCTTCCTGGGCGAGAGCGCGCTCCTCGCGCTCGCCGGCCGGGCGCTCCCACGCACCGATGCGAAGGTCGCGGAGCTGTTCAAGGACGCGCGTGCCGGCGAACCGGGCGCGGTTCGCGCCATCGCGCTCGTGGCCGAGCCGCTCGGCCGAGCGATCGCCAACCTGATGAACACCCTCAACCCCGAGCGGGTCGTGCTCGGCGGATCGATGGGGGAGGTGTTCGACCTGGCCAGGGCGGACGTCGAGGCGGCGGTCGCGCGCTACGCGTTCGTGTCCGACGCCGGAGTGGACCTCGTCCTCCCGGCGTTCGGCACCGACTCGGCCCTGCTCGGGGCGGGCGAGGTGGCGTTCACCGCCCTCCTGGCCGACCCGCACTGACCCGGGCCAACCCGGCCGACCCTACGGCGACGGCACGCCGTACACCGCAAGCTCGGTGAGATCGGCGAACCGGCAGCCGCTGACGCCGCCCGACGGGCAGGTCGTGGCGAAGTTCGGAGTCTGGTTGCTCTCGATCCAGAAGCGCACGTACCGCACGGCGCTCTGCCCGGCGGTCAGAGCTACGACGGTGAGTCGGCCGTTGTCGGCGGACGTGAAGCTTCCCTGCGCGGCCAGGGTCCACGAGCCGGCGTTGCCGGTGGGCGAGGTCTGGATCCGGAACGCCCGGGTCGACGACGTCTCGTCGTCACCGCAGGTCGCGGTCGGGTCCACGGCGAAGTCGGCGACCTCGACCGGCTGGCGGAGCCGCACCGTCACCTGCTTTGGGTGGAAGGTGCCGGTGGGCCGGTCGTCCATCCCCTGGCCGACGTTGGTGCTCCACCCGAATGCGAGGCTGTCGTCGGCCGCGCTGCCCGGCCCGCAGCCGAAGCCGGAGTAGTCGGCGCCGGTGAAGTCGCTCACGCGGCCGCCGTTGGCCGACCAGGCCCAGTCGAAGCGCGGACTGAAGTCGACCGTGGCTCCCGAGGCTCCGACTGTCACGTTCTGCTGCTCGTGGTAGTGGGCGTTCTGTACCTGGAGCTTGGCGTAGGTGCCCTCCGGGATGCCGGTGAGCGAGTAGTGGCCGGACCCGTCCGTCGTGGTGGACGGGTTGGCCACGCCCGAGCCCTGGAACGCCAGCGTCACGGTCGCCCCGACGATCGGTTGATGGGTGTCACCGTCCTCGACGGTGCCGGTGATCGTCCGCGGCTGGGTCTGCGCGGGCGGGAGGTCGAAGGCGGCCCCAGGGCTGGTGTCCCCGGCGCCCAGCGTGCCCGCCGAGAAGCCCATGCCGCGGCTGGCGAACACCGTCCAGATCGCGTGGAGATCGTGGCCGCCGTATCGGGACATGTCGGCCACCAGGATCGCGTTCCGCATGTCCAGGAACGACGGGTTGTACGGCGCGAGCTCCATCGCCCGGGTCACCAGCAGCTCGGTCTTCCTCGAGCCGAGCCGGTAGCGCAGGCTCCACAGCGTCTGCGCCCAGATCTCGCCGTCGCCGTGCACCTCGGCGCCGCCCACGACCTTGGCGTAGTCGGCGTACGTGTAGCCACCGCGGTGTCCCGTCCTGCCCCCCGTGCACAGCCGGGCGTGCTGCCCGACCTGGCAGTCGATCGGCTCCGTGCGGTCGAAGTTCACGCCGATGCCGTCGTAGCGGAACAGCCGGACGTCCGCCTTCGAGCGCACATCTCTCTGCAGGTGCCGGTCCACGAGGTAGTCCATGGCGTACCAGTCACTCCACGCCTCGCCCATGGCGCCGGCCTGGACGCCGCCGAGCGTGGAGCGCCCCTGCACGTCGACGTTGAGCCGGTTCGACAGCCCGTGGGTGTACTCGTGGTAGACCGTGTCGGCCTCGTCGCCCACGTTGGTCGGGGAGAACGGGTCCCCACCCGGGTACGCCGTGTGCGGCGCGTGCTGCAGGTACATCTGCATCGTGGGGCGGCGACCGTCCGGCGGTGTCGCCATGTTCGCGTTGTCGATGTGGAAGGCGTCGGGAAGACCTCGGCGGGTGTTCGCGCCGTCGTCGGTCTGCGTGGCGACCGGGTCGCCGGCCTCGCCCAGCCCGGAGGGGTTCCTCACCTGGAAGTTGCCCGCGGCGCCCGTGAACCCGATCGGCGCCGCCAGGAGGTGGTCGTGCCAGTTGTTGACGTAGAAGAAGACCTGGGTCGCGTTCTGCGCACGGTTGACCCGCCAGGAGAACCGCTTGTCCGGGTTCCACGAGCACGGCCAGGGGTTGCTGCAGAACGACCTGGCGAACGGGAGGTGGAAGGGCCGGAGCCGGTAGCCCCAGGACTGGCCCCTCAGCGGGCGCACCTCCTCGCGCCGGTTCGGGATGTTGTCGTCGTTGACGTCGGAGTAGGTGTGGGAGTTGTTTCCGCTGAGCTCGCGGGCGCGGCCTCTCAGCCAGTGTCGCCTGGTGAAGTCGACGCGCACCTGCCGGCCGCCGCGCCTCGAGCCCGGGAAGAACCTGTAGACGCGGCCCGTGCTGTGCTCGTACGCCGTGAGCGGCTGGCGGAACAGCACCGTCCCGGTGATGGCGTCGACGATCGTGGTCGCCGGGTGGGCCGAGGACATGACGACCGTCTCCCAGGCGGGGCGCAGGCCGCTCGGGGTCGGGAACAGCACCCGGGTGGCGCTGTCCTGGCTCAGGTCCGACCCGGCCGGTACCGGTCCGCGGGTCTTCGCGAGCGCCGCGCCCGGCGAGGTGATGGTGAGGTGTGCCGCAGAGGGCACCGTGCCCGCGGCGGAGGCGGTGCTCACCGGGGCCCCGCCCAGGGTGAGCAGGTGTCCGCCGCGGTTGACCGAGGCGGTGAGCCCGTTGCGGCCGACCACGGTGCCGCTGATCCGCTGCTGGAAGAAGAGGTGGTGGGTGCCGGTGATGTCCCGGTAGTCCCGGGTCAGGTGGAACGTGCTCAGATCGGCCCGGACGAGCCCGAGCTCGGCCATGTGGGCGCGGACATAGCGGAGCGCGATGCGTGCCGGCACCAGGTTGCTGCGGGGTGTGAGGAAGCCGTCGAGCCGGCCGAGCCAGCGGACGGTTCCGGTCGTGCCGTTGATGTCCAGCACCGTCTGGTCGGGCCGGGCCGTCAGGAAGGCACGGGTCGCACGGCTGCGCGTGGCCCTCGCGGCGGTGCGCAGCGCACGGGTCTGGACCGCAGCACCCTGGTCGGTCACGTCGATGAACGGGTCGACGGCGCGCTGCGCGGCGGTCGCCCGGAACGCCTGGCTGTCGGGCCCGTTCGCGAATCCGGTGCGGCTCCCGCCGGCGTACGACGTACCGGCGAGGCCGGCGAGGCCCGCGACAGCGAGTGAGGTGGCCGTGGCCGCGACGATCGCTGCCGTCCCCGGTCCGGGCTTGCGTTGATGAGTCATCTGTACCCCCGTCGATCCGCTCGCGTGGCGGCTCGAACACTCTTCCCGGGCCGATCGACCGGAGCAAGGACCACCAGGTCTCGAACCGGTCACGACCGGCTGCGCGACGGCCGGAGCGGCACCGAACGGGGCATCGGGGCTCGGGGACCGATGTCGACGACAATAGGCGTGTGCGAGTGACGATCCGGGTGCGACCGGGGGCGGGCCGGACCGCCGTCGGTGGGTCCTACGACGGCGCGCTGGTGGTCCGGGTCGCAGCGCGGGCCGTCGACGGTCGCGCGACGGAGGCAGCGTTGAGGGCCGTCGCGGACGCCCTCGGCGTACGACGGCGCGAGCTGACTCTGGTGACCGGTGCGACCAGCCGGACCAAGGTCGTCGAGATCCCCGACGGCGCCGCCGCGGCGTACGACGGGTTGCTGTCCTCGGTCTGAACCGCCACCCGGGGCACCATCGCCAGGAGCCACCGCCGGCAGTGGCTCAGGGTCGAGTGATGAGGTCGTTGCAGGCCGGCCCCCGGCAGTCGACGTGATGCCGGAACCACGCCTGCAGGAGGGCCTGGGGGCTGCCGGGCCTCGGGTGCGTGGAGTAGGAGTTCCGCATCTGCCAGGGGTCCTTCTTCCGGTTGTAGAACTCCCAGTCGCCGGTCTCCCAGTGGACCAGCGAGTAGGGACCCCAGACCGCACCCTCGTAGAACCGGCCGATCCGGTCAGTCGGCATGGTCGTCCAGTGCGGGTATCCCGATACGGATCCCTCGATCTCCACCGGACGGCGACCGAAGGAGGTCGGATGCGCGCGCACCTGCTCGAGTGGCACGCCGTCGGCGCCGTGCGAACGGGTGACGCCCCCGATCCGCCGGATCGTCGCCGTGACGTCGGCGAGGCTCACCGTCTGGTGCGCCGAACCGCCACCGCGGAACCCGGGGCCTCGCACGACCAAGGGCACGTGGACGGACTCCTCGTAGGGCTT
>JAFMQY010000130.1 GCA_017354415.1 Nocardioides sp.
CGGTGGTGTTCGCCGGTGGGGCGTTGACCTGGCAGTTGTGCTTCGAGGGACTCTACGTCGTCGACGGTCCCCGCGGTCCGCTCGTCCGTGGTGACGTTTGCCTGGCGCACCGCCGGCGGCGGTCAGTGGTTCGCGCGCGGACTCGACAGCGGCATGCCGCACGCCTGACGCGGTGCGCTCAGTGCTGACGTCATACATGGGCTGCTGGGGCGCTGATCCGCCCGGCCGTCGTTCCCACCGACCACACCTGCCCCAGGCACGAGGCATTCCTGTCGCTCCTGGGGGGTTGCAACGGCTGAGAAGCGCCGGAATCCCCGGTTCACCGGGGATCCCGACAACCCCGACAGAACCCCTACCGCTCGCGGGGGGCGACGTTGCGGGCGACGTCCTCGGGCATCGCCTCGTAGTGACCGAAGGTCCGGGTGAACGAGCCGGAGCCGTGGGTCGAGGAGCGCAGGTCGACGGCGTAGCGGACCAGCTCGGTCTGAGGCACCTCGGCGTTGATCACGGTCCGGTCGTCGCCGACCTTGTCGGTGCCGAGCAGCCGGGCCCGGCGCGAGGAGAGGTCGCTCATCGTGGCGCCGACGTGGTCGTCGGGGACCACGACGGCCACCTCGTCGTACGGTTCGAGCATCGTCACGGTCGTGCCCGCCGCAGCCTCGCGCAGGGCGAGAGCACCGGCCATCTGGAAGGCCATGTCGGAGGAGTCGACGCTGTGCGCCTTGCCATCCGTGAGGGTGACCCGCAGGTCGACCATGGGATAGCCCGCCCGCACGCCCCTCTCCATCTGGGCGCGGACGCCCTTCTCCACCGACGGGATGAACTGCCGGGGTACGGCGCCGCCGACGACCTTGTCCACGAACTCGAAGCCCCCGCCTTCGGGCAGCGGCTCGACCTCGATGTGGCACACGGCGTACTGCCCGTGGCCGCCGGACTGCTTCACGTGCCGCCCGAGCCCCTTGCCCGGCCCGCCGAACGTCTCGCGCAGCGACACCAGGAACGGCTCCGTGTCGACGTGTACGGCGTACCGGTCGGCGAGGCGAGCGATGAGGACGTCGGCATGTGCCTCGCCCATGCACCACAGGACCAGCTGGTGGGTCTCGGCGTTGTTCTCGACGCGCAGGCTCGGGTCCTCGGCGGCGAGGCGACCGAGCGCCTGGGAGAGCTTGTCCTCGTCGGCCTTGCTCTTGGCCACGATCGCCACGGGGAGCAATGGCTCGGGCATCGACCACGGACGCAGCACGCGCGGCTCGTCGATCGACGACAGGGTGTCGCCGGTCTCGGCCCGGCTCAGCTTGCCGATCGCGCACAGGTCGCCGGCGACGACCTCCGTCGCCACCACATGGGTGCCGCCGAACGCGTAGGACAGCGAGCCGATCTTCTCGTCCTCGTCGTGGTCCTCGTGTGTCGAGTCGGAGAAGAACGAGGTGAAGTGGCCGGAGACGTGCACGGGGTCGTCGGCGGTGAGGGTGCCGGAGAAGACGCGGACCAGGCTGACCCGGCCGACGTAGGGGTCGCTCGAGGTCTTCACGACCTCGGCGACGAGCACGCCCTTCGGGTCGCCCTCGATCGGCTCGGCGTCCTTGCCGGCCGGCGTGAACACGTCGGGGGACGGGTGCTCCAGCGGCGATGGGAAGCCGTCGACGGCGAGGTCGAGAAGCTCGGCGCAGCCGACCCCGGTGAGCGAGCACACGGGTACGACGGGGTGGAAGCTGGCGCGGGCCACGGCCGTCTCGAGGTCCTCGGTGAGGGCCTCGTGGGAGATCTCCTCGCCGCCGAGGTAGCGGTCCATCAGGGTCTCGTCCTCGGACTCCTCGATGATGCCCTCGATCAGCGCGCCGCGGAGGTCGTCGTGCTCGCCGTCATCGGTCATCAGGTCCACCAAACCGGTCACCTCACCGTCGCCGCCGCGGGTGGGCACGTAGAGGGGGAGAACCTTGTCGCCGAACGCCGCCTGAGTGGCCGCGAGGACTCCGTCGTAGTCGGCCCGGGCCTGGTCGAGCTTGGTGATCACCACGGCCCGAGGCATCCCGACCTCGGCACACTCCCGCCACAGCGCGGAGGTGGCGTCGTCGACCGCGTCACTGGCCGCGATCACGAACAGCGCACAGTCCGTGGCGCGGAGCCCCGCCCGGACCTCACCGACGAAGTCGGCGTACCCCGGCGTGTCCACGAAGTTGATCTTGGTCTCGCGATGGACCACAGGTGCGATGGCCAGCGAGATCGAGCGCTCATGGGACTTCTCCGACTCCTCGAAGTCGCAGACGGTGGACCCTTCCTGGATCGTCCCCGCTCGTGGGATCGCTCCGGCGGAGGCGAGCAGCGACTCGACCAGCGTGGTCTTGCCGGAGCCGCCTGGTCCGACCAGCACCACGTTGCGGATCCGGTCGGGGCTGCTCGCCCCGAGATCTTGCCCGGCTGGTCTACGGCCGCCTGCCTTGTCCACCATGGTCTGCCTCCAGAATCCGGCTGCGGCCGTCCGACCGCCGCGTCGAAACGATGGAGACCAAACAACTCCTGTCCGGCCGCGAGTTCAAGGGGCGGGGGTCCCGGAATGGCGGTGCCGGGACCGAGGGGGCACCCGCCGACCCACAAGATGAGGGGTGAGCCCCTCGCAGCATGGGGTCAACGAGGGGCTCGTTATCGTCCGGGTGCATGCCCCCAGCCGATGACTGAAGCGTGTCAGAGTCGGGACGGCAGCGTGAACACTTTTCCCAAACTTTGACCCAGTGACAGGCTGAGTCCATGACTGGACTGGACCTCTTGGCGAAGACGGGCTCGCGTGGGCTCTTCATCGGTGGTCAGTGGCGCGAATCCGGCTCGGGGAAGAGGTTCGAGGTCCACGACCCGGCGGACGAGTCGGTGATCACGGATGTGGCGGACGGCGACACCTCGGACGCGATGGCGGCGCTGGACGCCGCGGTGGCCGCCCAGACCGAGTGGGCGGCGTCGGCGCCGCGTGAGCGCGGGGAGATCCTGCGCCGCTCGTTCGACGCGATCATGGACCAGGCGGACGACTTCGCCGAGCTGCTCAGCCTGGAGATGGGCAAGACCCTGGCCGAGGCCAAGGGGGAGGTGACCTACGGCGCGGAGTTCTTCCGGTGGTTCTCCGAGGAGGCCGTCCGGGTGCACGGGCGCTGGATGCAGGCGCCGGCCGGCGGCTCCCGGCTGCTGACGATCCGTAAGCCGGTCGGGCCGTGCCTGTTCATCACCCCGTGGAACTTCCCCCTGGCGATGGGGACCCGCAAGATCGGCCCGGCCATCGCCGCCGGCTGCACCATGATCGTCAAGCCCGCCGAGCTCACGCCGCTGACGATGCTGGCGCTGGCGAACACGCTGACCGAGGCCGGGCTGCCCGGCGGCGTGCTCAACGTCGTCACCACGTCGGACTCGAAGTCGCTCAGCGCGACGCTGATGGCCGACGAACGGCTCCGCAAGGTGAGCTTCACCGGGTCGACCCCGGTCGGCAAGGTGCTCGTCCGGCAGTCGGCCGACGAGCTCCAGCGGATGTCGATGGAGCTCGGCGGCAACGCGCCGTTCGTGGTCTTCGAGGATGCCGACGTCGAGGCCGCTGTCGACGGCGCGATGATCGCCAAGATGCGCAACATGGGCGAGGCCTGCACCGCTGCCAACCGGTTCCTCGTGCACGAGTCGGTGGCCGCCGAGTTCGCCGACCTGCTCGGTCAGCGGATGGGTGCGCTGCGGACCGGTCGCGGCCAGGACGCCGGTACCGACGTCGGCCCGCTGATCAACGCCGACGCCGTCGACTCGGTCGCGCAGCTGGTCACCGACGCCGTCCACGACGGTGCCGAGCTGGTCACCGGCGGGTCGGCGCCCGACGGACCGGGCCACTTCTTCCAGCCGACCGTGCTGCTCGGCGTACCGGCCGGTTCGCGGATCGTGAACGAGGAGATCTTCGGCCCCGTCGCGCCCATCACGACGTTCTCCTCCGACGAGGAGGCGATCGAGCTGGCCAACGCGACCGAGTACGGCCTGGCGTCCTACGTCTACACCCGCGACCTCGCCCGGACGATCAAGGTCGCCGAGGCCTTCCAGTACGGCATGGTCGGGGTGAACACCGGTCTCGTGTCCAACCCGGCCGCGCCGTTCGGGGGCGTGAAGGCGAGCGGCTTCGGTCGCGAGGGCGGCTTCGAGGGGATCGAGGAGTACCTCGACACGACGTACGTCGCGATCCCGGTCTGACGGGTTCGGTGGACCACCTGAACCCGACCGGCATCCCTATCGCGGCTGGCGGGGCTGGGCCAGAGCGTCCGCGAGGTCCTGGCGCGAGGTGATCGAGAGCTTCCGCAGGATGTGGGAGACGTGCCACTCGACGGACTTCACGCTCACTCCCAGCTCGGCGGCGATCTCGCGGTTGCGTCTGCCGGCGACCACCAGCCGGGCCACTCGTCGCTCGGCAGTGCTCAGCTCGGCCAGTCGCCCGGGCAGCTCGCCGTCGGGAGCCTCACCGAGGCGCTCGAGCAGCCACCGGACGCGAGACAGCAGCGGAGTCAGCTCCTCCTGGCGCGCGTACTTCTCGGCGGTGCGCAGCAGGTCGATCGCGCGAGTGGACTCCTCGGGCCGCAGCAGCAGCAGCCAGCCGGCGAGGTCGGTCCGGATCTGCGCGTCGAGCCTGGCCGCGGTGCAGCCGTCCAGCACGTCGAGGGCCTCGCCGAGGAGCCCGACCCGCAGCTCGGTCGGCGCGACCGCCGACTGCGTGCGCAACGCGTAGGCCACGGCGTACGGCATGTCCAGGCTGCGGGCGTGGGCGAGCTCCTCCTCGACGAGCTCGTTCGCGGTGACGGTCTCGCCGTGGCCGCCGATCATGAGCGCCAGACCGCTGCGCCACGGGATCCAGACGTGGTTCCCCGACGCGCCGTGCTCCACTCCGCTGCGCCGGTAGTAGGCGACCGCTTGGTCCTCCAGGCCGCGCGCGGCCGAGAACTCCCCGAGCCCGAAGTTGGCCGCGGCCGCGACCCGGCCGTGGATCCGCAGCAGGTTGACCAGGTCCTTGGAGTACGACGCGGCCCCACGGAGGTCGCCGAGCGCGAGCTTGGCGAGCAGACCGGTCAAGGCCAGGGAGGCCTGGCCGTCATCGTCGAGATCCGGGTCGTGACGCGTGCGGTCGACGAGGTCCAAGGCGTCGCCGATCCGGCCCTGCAACAGAGCGTCGCGGGCCTGCTTCACATCACGGGCGGAGTCGTTCCTCGCGGGTTCGGACATGCTTGAGTCCGCCCCCCTGGGCTCGAGCATGGTCTGACGGTACGGCCTCGGGCCCCGGTTGGGGAGAGGGAACGGCCGATTTGACGAAGCGTGGCCTGCGTGGGCCCGAGTGTCGCCACACGACGACGGCGGCTCGACGCGCGGTCCGCACCCGGCGGGCGAGCAAGATCACTCCGCGAAGGACCAGACCAGCAGCTGGGTGTCGACCGCGGCCGTGACCGTCCGCGCCGGCTCGTCGCGGATCTCGAAAGCGTCACCCGCGGCAAGCGGCTCGGCCAGGCTGGACCGGGCGAGCGCACCCGAGGACACGAAGACGTAGCACAGGGCTGCGGCCGGGATCTTCGCGGACGCTCCACGGGGGAGCTCGGCGATCCGCAGCGTCGCGCCCGGCACACTGAGGTCGTCCGCGGTCGCGACCGTCGCCAGGTCACCATCCGAGAGGTCCGGCGTGGTGACCCGCCGGGACGGCTCGCCACCCGCCTCCTCCGGTCGCAGCCACGCCTGCACGAAGCGGGTCACGCCGCCGGCCGCTCGCTCGCTGTGCGTGATCCCGGTGCCGGCCCGGGTGATGGCGAGATCGCCGGCGCCCTGGGTCGACGTACCCGACGCGTCGCGGTGCTCGAGCGTCCCGGACACCACCCAGGTCACCAGTACGACGTCCGCGTGCTCGTGGACGTCGTACCCGGCGCCGGTCCCGAGCACGTCGTCGTTCAGCGCGATGAGTGGTCCGAACGACACCCGTTCCGGGTCGTACGACGCGCCGAACGAGAACGAGTGCCGGGTCTGCCGACCGGGCTCGCTGCTCACGAACCGGTCCATTCCCCTCCGAACCACGACGGTCACAGACAGAATGATCCCCGTGCCGCACCCCCTCCTCCCACCGGGCTTCCGCTTCGGCGCCAGCACGGCGGCGTACCAGATCGAAGGCGCCGCCACCGAGGACGGGAGGGGCCCGAGCATCTGGGACACGTTCAGCCACGAGCCGGGACGGGTGGCGGACGGCGCGACCGGCGACGTGGCGTGCGATCACTACCACCGCCTCGACGAGGACCTCGACCTCATGCAGCAGCTCGGTCTCGGGGGATACCGCTTCTCGATCGCGTGGCCACGCATCCAGCCGACCGGCTCCGGCCCGGCGAACCCCAAGGGGCTGGACTTCTACGAGCGACTGGTCGACGGGCTTCTCGCACGCGACATCCAACCGATGGCAACGCTCTACCACTGGGACCTGCCTCAGGCGCTCGAGGACGACGGCGGGTGGCTGCGCCGGGACACGGCCGAGCGCTTCGCGGAGTACGCCGCGCTGGTCGGCGAACGACTGTCCGACCGGGTCGAGCACTGGATCCCGGTCAACGAGCCGAACGTGGTCATGATGCGCGGCTACGCCACAGGCGGGCACGCACCCGGCAGGACCCTGGGTTTCGAGGCTCTCCCGGTGGCCCACCACCTGCTGCTCGCCCATGGCCGCGCGGCGATCGCGCTGCGCGCCACGGGCGCCTCCAGCATCGGCTGCGCGAACAACCACGCGCCGATGTGGCCGGCGAGCGAGGACGAGGCCGACGTCGGCGCATCGAAGCTGTTCGACGCGCTGTGGAACGGGATGTTCGCCGAGCCGATGCTGTTCGGCCGGTACCCCCAGGACATCGTGCCGCTGCTCGAGCCGGCGGTGCGGGCGGGCGACCTGGCGACCATCCGGCAGCCACTCGACTTCTACGGCGTGAACTACTACAACCCGCGACGGATCGCGGCGGCGGCAGAGGACGCCCCGATGCCGTTCGAGGTGCTGGACATCGTCGGCTACCCGACCACCGACTTCGGTTGGCCGGTCGTCCCGGACGCGCTGCGGGAGTGGCTGATCACACTGCGCGCCCGCTACCGCGCGGCGCTGCCGCCGATCATCATCACCGAGTCGGGCTGCTCCTATGCGACCGCGCCGGACGAGGCCGGCGTCGTGGACGACCGGGCCAGGATCGACTATCTCGACGCCCATCTCCGCGCGATCGCGGTCGCGGTCCGTGCTGGGGTCGACGTACGCGGGTACTACACCTGGTCGCTGATGGACAACTTCGAGTGGGCCGAGGGCTACCGTCAGCGCTTCGGTCTCGTGTACGTCGACTACGACACGCTGGAGCGGACCCCGAAGCGGTCCTTCGACTGGTACGCCGAGACGATCAGGCAGCAGCCGCCGGACAACTGAAACTCTTCGGTGGTCGAGCCCGGCGAGCGCCAGCGAGCCGGTGTCGAGACCCGGACGCCGCGGTGTCGACTCGTCCTCTCCCAGCAGCTCGGCCGCTCGACCACGGACGCGATGTCAGGGCCTCCCCATGGAGCGGGCGGCCCACCCGGCCGAACGCCAGGTGTCGAGGTCGAGCACGTTGCGACCGTCGAAGATCCGGTGCTGCGCGACGACGCTCTCGAGGTCGGCGGGGGCGATCGACCCGGAACTCCGGCCACTCGGTCAGGTGCAGGACCAGGTCCGCGTCCCGGCAGGCGTCGATGGCGGAGTCGGCGTACGACAGCGTCGGGAACAACGCCTGGGCGGCATCGGCGGCGTGCGGGTCGAAGATGCGCACCTGGGCACCACGCAGCGGGAGCTGGCCCGCGATCCACAGTGCCGGGGAGTCGCGGACGTCGTCGCTGTCCGGCTTGAACGCCGCCCCCAGACGGCGATCCGGGCACCCGAGAGGGCCCCGCCGACCATCGCCTGGGCAACGCTCACGACCCGCTCGCGCTGCCGCTGGCTGATGTCGTCGACGTGGCGCAGGATGGTCATCGCGTCCTCGACGCCGAGCTCGCCGGCCCGGTGGACGAAGGCCCGGATGTCCTTGGGCAGGCAACCGCCGCCGAACCCGATCCCGGCGGTGAGTGGCGGCCGCCCGATGCGCACGTCATGGCCGAGCGCGTGCGCGAGGTCATGTGCATGCGGGGAGTCTAGAGAGACCAAGCCCTTGCGTCAGATACCCCTCGGGGGTATAACTCTACGGATGAGCTCGAGCTGGCGGATGGCGATCACGGCGACCCGGCACTGCCTCACCGGCTGTGCGATCGGGGAGATCGCCGGGATGGTGCTGGCCACCTGGTGGGGGTGGGGGAACGGCGGGACGATCGTGCTCTCGGTGGCCCTGGCGTTCGTGTTCGGATACGCGTTGACCTACACCGGCGTACGCCGGATGGGGGCCACCCAGCGCACCGCGTTCCAGGCCGCCCTGGCCAGCGACACCGTCTCGATCCTGACCATGGAGATCGTCGACAACGCGTTCCTGCTCCTGGTGCCGGGAGCGATGGCCGCCGGCCTTCTGTCGGGGCTGTTCTGGTGGTCACTGGCGCTTTCTCTGGCGGTCGCGTTCGTGGCCGCGGTTCCCATGAACCGCTGGCTGATCGAGCGCGGGAGGGGCCACGCGGTGGTGCACCGGTTCCAGGAGGAGCACGCGGCCCATCACTGAGTCGGGGTACGCCGTACGATCTGCGCCATGCGCACGCCTCGAACGGCTGCCGTCCTGGTTCCCCTCATGCTCCTCGCGCTCGGGTGCGCGCCGCAGGCGAGCTCGACGGCCAAAGACACCACTGCCAACGCCAACCAGACCCCCGCTCAGTGTGCCCAGGGCAAGACCCTGACCCACGGCAAGCTGACCGTCGCGACGGACTCCCCGGCGTACGACCCGTGGTTCCGCCACAACGACCCGAGCAACGGGCAGGGCTTCGAGTCCGCCGTCGCCTACGAGGTCGCGAAGCGGATGGGCTTCAGCAAGGACCAGGTGACATGGACCAAGGAGCGGTTCAACAACTCCTACGCACCCGGGCAGAAGAACTTCGACTTCGACATCAACCAGATCTCGATCACCCCGCAGCGGGCCAAGGTGGTCGACTTCTCCGACGGCTACTACAGGGCGGCCCAGGCCCTGATCGCGCTCAAGGACTCGCCGATCGCCCAGGCCACCACGCTCGCCGAGCTGAAGAAGTACAAGCTGGGCGCCCAGACCGGCACCACCTCGCTGACCGCCATCCGCAACGACATCCAGCCGACGTCCGAGCCGCTGGTGTTCCAGGACACCAACGCGGCCAAGCAGGCGCTGATCAACCACCAGGTCGACGCGATCGTCGCCGACCTGCCGACCGCGTTCTACATCACGGCCGTGCAGATCCCGCAGGCGACCATCGTCGGCCAGTTCCAGCAGCAGAGCGGCAGCCCCGAGCAGTTCGGGATGCTGTTCCAGGAGGGGAACCCGCTCGTGGGGTGCGTCAACCAGGCGCTTGCGGAGATGAAGAGCGACGGCACGCTCGACGCGATCGAGAAGAAGTGGCTCAGCGAGACCGTGAGCGTTCCCGTCCTGCAGTGAGCCAGCCGTGAGCCCTGCCGTGAACGGTGTGCCCGAAGGGGCCTGGCAGCCCAGCGCTCGAGAACGCGAGCGGGAAGAGGTGCGCCGTACCCTTCGCCGGCGGCACATCCTCGTCGCCACCGCGGCGACGGTCGTCTTCCTGGGTCTGGTCATCGGCGGCGTCGTGTCGTCCCCAGGATGGCCGACGTTCCGGGCCACCTTCTTGAGCTGGCCGGACGCCAAGGCGGCGTTCCCGTCCATCTGGCACGCGTTCTGGAAGTACAACGTCGTTCTGTTCCTCGTGGGCGAGGTGCTGATCCTGGCCCTGGCCCTGACGGTGGCCCTGGTCCGGCAGTCGAAGGCGCCCGTTCTCCTGCCGTTGCGCGTGCTCGCGGTCCTCTATACCGACATCTTCCGGGGCGTGCCGACGATCCTGCTGGTCTTCATGCTGGTGTTCGGGGTGCCGTCCCTGCAGTTGCAGGGTGTGCCCAACTCCGCGTTCTTCTGGGGCCTGGTCGCGCTGGTTCTCTCGTACGGCGCCTACGTCGCCGAGGTGATCCGCTCGGGCATCGAGTCGGTCCATCCCTCGCAGGTGGCCAGCGCCGACGCGCTGGGTCTCAGTCGCGCTCAGGCGATGAGGTACGTCGTCGTGCCCCAGGCGGTGCGGCGCGTCGTACCGCCGCTGCTCAACGACTTCATCAGCCTGCAGAAGGACACCGCCCTCGTGGGTGCGGCCGGGCTGTTCGAGGCGCTGTTCGCGGCCCAGGACTACGCGAACTACAACTTCAACTACACGCCGTACGTCGTGGTGGCGGGCTATTTCGTGGTGCTCACGGTGCCGCTGGCGCGGCTGACCGACCACCTGCAGCGCCGGGCGATGCAGCGAGAACGAGCGGGTGTGCTGTGACCGAGGCGCTCCTCGAGGTGACCGACCTGCGCAAGTCGTACGGCGACAAGGTCGTGCTCGCCGACGTCGACCTGACCGTGCAGCCGCACGACGTGATCTGTCTGATCGGGGCCTCGGGGTCCGGCAAGTCCACGCTCCTGCGGTGTCTGAACCTCCTCGAGGACATCGACGACGGGGTGATCGAGTTCGAGGGGCGGGAGGTGTCCGACCCACGGGTCGACCGGCGTGAGGTGCGAAGCCGGATCGGGATGGTCTTCCAGGCCTACAACCTGTTCCCCCACATGACTGTGCTCGACAACTGCACCCTGGCGCCGCGCCGGGTGCACGGCGTACGGAAGGGGGAGGCGGAGCAGCGGGCGCGCGACCTGCTGGCACGCTTCGGCCTGGCGGACCAGGCCGACAAGCACCCGGACCGGATGTCCGGCGGTCAGCAGCAACGGGCCGCGCTGGTCCGGGCGCTCTGCACCCAGCCCACCTTGCTGCTGCTCGACGAGATCACGGCCGCGCTGGACCCGGAGCTCGTCGGCGAGGTGCTGACGATCGTCCGCGAGCTGGCCGAGCAGGGGACGACGATGATCCTGGCCACCCACGAGATGGCCTTCGCCCGCGACGTGGCCACGACGGTCTGCTTCCTCGACGAGGGCCGGATCCTCGAGCAGGGCCCACCGGCACAGATCTACAGCGAACCCCGCGAGGAGCGCACCCGCCGGTTCCTGGCGCGGGTCCTGGGGTAGTCCGTGACGAACGTCAGCCGGA
>JAFMQY010000253.1 GCA_017354415.1 Nocardioides sp.
GCCGGCCCGGCGCGCGACTTCGCGCAGGACGACGCCGTCGGGGCCGGTGCTGCGGGCGAGCTCGACCGCCGTGTCGACCAGGACGGGTCGCAGGTTGCCGTGGTGGTACGGCTGGGGCCGGCTGCTCACGGGGCTGAGGATACGCGATGTTGACAGTGGTTACATCCCTGGTTATGGTGATGTTGTCAGTGTCCACATTGGCGCGGACGCTCAGAGAGACGGAGAACCCGATGAGCCACCCACGAGCCACTCACAAAGCGGCGGTCCTGGCCACGGTCTGCGCGGCCGTGCTCGCCATCAACCTCGACACCACGATCGTCAACGTCGCCCTTCCCTCGATCTCCCGCGAGCTGTCGGCCGGCACCCGGCAGCTGCAGTGGGTCGTCGACGCCTACAACCTCGCCTTCGCCGGCCTGGTGCTCGCGGCGGGCAGCCTGTCCGACAAGGTCGGCCGGCGCCCGGCGCTGATCACCGGGCTGCTCGGTTTCGCGGCCGCCAGCGCCGCCGGTGCCCTGGTCACCTCCGCGGACGCCCTGGTCGCGACCCGCTTCGTGATGGGCGCCTTCGCCGCCCTGATCTTCCCGACGACGCTCTCGATCATCAGCAACACGTTCCCCGAGCGCCGCGAGCGCGCCGCCGCCCTGGGTGTCTGGGGCGCCGTGGTGGGGCTCGGCGTCGCGGCCGGACCGATCACCGGCGGCGTGCTGCTGGAGCACTTCTACTGGGGGAGTGTCTTCTGGGCGCTGGTCCCGCTCGCCCTCGTCACCGCCGGCGCGGCGTACCTGCTCGTGCCCGAATCCCGCGATCCCTCGGTGCCGCGGCTCGACGTTCCCGGACTGGTGCTCTCGGTGGCGATGCTCGCCTCCCTCACCTACACGATCATCGAGGCCCCGGCCCGGGGCTGGTCCTCCGCATCGACCCTGGGGGGCTTCGCCGCGGCAGCCGCGCTGCTGTTCGGGTTCGTGGTCCGCGAGCGCCGTACGCCGCACCCGATGCTGGACGTCTCCCTGTTCCGTGACCGCCGATTCAGCGCCGCGAGCGGAGCCGTCACGATCACGTTCTTCGCCCTGTTCGGCTTCATCTTCCTGGTGACGCAGTACTTCCAGTTCGTCCGCGGGTACGGCGCGCTGTCGACCGGTGCGCGGATCCTCCCGGTCGCGCTCTCGATCGCCGTCGCATCCGTGATCGGGGCGGCGCTGGCACCGCGGATCGGGACCAAGATCGTGGTCACGACCGGACTGGTGCTGTTCGGGGCGGCGTTCCTCTGGATCTCCTCCACCGGCGTCGACACGTCGTACCCGACGGTGATCGTGCCGCAGATGGTGATGATGGGACTCGGTATGGGGCTGATCTCCACGCCCGCGACCGAGTCGATCCTGCTGGTGCTCCCGCCCGCCAGGGCCGGGGTCGGCTCGGCCGTCAACGATGCCACACGCGAACTGGGCGGGACGCTCGGTGTCGCGGTGGTCGGCTCGATCTTCTCGTCGGTCTTCGCCTCCCATCTCGGGTCGGGTGCCTTCTCGGCCCTGCCCGCGCCCTTGGTCACCAGCGCCCAGGACTCCGTCGGCGTGGCTTCGGTCATCGCGACCCGCGACGCAGGTCTGCTGTCGGCGTTCCACGACTCGTTCCTCGCGGGTCTGAGCACGGCGTGCGTCGTGGTGGGCCTGCTCTGCCTGGCCGGCGCGGTGGCCGCCGCCTTCCTGCTGCCGGGCCGGCTGCCGAGGCCGGCCGAGGCCGCCGACATGGAGGGGAAGCGCGACGCGGCGTGACCTCCCCGCGGGCGGCGTAAACTGCAATGAAGTGGTGTGTGCTCCTACAGGAGGCGACATGCACATCCTTGAACTGGTTCTGATCTGTGTCGCGCTGGCACTGGCAGTGTCGTGGTGGCTGAGCGCTCGGGTGGTGCGGCAGATCGAGCGAGGGGTGGTCTTCCGGCTGGGCCGGGCCCAACACGGCGTGCGCCAGCCCGGTCTGACCATGCTGGTGCCGGTCGTGGACCGGATGACGAAGGTCAACGTCCAGGTCGTGACCCTCCCGGTGCCGGCCCAGGACGGCATCACCCGCGACAACGTGACGGTGAAGGTCGACGCCGTCGTCTACTTCCGGGTGATCGACCCATGGCGCGCTGCGGTGGTGGTGCAGGACTACAGGTTCGCGATCCTGCAGGTCGCCCAGACCTCGCTGCGCTCGATCATCGGCAAGAGCGAGATGGACGACCTCCTCTCCAACCGCGAGAAGCTCAATCAAGGGCTGGAGATCATGATGGACAGCCCGGCCGCCGGCTGGGGCGTCGAGATCGACCGGGTCGAGATCAAGGACGTGGCGTTGCCGGAGTCGATGAAACGCTCCATGTCCCGACAGGCGGAGGCCGAGCGGGAACGCCGGTCGCGCGTCATCACCGCCGATGGCGAGCTCCAGGCCTCCGAGAAGCTGGCCATGGCCGCCCGCGCGATGAGCTCCACGCCGGCTGCGCTCCAGCTGCGACTGTTGCAGACCATGGTCGAGGTCGCTGCCGAGAAGAACTCCACGTTGGTGCTGCCCTTCCCGGTGGAGATGCTCCGGTTCTTCGAGGCCGCCGCGAGAGGTGAGGTCACGATCTCCGGGACCACGGAGACAGGGGAGAAGCGACTGCCGGGGTCCGAGGCCGATGAGTCCGAGCTGCCGGCCGGGTCGGACGAGCCTCGCTCCGAGCCCCTCCTGCGTTCCGGCTCGGACGCCCAGACCGCGTCGCCCGCGCCGGTCAACGGCGGCAGGACCGACGCGTCGTAGTCCTCGCCGGTTGGGCGACGGTGTGCCCCCGCCGCCCTCAGAAGAGCCGGTCCTCGGCGTTGTCCAGCCCGCGGAGGGCGTCGTAGTCGACGACCGCGCAGGTGATGCCGCGGTCCGTGGCCAGTACTCGTGCTTGGGGCCGGATCTCCTGGGCGGCGAGGATGCCACGGACCGGGGAGAGCAGAGGGTCGCGGTTGAGCAGCTCGAGGTAGCGGGTGAGCTGCTCGACGCCGTCGATCTCACCGCGGCGTTTGATCTCCACAGCGACGGAGGCGCCCGCGGCGTCCCGGCACATCAGGTCGACGGGGCCGATCGCGGTAGGGAACTCGCGCCGGACCAGGGTCAGCCCGTGGCCGAGCGTCCTCGGGTGCTCCGCCAGCAGCTCCTGGAGGTGCTTCTCGACGCCGTCCTTCTGCAGGCCGGGGTCGACGCCGAGTTCGTGCGAGGTGTCGCTGAAGACCTCTTCGATCAGGATTCGCAGAGTGTCGTCCGGTCCCGCCGACGACGGCCGGCTGGTGACCGTCCACAGGGTCACGCCGTCGTCGGACGTGCCCTCGCGCAGGGTGCAGGGCGGTGACATCCAGTTCAGCGGCTTGTACGAGCCGCCGTCGGAGTGGATCAGCACCGACCCGTCGGCCTTGATCATCAGCACCCGCGTCGCCATCGGCAGGTGGGCGGTGAGCCGACCGGCGTAGTCGACCTGGCAGCGGGCGACCACGAGCCTCATTGACGCAGCCTCACGGGCGGTGACCCTACCCGGTGCGGCAGACTCGTTCGCATGCCGGAGCGGCCGGATCGGATCGTCGTGGTGGGGGCCGGGGTGATCGGCCTCAGCTGCGCCCTGCGCCTGCTCGAGGCCGGGCACCGGGTCGACGTGCTGGCCCGCGACCTCCCGCTGGAGACGACTTCCAGCGTGGCGGCCGCGCTCTGGTACCCCTACCTGGCGTTCCCCCAGGACAAGGTCACGGCGTGGGGCAAGGCGGCGTACGCCGAGTTCGCCCGGCTGGCCGACGAGGGCGCGGACGGCGTCGCGATGCGCCGTGGTACCGAGTTCCTGCACGACCGCGCCTCCGACCCGTGGTGGATCGATGCGGTCCCGTCCCTGGAGCGGGTCGCGCCGGAGGCGCCGTACGCCGACGGGTGGTCGTTCGTGGCGCCGGTCGTCGACATGCCCCGCTACCTAGGCTGGCTGGAACGCCGGGTCAAGGACGCCGGTGGCACGGTCACCCGAATGGCCCTGGCCCGGCTGCCCGAGGCTCCGCTCGTCGTGAACTGCTCCGGGCTCGGCTCACGCGTCCTCGCCGGAGATCCCACGACGAGGCCGGTGCGGGGGCAGGTGGTGGTGGTCGAGCAGTGGGGCCTCGACAAGTGGTGGCTGGCCGAGGACGGGCCGACGTACGTCATCCCGCGGACCACCGACGTCGTGCTCGGCGGCACCGACCACGTGGGGGAGTGGGATCGCCGGCCGTCGGAAGAAGTCGCGGAGGACATCCTGCAGCGCGCGAGCACGCTGGTGCCCGAGGCAGGCAAGGCACAGGTCCTGCACCACCAGGTGGGCCTGAGGCCGGCGCGTCCGGAGGTGCGGCTGGAGCGGGTGGGAGAGGTCATCCACTGCTACGGCCACGGCGGCGCCGGCGTCACCCTCTCCTGGGGGTGCGCCGACGCCGTGGCCGCGCTCGTTACTGGCTGACCCACATGGTGTTCCAGGTGGGCATGCCCAGCGCGCTGTCGTCGGCCATGCCTTGGATCTGCGAGCCGTGCGCCATCACGACGCCGCCGTAGTACTGCGGGAACAGCGGGAAGTACTT
>JAFMQY010000034.1 GCA_017354415.1 Nocardioides sp.
CTGGTCGCGGCCGGCGGGCCTGCGGTCCTCTGGGCGGCCTGCGCCGCCGGCGCCGTCGGGCTGGCCTCGGTCCAGAGCCGGGTCGCAGCAGCGGTGGCCTAGATCCGGCCCAGGCGCTCGCGGATCTCGGCCGCCTCTCCCTCGGCGCTCGCCATGAGCAGCCCGTAGGTGAAGCCGTTGTGCTCGGGTCGGGCGCCGTAGCGGGCGGCCAGGTACCGCAGGAACGCGGCCTCCACGACGAGGTCCTGGTGGTCGCCGAGCACGGTCTGCAGCTCCTTCGCCCGCTCGGCCAGAACCGCCGCCTCCGGGATGACCGGAGTGAGCAGGTCGGCGGCGTACCGGAGCCGCTTCGTGGCCTTGCGCGCGGCATGCACGCGCACCGGGTCGTCGCCTGCCGACGCGAGTCGCCGGCGTACCTTGCGGCGTGCCTTCCGGAGGATCTTCGCGCCGCGACGGCGGAGCTCGTCGTCCGACAGTGGCCGCGCCCGCAGCGGAGGGGAGCGGAGCCATGTGGCGAGCAAGGCCGTCACGAGCCGATAGCGCGCGCCGGCACCCGCCTCCCGCCACCGGTCGATGCCCCGGTCACGGTCGCCGGCGATCGCGTCCTCGATCTCCTGGCGGACGGGCCCGAACACCCGGTCCGGTGGCAGCGAGGCCACCTTGCGCTGAAGGTGTGCGCGCATGACGTCGGCATCGCGGATGTCGCTGAACAGCCCCGCGAACCAGCGCAGCTCGTCGTCCGCGGCGATGGCTCGGTCCTCGAGCAGCGGAGCGAAGAGCCGCAGGACGCTCCGGATCCGGCGGATCGCGACGCGGGTGTCGTGAATGCCGTCGACGTCGATGGTCCCCCGCAGCCCGATCTCGCCGAGCAGGGCGGCACGGCAATGCGCCCGCAGGTACGCCGACAGGGAGTCGTCGCCCCCTCCGTCCAACGGCCCGCGTACGCGGTCCAGCTTGAGCGTCGTCCCTCGGCGGTCGGCACCGCTCTCTGTCAAGAGCTTGCCCAACCTGTCGAGAGCCTTCTCGTCCCCGGCCGGCCCGAGCTCGGTCTCGACCTCGCGCCACGCCGTTGTCTCCGAGGACGCGACGTCAGCGCCTTCGACCCGGTCGTCGGCCACCTCGACGACCAGCTGCCCGAGCGGCGAGAGGATCCGATGCGCCACCCGGTGGGTGACGACGGTCGCCACAGGCTGCAGGTCATCACCTTCGATCACCCCACGGAGGCGGTCGAGCAGCACGGCGGGCGGCCGTGAGTCGTCGGACCGGTGTTGGAGTTCGGTCCTCGCCTCACCCGCGGGAATCTTGAGGTGCCAGCCGGCGTCGTCCCCGCCTTGTCGATGACGCAGAGTCACCCCGAGCCACCGCAGCGTCTGCTCGGCCGTGTCGAGGTACGTCGCTTCGAGCCGGTGCTCGCAGACCTCCAGGCGACACCCGCTGTCGAGGGCCGGAGCCAGGTCGGGCACGGCCCAGTCCGGGGCGACGAGGTAGGTCACCTCCTGCTCACGAAGCTCCGCCATACCCCAACCGTAGAATCCCGACCATGAACGACTTCCCCCTGTATGCGCTCTCGGAGGAGCATCGCGCGATCCGTGAGGCGGTGCGGGACCTGTGCGCGGCCAAGGTTGCGCCGTACGCCGCGGACGTGGATCAGGAGGCGCGCTACCCGGAGGAGGCGGCGAAGGCCCTGCAGCAGGCCGACTTCCACGCGCCACACGTGCCCGAGGAGTACGGCGGAGCCGGGGCGGACGCCCTCGCGACGGTCCTGGTGATCGAGGAGGTCGCTCGGGTCTGCATGAGCTCGAGCCTGATCCCGGCGGTCAACAAGCTGGGATCGCTGCCGCTGATGATCAGCGGCTCCGAAGAGCTCAAGAAGCACTACCTGACCAGGCTCGCGGCGGGTGAGGGAGGCTTCTCCTACTGCCTCTCCGAGCCGGAGGCCGGGTCTGACGCCGCTGCGATGAAGACCCGAGCCGTCCGTGAGGGCGACGACTGGGTGCTGAACGGCGTCAAGCGCTGGATCACCAACGCGGGGGTGAGCGACTTCTACACCGTGATGGCGGTGACCGATCCCGACAAGCGCAGCCGCGGGATCTCGGCATTCGTGGTGGAGAAGTCGGACGAGGGTGTGACGTTCGGCGCCAAGGAGAAGAAGCTCGGGATCAAGGGCAGCCCGACCCGCGAGGTGTACCTCGACCACGTGCGCATCCCGGCCGACCGGATGATCGGCGCCGAGGGCACCGGGTTCGAGACCGCGATGAAGACTCTCGACCACACGCGGGTCACGATCGCCGCCCAGGCCGTCGGAGTCGCCCAGGGCGCCCTGGACTTCGCGCTGGGGTACGCGAAGGAGCGCCGCCAGTTCGGCACCTCGATCAGCGAGTTCCAGGGGCTGCAGTTCCTGCTCGCGGACATGGGGATGAAGGTCGAGGCGGCCCGCCAGCTCACCTACGCCGCGGCCGGCCGCTCCGAGCGGGGCGACGCGGACCTGACGTTCTTCGGTGCGGCCGCCAAGTGCTTCGCGTCCGACGTCGCGATGGAGGTCACCACCAACGCCGTGCAGGTGCTCGGTGGCTACGGCTACACCCGCGACTACCCCGTCGAGCGGATGATGCGCGACGCGAAGATCACCCAGATCTACGAGGGCACGAACCAGGTGCAGCGGATCGTGATGGCCCGGCAGCTGCTCGCCGGGGTCCAGTCTGAGCTCTAGGGCCTGCATGAGCGGCGTCCCCTGGGCGAGCGCTCATGCGGGTTCGTGCCCAGGGGTACAGGCGCAGGTATGACGTACGGCTACACCCTGATGACCGAGCAGTCCGGCCCCCGTGAGCTCGTCGGACATGCCGCAGCCGCCGAGCGCGCCGGGTTCGACTTCGAGGTGATCAGCGACCACTACTTCCCGTGGCTCGACGCCATGGGGCACGCGTCGTACGCCTGGAGCGTGCTCGGAGCCGTGACGCAGGTGACCCAGCGGGTGGGGCTGATGACCTACGTGACCTGCCCGACGATGCGGTACCACCCGGCGATCGTCGCCCAGAAGGCGGCGACTGTCGGCCTGCTCAGCGAGGGACGGTTCACCCTCGGGTTGGGGGCGGGGGAGAACCTGAACGAGCATGTGATCGGTGCCGGCTGGCCGCCGGTCAACGTCCGGCACGAGATGCTCCGGGAAGCGCTGACGATCATCACCTCGCTCCTCCGCGGTGGGTACGTCGACTTCGCCGGTGACCACTACCGGGTGGACTCCGCGAAGCTGTGGGATCTACCGGTGACCCCGGTGCCGACCGGTGTGGCCGTCTCCGGCGAGCAGTCGGTGCGGACCTTCGCACCCGTCGCGGACCACTTGATCGCGGTCGAGCCCCGAGCTGACCTGGTGCGTCTGTGGGACGACGTGGTCGACACGACACCCGGCAGGAAGGTCGGCCAGCTCCCCGTGTGCTGGGGCGAGGACCGCGACGCATGTCTCGACCGCGCCCATGAGCTCTTCCGGTGGTTCGGTGGCGGATGGAAGGTGAACGCCGAGCTCCCGGGCACCGACGCCTTTGCCGGGGCGTCGCAGTTCGTGACCAAGGACGACATCGCCGACTCGATCCCGTGTGGCCCCGAGCTGGACCCCATCGTCGCCGCCGTACGCGAGTTCGAGGACGCCGGTTTCACCGACATCGCCCTGGTCCAGATCGGGGACGAGTCGCAAGGCGACTTCCTGAAGGTCGCCGAGGGGGAGCTCCTCCCGGCGTTGCGCGGCTGACTCCACGTCCTAGTGCGTCAGCTCCTCCTGGAGGGTCTCCAGGGACTTGTCCTTCGTCTCGGGTACCCACTTGATGAAGAACCCGATCGCCAGGACCGCCAGGCCGGCGTACAGGAAGAACACGCCCTGACGACTGATCGCACCGCTGAGGGTCAGGAAGGTCTGCGCCACCAGGAAGTTCGCCCCCCAATTCACGATCGTGCAGACGGACATGGCCTTGCTGCGCACGCCGATCGGGTAGATCTCCGAGATCATCAGCCAGAAGACCGGACCGAGCCCGATCGCGAAGCCGGCGATGAACAGCACCAGCCCGGCCAGCGCGAGCCACCCGTAGTCGGCCTGGAGAGTGGGGGAGGTGAAGTAGATCCCCAGGACGACCAGGGCGACCAGCAGGACGACGCTCCCGGTCAGGAGAAGGGCACCGCGTCCCACCTTGTCCAGGAGGAGGACGGCGACGACGGTGAAGACGACGTTGGTGACGCCCACGATCATGGTGCTGGCCAGAGCGGCGGAGTTGGTGAGGCCCGTGTCGCTGAGAATCGTGGGCGCGTAGTAGATCACCGTGTTCACTCCGACGAACTGCTGGGCCACGGCCAGCACGATCCCCACCAGGAGCGCGGCGCGTAGGCGGGGCTCGAGCAGGGTGCGGACGGTGGTCGAGCGCTCCTGCTCGTTGGCCTCCTTGATGTCCTCCATCTCCTGGTCGGGGTCAGCCTTGTCGTCGCCGGACCTCAGCTCCTCGAGCACCTCCCGGGCCTCGTCCTCACGGCCGACCAGCGTCAGCCAGCGGGGCGTGTGAGGGACCGTGAGCATCCCGACCGCCAGTACTGCTCCGGGAATGGCGGCGACTCCGAGCATCCAGCGCCACTGGTCGGGGAAGTCACGGAACACGAAGTTCACGATGTAGGCGAGCAGGATCCCGCAGACGATCGCCATCTGGTTGAACGAGACGAGACCTCCCCGCACGCGCGGTGGGGAGACCTCGGAGATGTAGAGGGGCGAGACGAACGACGCCGTCCCGACCGACAGGCCGAGCAGGAACCGGAAGCCGATCAGCATGCCGGTGCTCACCGAGAGCGCACAGCCCAGCGCGCCGACGACGTAGACGGTGCCGGAGATGACTTTGGTCCACTTCCTGCTGACCCGGTCCGCGAGGTAGCCCGACCCGAGGGCACCGACCATGGCGCCGAGCAGCAGCACGGCCACGATCGCCTCCGCCTCGAAGGTGCTCGGCTTGAGATCCGCCGTGATGTAGAGGAGGGCACCCGAGATGACCCCCGTGTCGTAGCCGAAGAGCAGGCCGCCCACTGCCGCGATGATGCTGATCCGAAGCAGTAGCCGGTTGTCAGTGGCTCGCATCTCCTGGATGAACGTGGACATCGCCGATTCCTCTCGCACGAGTGGTCCATGTCCGTACCCGGAACCGTTGCACTCATGCAAAGGTCTTCGGAGTCAGTCGAGCCAGACCCCCACGCCCCCCGGCGCCACGCCGTCGTCGTCGCGTGCGGCGTCGTTGAAGCTCCGCAACGCCGTCATCAGGCGCTCCCGGTCATCGGTGTCCATCCTGGACACGATGTCGGCGAGGAGCCGTTCCCGCACGGCCAGCACGCGGCGCACCAACCGTCGTCCGGCCGGGGACAGGTACAGCGAGATCCGGCGCCTGTCGCCGGGGTCGGGTCGTCGATCGACGAGGCCGGCGCCGACCAGGCGATCACAGGCCCGGCTCGCCGTCGAGGGGTTCACGCCCAGCCTGCCCGCCACGTCGGAGAGGTGGGTGGGCCCACTCTGGTCCAGGACCACCAGGACCCGGAGCTGTGACATGGTCAGGTCGCGGCGTACCGACGCGACCGAGCGCACAGCAGCGGCGATCACGACGCCACTCGCCACCATCAAGGCCTCGAGGCCCTGCGCGTCCCGTCTGTCATCGGTGGGCACGCCGTGAGCATGACAGACGGGGACCGACGAGGGCGGAACACATGAGGTGAGTTCCATCGGGTAACGCTTCTGGTAGGACCACGAGGAGCCCTGATGCCGCAGAAGAAGCCGGACCGACCGGGTGCAGAAGCCTGGCTCCCGCAGCATCTCGACCCCGAGGCGCTGGCCGCCGGGATCGAGGCGTGCCGCGGATGCGAGCTGTACCGAGCCGCGACCCATGGCGTCCCGGGGGAGGGCCGGTACGACGCCGACCTGATGCTGGTGGGGGAGCAGCCGGGCGATCAGGAGGATCGGCAGGCTCGGCCGTTCGTCGGCCCGGCAGGTCGGCTGTTGGCACGTGCCCTGGAGGAGGCCGGCCTGGACCCGGACGGCGTGTACCGGACGAACGCCGTCAAACACTTCCGCTTCGACCCTGGCCGGGCCGGCAAGCGCATCCACAAGGGGCCCAGCCGCGCACACATCGGCGCCTGCGGGCCGTGGCTCGCGGCGGAGATCGAGCTGGTCCAACCGAAGGGAGTCGTGCTCTTGGGGGCGACGGCGGGATCGGCCGTGTTCGGGTCGTCGTTCCGGGTCGGTGCCTCGCGCGGGCGCGAGCTCGAGTGGCCGGAGGAGTACCACACGGAGTGGCAACCCGAGTGGGCGCTGGCGACGACGCACCCTTCGGCCATCCTCCGGTCCCGCAACCGCGACAAGGACCTCGCAGCGCTCGTCGAGGACCTTGCTGAAGCCCGGCAGCTTCTCGCGCGGTGACTGAGCCGCGCGACATCGGGTACGTGAGAGGAGCCACCCACGGACCGGACTACCAGTGGTGGCCGGGCCTGTCGGCCGGTCGTGTGAGCCGCGGCCGGCAGGTCATCGGGGAGGGAGGAGACCCTACCGAACACTCGGATCGGCTCATGGCGAAAGCAGGAGCGATGGAAAGGGGTCAACCTCCGCACCACGTGAAGTGGGGACACCGCCGCATCTGGTGGATCACCCTGCTCCTCGTGTCGGTTCCCGCCATGGTTGTCGGCCTTTTTGTGACGCCGGTTCCCGTCACCGTGATCGGCGTCAGCATGATCGGATGCTGCATCGGCTTCTATGCGGTGGCTGAAGACTTCTCATGGCGAAGCGTGTGCGACGGCGCCGCCGGTCCCGTGCTCATCGCCGCGGGGGCTCCCGCGTTCGGGCACAGCACACTGCCGCTGATGCTGGCGGCGTCGGCGACCTCGCCTCCGGTTGTTCACGTCTTCCTCTCCGTCGTGGGCGCCGACGTCCGTCGAGGTCGTGCGGACCGGCCGTGCGGGAGCAGCGCAGACATCGAGGCCTGTCTCGGCTCGATGAGTGGAGCCGAGCTCTGCGAGATGTGGGGAAGGAGCTTCGCCCTGGTGAAGTCAGGTCGAAACGTCTCACAACGGTTGGTCGGAGCAGGACTTCGAGGAAGTCTCCTCGATGAGCTGGAGCGGCGAGATCAGGGCCGCTTCGCCGACTGGCTGGCACGCCGTCCGTGCCCCGCCAGCGCGCCGAAGTGGGTGGTCGGCACGGACTCCGGCTCACCCTCCTGAGGCCGAGGCCGAGACAGGGCCGTTGCGCCTACTCCGGATGCGGCTCGTCCGGGACGTCCTGGGGGTCTGTGTCGGGGTCAGGAGTGATGGGCGGAGTGGTCCCGGGATCAGGACGAGGGACGATGTCCGGATCCTCGAACGGCTCTTGGGGTGTGGTGGTCATCGGGTGCCTCCTGGTGGTGTTTCACAACGCGTACCCGCATGCGGACAGGATCACGCCTCGACACCCGTCTCGGGGGCCCCTTCGGAGTCGCTGCGGGTGAAGAACGAGACCTTGCCGTCCGCTTCGAGGACGGCGAGCTCCACCTCCGAGATGCTGCGGATGCCCTGTTGACGCGCGACGGCGAACAGGTCGGTGCTGGAGAGGCGCTGTTGTCTGGTCGAGGCGGGGAGAACCTCCCCTCCGCGGACGATCACCAGGGGTTTTCCGTAGACCAGCGACCTGGTACGCGGAAAGCGCCACTGGATCCAGTTCAGGGCAACGGTCAACAGTGCGAACACCGATATCCCGAGGATTCCGGAGGTGACCGAGTAGTCCTGCTGGGTGACCGCCTGTTGGATGAGGTCACCCATCACCACGTACAGCAAGAGCTCGAACGTGCTCAGCTCCCCCAGAGTGGAGCGACCCACGGCGCGCGTCACCGCCCACAGGAAGAAGAACATCACCGCAGCTCGGATCACGATCTCCATGGATCAGCACCTCCAGGTGTTCTGGTCATGGCGCCAGCCGGGTCCGGTAGTCGATCCACACGGCCGGGGCGCCGTGTTGCATCACCGCGACGCGGGCGGACTTCCCTTGTTGGCTGGCCGGCTGGATGTAGGCGTCGTAGTAGACGACGAAGGTGTCCCCGGGCGGGGCGGTGAAGGTCAGGTAGAGGGTGTGGGCGTCCCGGGTCTCCTCCGACGGCTGCGGATGGAACCCCTGGGTCTCGAAGATGTCGAAGTAGTCCCCGGTCACCGCCAGCGTCAGCTGCTTCCCGAAACCTCCCGGATGGGTGACCGTGACCTGCCACTCGACGTCCAGGCCCGCCCGGGCGATCGTCGGGTACCGCAGGCTCATCGAGTAGCCGTTCCGTTCCGCCGTCGCGGTCCCGGTGTGGACCCCCAGCAGGCCCACGAGGCAGCACGCCACGGCGACGGCCATCAGCGCGAGCAGAGCGCGCCGTGCCCACAGCGCGGCCGGCTGGCAGCCCTCGTCGAGCGGCGTGTCGGGGTCGAACCGCCACGTGGACCCGCCGGCCCTGGCGTCAGGCCTGGCATCAGCTGCTGTGCCTGTCACCCTTCACCCACCTGCTGGGCATAGCCCGTCCTCCCTCACATCGTTGTCGGGTGCGTACCCACCGCGCTCGTCACCCATGCTCACCGAGGCATACGCCGCGTCGGTGCGGGTACAGGCCGACTATCCGACCTGATAGGACCTCATGATCAACGGGAGCCCGCTTCTCTCCATGACAGTCGCCTTCGGTTTCTTGGGCGGTGTCTCCGGACTGCTGGTCGTGCTGGCCTGGCTCGAGCCCCCGGCCGCACCGAGCTGGCGCCGACGACAGATGACCCGGTCCGCCGATCGTGGAGTTGATCCAGGCGACCGTGAAGCGCCGGCTGCAGCGGACGCGACGGCGGCCACACGGTCGCGCAAGGCGTGACCCACGGGGTGGATCTCGGCACGAGGATCCGTGCCAGGGTCGGTCGCGGGTACTGACCGGACAGAGCCCGGAGGTGTTTCCATGGCACGTGCGATCTGGACGGGATCGGTCTCGTTCGGCCTGGTCAACGTCCCCGTCGGGATGTACTCGGCGACCCAGGACCACGAGGTGCACTTCCACCAGTTCGAGAAGGGCACCTCCTCGCGGATCCGGAACCAGCGCGTCAACGAGGACACCGGCGACGAGGTCGCCTACGACGACATCGTGAAGGGCGCCGAGGTCAGCGACGGGGAGTACGTGATGCTCACCCAGAAGGACCTCGAGTCGGTAGAGCCGGGGCGCAGCCGCACCATCGACATCACGGACTTCGTCGACGCCGCCGAGATCGACCCGATCCACTACCGGAAGCCCTACTACCTGGCGCCTGCCGACGACACCGCGAAGAAGCCGTACCAGTTGCTGATGAAGGCGATGGCGAACGCTGAACGGATCGGTCTGGCGACGTTCGTGATGCGTGGCAAGCAGTATCTGGCCGCCGTCCGGCCGAGCGCGGATGAGGGTGTGCTGGTGCTGGAGACCATGTACTTCGCGGACGAGGTCCGCGACCCCACGGACGAGATCGACCAGCTGCCCGCGAAGACCAGGGTCGGCGGCAAGGACCTCGACATGGCCGTCAGCCTGGTGAAGTCGCTGACCACCGCGTGGGACCCGAAGAACTACCGGGACACCTACACCGAGCGGGTCGAGCAGCTCATCGACGCCAAGAAGAAGGACCGCGAGATCGTCCCGACGGAGGACGAGGATGAGGACGACGGCAGAGTGAGTGACCTCCTCGCCGCCCTCGAGGCATCGGTCGAGGCCGCCAAGCAGCACCAGCCAGGCAACACCCACAACGTCACCGAGCTCGGGACACGGAAGTCGGACGCCCGGGCCGCAGCCGAGAAGTCCTCAGGGCGCAAGGGCACCGCGAAGAAGGGCACCGCGAAGAAGGGCACCGCGAAGAAGGGCACCGCGAAGAAGAGCACCGCCAGGAGCAACACCGCCAAGAAGGCCGGCAGCGGTTCGACTCGCCGCAAGGCGTCGTAGCGCGCCGGCCACGGCGCACAGCAGCCTGCCGAGCAGCTGCCCGACACCCGCCGTCGCAGGCCCTCCTTCGGGGTGACCGGAGCGCGAAACCAGCGACACGCCAACGGGCTCCTCGTGGATGAAGCACGGGCGAGGGGGTACGGGCGCTGTCGGAGGGAGGAAGCTGCCCCACTCGTGCCTATCCGGGCCAGGGCGGCTTGTAGCGATATGTCAGCAACATCCAAGATCGCTCTTGGTGTGGCCGCGGGGTACCTGCTCGGTCGCAGGCGCAAGTTCCGTATGGCCATCACCGTGGGGAGCATGCTCGCCGGCCAGAGGATCGCGACCAACCCTCAGGCTCTCCTGTCCCAGGGGAACAAGCTCGTGGATTCGAACCCCGAGCTGCGCAAGCTGCGCGACAAGATCACCGGCCGGCTCCTCGAAGCGGCACGCGACGCGGCGATCATGAGTGCCACCTCGCGTCTGGACTCGATGACCCAGTCGCTCACTGCACTTCCAGGTGCGGACGGGGACGAGGACGACCAGTACGACGACGAGTACGACGAGCAGGACGACGACGAGTCCGACACCGACGAAACCGACACCGACGAAACCGACACCGACGAAACCGACACCGACGAGTCCGACCAGGACGAGGGGGACGAGGAGCAGGATCAAGCTCCGCGGCAGCGCCGTTCGCGCTCGACGAAGAAGACCGCGAGCGCGGCGTCTTCCTCCGGTGGGAGAACGGCGAAGAGAACGGCCAAGAAGACCGGGTCGTCGGCGAAGAAGGCATCATCGTCTGCTCGCGGAACGGCCAAGAAGACAACCCGGAGGGCGTCGTCGGGTGCCCGCAAGTCCGCTTCGAGCACGACGAAGAAGGCCGCCAAGAAGGCCCCGGCCAAGAAGTCCTCGGCCAAGAAGGCTCCGGCGAGTAGGTCGACGGCCAAGAAGTCGACGGCCAAGAAGTCGTCGTCGAGCCGAGGGACCGCCAAGAAGACGAGCTCGAGGAGGTGACGGCATGGCTGCCAACACCGAAGCAATGGACAAGCTGAAGAGCGCCGGTTCCGGTCTGCTCAAGGCCGCCGGCGAGAAGGCGATCTCCACGGTCGGCGACCGTGTCGGCGACCTCACCGGCCGTTTGGAGGACGTCGCCGACGGTGGGCCGGTCAAGCAGGCCCTGTTCAAGGGCGCGGAGGCGAAGGCCAAGGGCGAGTCCCCGGCCAAGGGGGCACTCAAGGGCCTTGGTTCCGGCGTCAAGGAGGCCGTGACCGGCAAGTCCGGCGGGGGCGGCAAGGGCGGGAAGGCGACGAAGTCCACCAACATCCTGGAGACGATCGATGTCGGCGTCCCGATCGACGTGGCGTACAACCAGTGGACCGAGTTCGGTGACTTCCCGTCGTTCATGAAGAAGGTCGAGAACGCCGAGGCCGAGGAAGACACGAAGATCAACTGGAAGGCTCAGATCTTCCTGTCGCACCGCACCTGGGAGGCGACGATCCTCGAACAGATCCCGAACGAGCGGATCGTCTGGCGTTCCAAGGGCGAGAAGGGGCACGTCGACGGTGCCGTCACGTTCCACGAGATCGGGCCCAACCTGACCCGGATCATGGTCGTGCTCGAGTACTACTCGCAGGGATTCTTCGAGAAGACCGGCAACCTGTGGCGTGCGCAGGGGCGACGTGCCCGGGCGGACCTTCGCCACTTCAAGCGCCATGTGATGACCCGGACCATCCTCGAGCCGGACGAGATCGAGGGTTGGCGCGGCGTCATCGAAGACGGCGAGGTCGTCAAGTCGCACGAGGACGTCGTCGAGGAGGAAGAGTCCCGAGCCGACGAGGAAGACGAGTCCGAGGACGAGCAGGAGGGGGAGCCGGAGGACGAGTCCGACGAGGAGGGCGAGCCCGAGGACGAGTACGAGGACGAGGACGAGGAGGAGGAGGAGGGCGAGCCGGAGGACGAGTACGACGAGGAGGGCGAGCCGGAGGACGAGTACGACGAGGAGGGCGAGCCCGACGAGGAAGGCGAGCCCGAGGACGAGTACGACGAGGAGGGCGAGCCCGAGGACGAGTACGACGAGGAGGGCGAGCCCGAGGACGAGTACGAGGACGAGGACGAAGACGAGGTCGAGGACGAAGCACCTCGCCGCCGTCGTCGCGCCAGCTGACCCCATCCGAGGAGGAATCGCAGCATGACCGTACAAGCCCAACGCCGTGGTAGCGGCTACCTTGACCGACCCGCACCGAGCAGTCTCGCCGATGTCGTCGAGATCATCCTCGACAAGGGCATTGTCATCGATGCCTACATCCGTGTCTCCCTGGTCGGCATCGAGCTCCTGACCGTCGATGCCCGCATCGTGATCGCCAGCGTCGACACCTACCTCAGGTTCGCGGAGGCGACCAACCGGCTGGACCTCCTCGAGCGTGGTGGGGGCAGGGAGCTCCCCGACTTCATCCATGACATGCAGCAGAGCGGCGCCACGGGCAAGGTCAGCGGTGCCGTCAAGGGAGCGAAGAAGGCCCTGTCGTCCGGGAGCGGAGACGACGACGAGGAGGAGGAGCGTCCGCGGCGCGCGCGGAAGTCCTCCTCGTCGTCCCGACGTCGTAGCTCGTGATGACCGCTCCGCAGACACCGGTGGACACAGGACTGTTCGTGTACGCCGTGGTCCGGGCGGACAGAGATCTGCCGTCCGGCCTGTCCGGGGTGGACGGGAGCGGCGTGGCGCTCGTTCCGCACGGAGACCTCGGCGCAGTCGTGAGCGACTTCGCCGAGGGTGGGCGGACCGGCCGACGGGCCGATCTGGCGGCGTACTCGGCCGTGATGGAAGCCCTGGTGCCGGGCGGCGCCGTGGCGCCGATCCGGTTCGGCCTCGTCGTGCCCGACGACAGTGCCGTGGTGAGCGAGCTGCTCGCGCCACGCGAGCAGCAGCTGAGCTCGCTTCTCGAGTGGCTGGACGGCCAGGTGCAGTACAACGTCCGCGCCACCTATGTGGAGGACGCGATCCTCGCGGAGCTCGTGCACGGCTACCCCGAGATCGCCGAGCTGCGGGAGCGGACCCGCGGACTGCCGGAGGACGTGGGGATCGGCGAGAGGATCAAGCTCGGGGAGCTGGTCTCCCGAGCGTGGGAACAGCTGGCCCGGGACGACGCGGAACGCCTGCTGGCCACGCTGGTGCCGATGTCGACGGCGCACACGGTTCGACGGGCCCCCAGCCCTCAGGCGGCCGTCGATGCCGCCTTGCTCGTCGAGACCGAGCGAGCGCAGGAGCTCGAGGACGCGATGGAGGACATGGCCGAGCAGGCGGTCGGGCGGATGCGTCTGCGCCTCCTCGGGCCGCTCGCGCCGTACGACTTCGTGGGGGCGGCCTGATGGGTCTGCTGACAAGCCTCGTGACGCTGCCCGCGACGCCGGTGCGTCGTACGTTCGCGATCGCCGAGCAGGTACGTCGCCGGGCCGAGGAGGCGTACTACGACCCGGCCGCGATCGGGGCGGAGCTGGACGAGGTGGACGCCCGGCGTGACGCGGGAGAGATCACCGACGAGGAGGCGACGGCTCTGGAGGACGCACTGATCGAGCGTCTGATGGAAGGACAACGGATCCGAGAGGAGCGGCATGGCTGACTCGACGACCCGGAAGGCGACGAGCACGCCGTCCCCGACGAAGAAGAGTGCGAAGAAGTCGACCACGAAGAAGTCGACGAAGAGCGCAGACAAGACGGCCGCGAAGAAGACGGCCGCGAACAAGTCGACAGGTGCCGCGAGGAAGACCGCGTCCGCTCGCGCGGAGGCTCCGCCGCGCTCGCGCCGAGCGCATTCGTCCGACCGCGACGGCGGCCAGGATCACGGCCGCGGGACGCAGGTCGCGGCGCGCGCTCGCGAGGCGGTGCTCCACCTCACCGGCAAGCCGGCCGAGGCGGTGACCGGGCTGGAGCGGACCGACGACGGATGGACGGTCGAGATCGAGGTTCGGGAGCTCGAGCGCATCCCGAGCACGACTGACGTGTTGGCGATCTACGAGGTGACGGTGGACGAGGACGGCGAGCTGCAGGGGTGTCGCCGGATACGTCGCTATCTGCGTGGCTCGCCCGGCGATGAGTGAGAGACGAGTGAGGTGAGCGAGATGAGCAACGACGTCATGACGTCACCTGGTCGGTTCGCACCGGCCGCTTACGGGGACCGTCCCCGGCCGGAGGGGCTCGCCGACGTCCTGGAGCGCGTGCTCGACAAGGGCATCATCATCGCCGGCGACATCCGGGTGAACCTCCTGGACATCGAGCTGCTCACCGTGAAGATCCGGCTGCTCGTGGTCTCGGTCGACAAGGCCGAGGAGATGGGCATCGACTGGTGGCGGCACGACCCCATGCTCACGGTGAGGGAGCGCGGGCTGGCCGAGGAGAACGAGGCGCTGCAGCAGAGGATCGACGAGCTCGAGTCGTCAGGTGGGGCGGACCGTGGCTGAGCACGGTCGCTACCTGTACGCCGTGTGCCGCGACCTCGACGTGGAAGAGCTCGACGGACTCCTCGGCCTCGAGGACGCGATCGTCGATGGAGTCGAGGCGGAGGGACTGGTAGGGCTGGTCAGCTCCGTGGACCTCGACGAGTACGGCGAAGAGGGCCTCCGACGCAACCTGGAGAGCCTGGACTGGCTGGAGACGGCTGCCCGCGGTCACGACGCCGTGGTGCAGGCCGCCGCGGCACTCGCCCCCACGGCGCCGATGCGCCTCGCCACGGTCTTCCGCGACGACGAGGGTGTACGGCGTCGCCTCGTCGAGCAGCACGACCCCATCTCCCGGGTGCTCGACCGGATCGAGGGACACGAGGAGTGGAGCGTCAAGGTGCTCACCCGCTCCGCGCGCGACCTTGGTGCGGACGGGGCGACGCCCGCGACCTCCGGAACGGAGTACCTGAGGCAGCGCAAGAACGAACAGGAGGCTCGGGAGGCCGGCGCCCGCGACGCCCACGCGACCGCCGAGAGGGTGCACGACGCCCTCGTGAGGGTGGCGGTCGCCAGCCGCAGGCTTCCCCCGCAGGACCCGCGTCTCACCGGCCATACCGGGACGATGGTCCACAACGCCGCCTACTTGGTGCCACGGGGGGAGTCCGACGAGTTCAACGCCGTCGTCAGTGACATGTCGGCGGCCCACTCGGAGGTCAGGATCGACGCACGAGGCCCGTGGCCGCCGTACTCCTTCGCGATGCTGGACGACCAGTGACGACGGTGGCCGCGCGGGAGACCACGCAGATCGCGCTGGTCGACCTGCTCGACCGGCTGCTCGGCACCGGCGTGGTGCTGTCGGGCGACGTGCTGATCTCCCTGGCCGGGGTGGACCTTGTGGAAGTGAGGCTGCGGGCGCTGATCAGAACGGTGCGGGAGCAGAGCTCGTGAGCACGGATCCCACCGCAGAGTTCCGCCGCCTTCCCGAGCGGCTCGCGACCGACCCCGAGACGGTGCAGCGAGACCTCATGCGGCTGGTCCTGACGATCATCGAGCTCGTCCGGCAGCTGATGGAGAAGCAGGCTCTTCGGCGCATGGACGACGGCAACCTGACCGACGAGCAGGTGGAGGCACTGGGCACCGGGCTGATGCACCTCGCCGAGGCCATGCGGGAGCTCCGCGAGCAGCACGGGCTGTCGCAGGAGGACCTGAACCTCGACCTGGGTCCGCTGGGGAGCCTGCTGGGGGAGTGAGAGCCCTGGTCAGGCGGCTGCGTGGACGGAGGTGTGCCCGGCACCGCTCTCGACGACCCAGCGGGCCTCGAGGTGCTCGCGACCGTGCTCGTCGGTGACGATGATCCATCGCTGGACGAGGATCGGTCGCTGGTCGTCGTGCATGATCTCCCTCACGTTCACGTGTCGTTCACCTTGTGTTCATCTTAGCGCATGATCCCCCCTGAGTGGTCAAGTCGTCCCGGGTTTCGGGTGTATTTCCCCCACCAGGACCGCATTCGCGGCCCGTCTAGCCCTCGACTCCTCCACCCGCGTGCGGCTCGGGCGGCGCGGGCAGAATGGCCGCGTGACCGACACCGTCCGTGACACCCAGGCCCAGCTCCCGACCGGCACGACGTACGACGTCGAACGCGTCCGCGCCCACTTTCCGCAGCTGCGGGAGGGTCCCGGGCTGGGTGCCGCGCACTTCGACGGCCCCGGCGGGTCCCAGACGCCGGACGTGGTCGCCCAGGCGGTGTACGACGTGCTCACCGGCCCCCTGGCCAACCAGGGCACCGTGACACCGGCGGAGCGCAATGCCGAGGCCGCCGTCGTCGGCGCCCGGCTCGCGATGGCAGACCTGCTCGGCGCCGACCCCCGGGGGATCGTGTTCGGGCGGTCGATGACGCAGCTGACCATGGACCTCGCTCGCACCCTCGCCCACGACTGGGGCCCGGGCGACGAGGTGGTCGTGACCCGGCTCGACCACGACTCCAACGTCCGGTCGTGGACGATCGCCGCCGAGCGCGCCGGTGCCACGGTCCGGTGGGCCGACTTCGAACCCGCGACCGGCGAGCTGGAGCTCGACCAGATCGAGCGCGTGCTCACCGACCGCACCCGCATGGTCGCGGTCACCGCAGCCTCGAACCTGATCGGCACGCTGCCGGACGTCCCGGCCATCGCCGCGCGCGTGCATGCCCGCGGGGCACTCCTCTATGTCGACGGCGTCCACTACACGGCCCATGCGGCCGTGGACATGACGGCCCTCGGCGCCGACTTCTTCGCGTGCTCGCCGTACAAGTTCCTCGGTCCGCACTGCGGGGTCCTCGCCGGCCACCCCGACCTGCTCGAGACCCTCCACCCGGACAAGCTGGTGCCGGCGAGCGACGCCGTGCCCGAGCGCTTCGAGCTGGGCACCCTGCCCTACGAGCTGATGGCCGGCACGACAGCGGCCGTGGACTTCCTGGCCGGACTCGTCCCATCTGCGGGCTCGCGGCGGGAGCGGCTGCTCACCTCACTCCGGGAGCTCGAGGCGCACGAGCAGCGGCTGCGGGTGCGGATCGAGGACGCGATGACCGACTGGCCGGGCGTGACCCTGCACTCGCGGGCGGCACGTCGTACTCCCACCCTCCTTGCGACCTTCGCCGACCATGACGTGACCGACGTCCGCGACGCGCTGGCAGCACGCAACGTGAACGCTCCGGCCGGCTCCTTCTACGCCTACGAGGCGTCACGGCGGCTCGGGCTCGGGACGGCGGGCGGGCTGCGGCTGGGGCTCGCGCCGTACACCGACGACGCCGACGTCGACCGGCTCCTCGACGGGCTCGCGGAGGCCCTCGGTGCGTGAGCCGGACGCGGACTGCTGGCTCCACCCGGATGTCGAGGTCCGGTCCAGCCCGGTCGCCGGCCGCGGCCTGTTCACGACGGTCGAGCTTCCGGCTCGAACGCCCGTCTCGCGGCTCGGCGGAACACTGGTCGACACCGAGACCCTGCGCCGGTTGATCGAGACCAGCGAGGAGTACGTCGACGCGATCGTCGTCGACGACGACCGCCACCTCCTGCTCCCACCGGGGAACAGCAACCACTTCGGCAACCACTCCTGTGATCCCAACCTCGGCTGGCTCGACGAGTACACGCTGGCGACGCGCGAGTACGTGCCGGCGGGCAGCGAGCTGCTCAGCGACTACGCGATGAGCACCGTCGACGAGACGTGGTTCATGCGCTGCCACTGTCCGAGCTACCGCTGTCGCCAGATGGTGGAGGGCGGCGACTGGCGGATCCCGCAGCTCCAGCAGCGGTACGACGGGTGGTGGGTGCCCTACATCCAGCGCCTGGTCGACGCCGCTCGGGCGGGGCGGTGAGCGCGCCATCCGAGGACAGCAGAACACCGGGCCGCGGATCATCCCCCGGTCATCCGCGACCCGGCCCGGCGCCGCACGAGGGCGCGCTCCTGCAGACGGCCGGCGCGCTGTCCCCCGACTCAGCGCCTCCGGCCTCTGACATCCAGGAGTGCAGTCGCAACCCCGTGATACGTCGGACGTGAAGAAAACTCAGACGCGGAAGGGCGGGGTGACGAACGGCGACTGCGGGCTCTCACCCGTGCCCTCGGCAGCGGCGAGCGGGAGGAGCCACAGCCGCACCTCGCCGGTCATCGGCGCCGAGAACTCGAACCGGCCGTCGAGATCGGAGTACGCGGTCAGCGGGGTGTGCGCCGTCACGTCTTCGCCCGCCGGGCCGAGGAAGACCCGCATCGGCACGGTCGGCAGGACCCACCCGTCGATCCGGCGGCCGCCCCCCTCGGCCGCACTGATCCGGACCAGCACGCGGTACGCCGTACCTGCGAACTCGAGCGCGACCGTGCCTGTCGTCGCAGTGTCGGCGCCGCGGATACCGGCGTTCACGTCGACGCGTTCCACGAGGGTCAGCAGCTCGTACTCGATCTCGAGGCCCTCGACGGCGATCCGCGCCAGTACGCCGTCGGCGAGATCAGGCGGCGCCGGGTCGTAGGCGGTGTAGAGATCGGCGACGGACCGCAGCAGCTCGTCGTCCGTCGTGGTCATGACGCGCTCCCGAGCTCGCCACGGAGCTTGTCCAGGCAGCGACGGCGGGTGGGCCCGATGCTGCCGATCGGCATGTCCAGTCCCTCGGCCACCGAGGAGTAGTCAGGCCGGGGCTCCCAGGCCACGATCCGGAGAAGCTTCTGGCAGCGCTCGGGTAGCCGGGCCAGCGCCTGCCAGAGCTGGATCTTCGCGTCGTTCTCGACGACCTGGCCCTCGGGCGAGGACTGCACGGGCAGTCGGGCGTCGATCACGTCGTCCTCCACCGGACGGGTGCGCGTCGCCGCCTTGCTGACGCGCCACGCCTCCCGCCGGGCGGCCGTGCACAGCCAGCGGGTGATGGCCTGCGGGTCGCGCACCGACTCCCCGGAGCGGACCAGGGTGAGCCAGGTGTTCTGGACGACGTCCTCCGCCGCCTCGCGGTCGAGCCCGGTCGCGCGGACGACGTGCCAGAGCACCGGGCTCATCATCCGGACGAGCTCGTCGAGGGCGGAATCGTCATCTGACCGCCAACGCCGGAACGCATCCGTCGCTGCGTCGTACAGATCCGAAGAGGTGGGACCGCTTCCGGCTGCGCCGTGCATGGTCATCACACCCCCGTAGGAGACCGGCGCGCGGGCCCCTGATACTCGCGCGGTCGGACCCGAACTTATCGCGAGGCGGCCTCGTCGTCACGGCCCCTCTGACGGTGGGCGGTCGTGCGGGCCGCTCGTCGTGTCATCCTCGGACCGCGAAGAGGACCAGGCAGAACAGCCCCGCGGCCACGCAGTACACGCCGAAGGGACGCAGGGTGTTGGTGTGGACCCAACGGGTCAGCCAGCGCACCGACACATAGCCTCCGACGCCGGCGAGTATGGAGCCGACCAGGACCTGCCCGCGAATGCCGTCGCCCAGCGGTCCGAACAGGTCGGGCAGCTTGAGCACTCCCGCCGCCATGATCACGGGCGTTGCGAGCAGGAACGAGAAGCGGACGGCGTCCTCCCGGCGCAGTCCTGCTCGCATCCCGGCGGCGGTGGATATGCCGGACCGCGAGATGCCGGGCGCCAGAGCGAAGACCTGAACGCTACCGATGGCGAGCGCCTTGCCGAAGGACATCCTCGAGAGCCGGGTGTCCGCGACGATGGCGTTGGCGTCCGGGTCGTCGGACACGACCGGGGCGGGCGCGGCGACCGGCCGGCCCGCGGCCCACGCCTCGATGCCGAGCAGGATGAGGCCGTTCACGACCAGGAAGCACGCGGCCGGGACCGGTCGGCCGAGCTCCGTGCGCAGCCAGTGCTCGAAGAGCAGACCGACCAGGCCGACCGGGATGGTGCCGACGATCAGCTGCCAGATCAGCCGCTCGTCGGGGTTCGTGATGCCGCGATGCCGGAAGCTGGTGAAGAACCCGGCGATCAGCCGGTACCAGTCGCGGCAGTAGAAGATCAGCAAGGCGGTCGCAGTGGCCACATGCGTCCCCACGATGAAGGCCAGGTACGGTGACTCCGGCGCCGCCACGTTCAGGTCGGTCGCCCACTGCCCGCCGATCACGGCCGGCACCAGCACGCTGTGGCCCAGGCTGGAGACCGGGAAGAGCTCCGACATTCCCTGGAGGAAGCCGATCACGCACGCTTCCAGATAGCTCAGGTGGTGCATGCAGTGACCTTCCAGGGCTCGCAACGGGCCCTCTCATGCTCAGGGGGCGAATCTGCCAGAAACCTGAACGCGAATTGTCATGTATACTGGTAGACAATCAGATCGGTAGGCGGCGAGGAGGACTCATGAGCCCACTCAGGTTCGGCCCGTTCCACTCCTTGCCGTCCCTGTCAGGTCCCCAGGTGGCGGTGGTCGTCGGCGACCCGACGCCCGGCTCCCGCACTCTCGCGGCAGCGGTCCACGTGGCCGGCGAGCTGGTCGGCCGCGAGCCCGACCTGGTCGTCGACCTGGCCGAGATCGGGGCTCGGCTGCTCGACTGGTCCGACGACGGTGTGGACCGGCTGGTCAGCCGCATCGGTAGTGCCGACCTCGTGATCGTCGCCAGCCCGACCTACCAGGCGACGTACACCGGTCTGCTCAAGCTGTTCCTCGACCGCTTCGCGGGCGGCACCGGCCTGACCGGCGTCGCCGTCCCCCTCATGCTGGGCGCCGGACCGACAACTGCCCTCGCCCCCGAGCACACCCTCCGTCCGTTGCTGGCCGAGCTGGGTGCGGTGGTCCCGGTCCGGGCGCTCTACGTCCTCGAGGACGACTACAACAACTCCGACGCGTACGACGGGTGGCTGGCGCGCGCCAGGCCCGCAGTCAGCGCGGTGCTGGCCCGCCCGATCCTCGAAGGGGTCTCGTAAGGGGTTCGGTCGACCGGCCCGTCTAACGTGTCGGTCGTGAACTTGATCGAGATCCAGACGCCCGACGGACCCGCCGAGGGATACCTGACCGGCGACGGCCCGGGTGTGCTGCTCTTCATCGACGCGTTCGGCGTCCGTCCGCAGATCGCGGAGATGGCCGACCGCATCGCTGCGTGGGGCTACACCGTGCTCGCGCCCAACGTGTTCCACCGAGACGGGAGCGTCGAGGAGATCGCGCCCCACACAGATCTCCGGGAGCCGGGCGAGCGGGAGAAGTTCTTCGCCGTGGCCGGCCCGCGGATCGCCCGCCTCACACCGGATCTCGCCCGCCGCGACATACCGGCGTACCTGGAGGCGCTCCACGCGCAGGCCGAGGGTGAGCGCGTCGGCGTGGTCGGCTACTGCATGGGCGCCCGGCTCGCCGTCCGCGCCGCAGCGCTCGACCCGGAGGTGGTCGCGGTGGCCGGCTTCCACGGGGGCGGCCTCGCCGTCGAGGACGACCCGGAGAGCCCGCACAGGCTGCTCCCGGGCACGCACGCGGAGTACGTCTTCGGACACGCCGACCAGGACCGCTCGATGGACGCGGCGGCCGTGGCGCGGCTCGGTGAGGCCCTCCACGCGGCTGGGCTGACCGCGACCAACGAGGTGTACGAGGGTGCCGCGCACGGCTACTCCATGGCCGACACCTCGTCGTACCACGAGCGTGCCGCGGAGCGGTCGTTCGAAGCGCTGCACCGCCTTCTCGAGCGGACTCTCAGCACCTGAGCTCAGCCACCACCCCTGCCACGACCGGCCCACATGGCGGCCACGGGCGGGATCAACGCGGCGACGACGCTCATGCCCACCGCCGCAGGCACCGACCACAGGCGTACGACGTTCCACGCCAGCACGATCAGGGCCACGCACGTGCCCATCAGCCAGAAGTACGTCGCGCGTACGCCGGGAGCCCTCACCCCGACACCGGGCTCAAGTCCCGGAGCCGGCGACCATCTGGAGCAGCGTCTCGTTGAACGCCGGGAGGTCGTCCGGCTTGCGGCTGGTGACGAGGTTGCCGTCGACCACGACCTCCTCGTCGACCCAGTGCGCACCCGCGTTGCGCAGGTCGGTCTGAAGGCTCGGCCACGAGGTCAGCCGGCGTCCGCGTACGACGTCTGCCTCGGCGAGCGTCCACGGCGCGTGGCAGATCGCCGCGACCGGCCGGCCGGACTCGAGGAAGTCGCCGATGAAGGACACGGCGCCCTTGTCCATCCGGAGGGCGTCGGGGTTGGCCACGCCGCCGGGCAGGACCAGCGCGTCGTACTCCGAGGGGTCGGCATCGCCCACCACGTCGTCCACGTGGAACGTGTCCGCCTTGTCGAGGTGGTGGAAGGCCTGCACCTCGCCGGTCGCGGTGGAGACCAGCTTCGGTGTGCCGCCCGCATCGGTCACGGCCGACCACGGCTCGGTCAGCTCCACCTGCTCGACGCCTTCGGGTGCCACCAGGAAGGCGACGGTCTTGCCGTTCAAGTCCGCCATCACACACTCCTTCAGTCCTCGTGATCGTCGTCGTCCCAGACCGGGTCGCGACGGTTGGTCTGCTCGTCCGGGTCTTCGTCGAGCCGCTCGGCAGCGTCACCCGGGGAGATCTCCTCCCCCTCCGGTGCGCCCTCGATCTCGACAGGACGCTCGTTCTCGTGGTCCGCCATCTGGCTCATGCCCGTGCCGTACCCGCGGGTCTCGCCGGCATGCCGCCCGGCGAGCCGGGTCCGGAAAAGCGGACAACACGGCGGGGACTCGCGGTGGGCGACGTGTGTCCTCCCGCGCCCGGTACGACGAGGCCGCATCGGCCGTCACCGAGGGGAGACATGTCACACGCTGTCGAAACCGGACGAATCACCACCGACATACCCGCACGACTGGACCGGCTGCCCTGGTCCCGCTGGCACTGGATCATCGTGATCGGCCTCGGGACCGTATGGATCCTCGACGGGCTCGAGGTCACGATCGTCGGGTCGATGTCGGACGCGCTGAGCGCTCCGAGCACCGGGCTCGGACTCAGGAGCTGGGACATCGGCTTCGCCGGCGCCATCTACGTCGCCGGGGCCTGTCTCGGAGCGCTGGCCTTCGGGCAGCTCACCGACCGGTTCGGCCGAAAGAAGCTGTTCATGGTCACGCTCGGCGTCTACCTGGTCGGCACCGTGCTCACGGCGTTCTCGGTGAACCCCACGTGGTACTTCGCCTGCCGCTTCGTCACCGGCGCCGGCATCGGCGGTGAGTACGCCGCGATCAACTCCGCGATCGACGAGCTGATCCCGGCCCGGTACCGCGGGCGCGTCGACATCGCGATCAACGGCTCGTTCTGGGTGGGTGCGGCCGTCGGTTCCCTGCTGACGATCCCGCTCCTCGACCCGACGATGATCAACCAGTCGTACGGCTGGCGGCTCGCGTTCGCCCTTGGTGCGATCCTGGCGGTCGGTGTGCTCTTCGTCCGCCGCAACGTGCCCGAGAGCCCGCGCTGGCTGTTCATCCACGGACACGATGAGCATGGCGAGGAGATCGTCCGCGACATCGAGCGGACCGTTCACGACGAGACGGGCCAGGACCTCGCGGAGGTGGACGAGCGCATCACCGTCCGTCAGCGCCGGACCATCGGCCTGGGTCTCATCGCCAGGACCATGGTCACGATGTATCCGAGGCGGACGGTGCTGTGCCTGTCGCTCTTCGTCGGCCAGGCCTTTCTCTACAACGCGTTCTTCTTCACCTACGGCGACACCCTGAGCACGTTCTTCGGGGTCACCCAGGCCGGCTACTACATCGCGGTCTTCGCGGTCAGCAACTTCCTCGGCGCACTCGTGCTGAGCCCGCTGTTCGACCGTGTCGGCCGAGTCGTGATGATCAGCAGCACCTACATCGTCTCGGGCGTCCTGCTCGGCGTCACCGGGCTGATCCTCGGCAACCTCGACGCGACGACTCCGACCATGATGGGCGCGATCGTCTTCTTCTTCGCCTCGGCCGGTGCCAGCGCGGCGTACCTCACCGCGAGCGAGGTGTTCCCCCTGGAGACCCGCGCCCTGTGCGTCGCGTTCTTCTACTCGATCGGTACTGCGATCGGCGGGATCACCGGGCCGCTGCTGTTCGGCAGGCTGCTCGACAACGCCTCGGCGGGCAAGGACATCACGGGGATCGCCGTCGGTTACTTCATCGGCGCGGCGCTGATGGCGCTCGGCGGTGTCGTCGAGGCGTTCCTCGGCGTGCGTGCCGAGGGCCAGTCGCTGGAGAACATCCCGAAGCCGCTCACAGCTGAGGACGCCGAGACGGGCGAGCCCGCACCCGCCCAGACGTGACCCCGGAGCACCCCACCGAGAAGGAGGAATGAGCACCATGCCCATGCCGCCACCGAAAGCCAGCACCGAGAGCCTTCGGGACCGTCAGGTCCTCCACGAGATGGGACAGATCGTGCGGGCCCTGGAGCAGCAAGGACCTCAGCGGGTCGACGACCTGGCCCGCCTCGTCGGTGCGGCGTACTGGGAACGCGGCAGGTCCCAGCGAGCTCTGTCGCTCGCGGTCGCTGACGGCTGGGTCGTCAAGGGACCTGCAGACCGCCTGCAGACCGTCTGAGCCGGCGCTCACGATCACCCGAGGGTGGCAATACCCCCCATAGGGGTGTGCCCACCGGTTGATCCGGCTGGTAGACAAGAGGGAAGTGGTCGAGCCCTCCTGCCACGAAGGTGCATCAGCCCGAACCCTGGAAAGGTGCGTAGTTCCCGTGGCAGCCATCATGGCCGATTCCACAACCCGACATTCGCTCGATCGCATCGAGCTCATGCGTCTCCCGCGTGCGGAGGCCACCGAGCAGCTCCTGGACCTCTGCCGGACCGCCGATGAAGGCACCCGGCAGGAGATCGAGGACCGGATCGTCGAGGTCAACCTGCAGGTCGCGCTGGACGTGGCCCGCCGCTATCGCTCCCGAGGGGTCCCTCTCGAGGACCTGGAGCAGGTGGCGTGCCTGGGCCTGGTCAAGGCCGCTCGCGGTTTCGACCCCGAGCGTGCCACCGACTTCCTCAGCTACGCCGTGCCCACGATCCGCGGCGAGGTCCGTCGCTACTTCCGTGACCACGGCTGGGTGGTCCGGCCGCCCCGGCCCGTGCAGCAGGCTCAGTCGCGGATCACCGCCGTCGAGTCGGACCTGTGCCAGGAGCTGGGCCGGGCGCCGCGCCCCAGCGAGATCGCGGAGCGCCTCGGCGTCGACCTCGACCTGGTGGTCGAGGCACTCGCGGCCAACGGCTGTTTCGCCCCGACCTCGCTGGACGCCTCGCCCGCCGAATCGGAGGGAAGCATCGGCGACCGGCTCGGCGACGAGGACGCCGCCTTCGACAGCGCCGAGGCGCGCGTGGCGCTCCGGCCGTTGCTCGCCCACCTCGACCGTCGCGAACGCCTGATGCTCGAGATGAGGTTCTTCCAGGGCGCGACCCAGGCCGAGATCGGTGAGGTCCTGGGGATCACCCAGATGCAGGTGTCCCGGCTGCTGTCCGCGCTCCTGGCGCGCCTGAGAGACAAGCTCGTCGAGCCCGGGCAGACGGCCGGCTGACGGAGAGCCCACGCGGCCCCGTCGCTAGCGTGGGGCCGTGACGTCTGAGGAGATCGCCCAGGAGATCGCCCAGCAGATCGCGGAGC
>JAFMQY010000005.1:0-2210 GCA_017354415.1 Nocardioides sp.
CCAGCCGGCTGCGCAGCCGCGGCCGCACTCCTCGCGTACGACGCCGCAGGCCGCGACCGCCGCGAGAAGCGCCGGTGCGGGCGCCGCGGCCCGGACCCGACCCGCCTCCCTTCACAGGCCACGATCCTGGATCCTCGGCCCTCTGGAGGAGGCGGACTCCTGACAACGGACCGTCCATGACCCCTCCCGCGTCCGCACCGACCGAACTGCCTGCATCGTCATCAGGGCCGGCCCTGTTCGCCCGCTACGCCTATCCTCCGAACCGCCGAGGCTCGTGCGGGCCGGCCGACAGCCAGGGCTTCTTCGCCAACGCCATGGCCGACCCGGCAGGCCAGGAGCTGCGGGCGATGGCACGGGAGTTCGCAGGGGCGTGGCCCTACCTGCAGCTGATCGCGGATGCCACCGGCCTGGACGACCCGCTGGACCGCAGGGTGGTGCAGGCCTACTGGATCGGCAGCCCGCGCCTCGACGGCATCGGCGTGCGCGCCATCGGCGACTCGATGGAAGAGCGGTTCCGGTTCCGAAGCGGCCCGTTCTTCAGCAACCTCAGCGAGGGAGTGCTGGCCGGGGGAGTGCCCCACCACAGCTTCCATGTGTTCTGCATCTACCCCTGGATCGGGCTGCTCGGGGACGAACGCCGCGCCGAGCAGGCGCTCACGGTTCTGGACATGTGCCGCATCCGCTGGGGTCGGGTGGTGACGGTGACCGGAGACCAGGCTGTCGTCGAGTCATCCCATCTCCAGTGGGACGGCGCCCGTCTCACCCTGGGTCCACCGACCGTCGAGACCGTCCAGCGCTCGACCGACGGGGTGGGCTTGGCGCCGGAGATCCACGACGGCGACCAGGTCACGATGCACTGGGACTGGGTGTGCGACAAGGTCGACGACCAGCATCTGGCCTGGCTCGAGCAGTACACCCGCCGGCACCTCTCGATCGTCAACGAGCACCGGGCCGCCAACCCCGCCCCCCTGCTCGGCTGAGGGGGACGCGATGGCACACCACGGCGTGCACCTGAACCGTTCCGCTCCCGGGCTGTCGCGTCGTTCGCTCGTGCAGGGGGCCCTGGCCGCCGGGGGCGCGCTGCTGTTGGTCTCGTGCGGAGACAAGCAGTCGGCCGACACGACGCAGGCATCCATCAGGCTCACGGACCAGCGCGGGAAGGTCCTCACGTTCGATCAGCCCGTGACCAAGGTCGTGACGGTGCCGATGCCCGCCGCCTCGATCCTCGTGGCGGTCGACCGCGACGCGTCCCATCTGGTGGGGATGCAGGAGGAGTCGTGGCTGGCGATGAAGTCCGGGATCCTGGGCGAGTTCTTCCCGGCCGCTCTCGGCGTGCCGCACGACGTGGCGAACGAGGAGTTCGCCCCCAACGTGGAGAGCATCCTCGCGCTCGAGCCCGACGTCGTCGTGCAGTGGGCCGACGAGGGGAACGGGATCGTCGCGCCGATGGAGAACGCCGGGATGAAGGTGCTCGGCGTGACCTACGGGACACAGCAGGACGTCAACACGTGGTTCAGGCTGTTCGCCACGATGCTCGGCAAGCCCCAGCGCGGCGAGGCGATGGTCGCCAAGTTCCGCGAGCTGACCGACCAGGTACGACGGGCCCTGCCTCCTGCGCGAAGCGGGCGACCCTCGATCCTCTACTTCAACCGGTACACCGACGGCCTCACCGTCGCGGGCCCGCAGACGTACAACGACTACTACATCTCGCTGATCGGCGGGACCAACCCGGCCTCGGGATCCGACGGTGTGAAGACGATGGGGATGGTCGACGTAGACCTCGAGCAGGTGCTGGCCTGGGATCCCGACCTGGTCCTGCTCGGCAACTTCGACAGTGCCGTGCCCGACGACGTCTACTCCGACAGCCGGTGGCGGGGCGCCAGGGCCGTGCAGTCGCGCCGGGTCTACAAGGTCCCTCTGGGGGGATACCGCTGGGATCCGCCCAGCCACGAGTCACCGCTGATGTTCAGCTGGCTCGCCAGCCTGGCCCATCCCGGCATGAAGAACCATCTGGCGTCCACGATCGGCGACTACTACGAGTTCCTGTACGGCCGTCGACCCTCCAGGAAGCAGACCGCAGCGATCCTGTGGTCGAAGGACAACGGCGGATCCGCCCACTATGGACAGTTCGACACTCTCTGAACGCCGCGCGTTCCTCCCCGCCGCCCGACATGCCATCGGGGCCACCGGCGTTGTGCCGGTGGCCGTGA
>JAFMQY010000005.1:2220-41536 GCA_017354415.1 Nocardioides sp.
TCGTCGCGGTGAGCGCGCTGACGGTGGGCAGGTACGGCGTACCGCCGGGCCATGTCGTCGACATCCTGATCGGTCGCCTTCTGCCCGGGCACCATGTCGCCGACCAGACGCAGCAGAACGTCGTCCTGCTGGTGCGACTGCCGCGCGTCCTCCTCGCGATCCTGGTCGGAGGCGGGTTGGCGATCACCGGCGCCGCGCTGCAGGCGACGTTCCGCAACCCGTTGGTCAGCCCCGAGATCATCGGGGTCTCGTCGGGTGCGTCGTTCGGCGGAGCGCTCGCCCTGCTGCTGGGGTTGGGATGGGCGGCCCTGGTGACCGGGGCCTTCCTGTTCGGCCTGGGCGCGCTGTGCATCCTCTTCCTGCTCACGCTCGGACGTGGGGGAGCGCCGATGCTGATGGTGGTGCTGGGCGGCGTGGTCACGGGGTCGTTCTTCTCCGCGCTGGTGGCCCTCGTCACCTACCTGGCCGACCCCTACACCACCCTCCCGGCCATCGTCTTCTGGCTGCTGGGCAGCCTGAGCGCAGCCAGCTACACCCAGGTCCTGGTCGCCGTGGGGCCGATCATGGCCGGTGCCGTCGTGCTGGTGCTGCTCCGCTGGCGGGTCAACGTGCTCTCGCTGGGGGACGACGACGCGAAGGCGCTCGGCGTTCACCCGGCCAGGCTGCGCTGGGCGGTCCTGGTCGCCTCGGCACTCGTGGTCGCGGGTGCTGTCGCGGTGAGCGGCGTGGTCACGTGGGTGGGACTGGTGATCCCACACCTCGCCAGGATGTGGGTCGGACCCGACCACCGGACCCTGCTCCCCGTCTCCTTCCTGCTCGGGGGCGCCTACGTCGTGCTCATCGACACGCTCGCCCGCAGCATGACGGCGAGCGAGATACCGCTCGGCGTCCTCACGGCGATGATCGGAGCGCCGGTGTTCTTCGCGTTGTTGCGGCGCAACCGAGACAGGATCTGGGACGGTGCTTGAGCTCGACGGCGTCGGCTTCCACTATCCCCGGGCCGACTGGGTGTTCCGGAACGTGAGCCTCGAGGTGCCCCCGGGCTGCGTGACGGCCGTGATGGGCCCCAACGGCCGCGGGAAGAGCACCCTGCTGCGGTGTGCGGCCGGTCTGCTCTCCCCACAGGAGGGGACGGTCCGTGTGCACGGACCGGTGGGATTCGTGCCGCAGGCACACGGCACGGCGTTCGCCTACCGGGCAATCGACATGGTGGTCATGGGCCGGGTGCGACAGATCGGCTGGTTCAGCACACCCGGGAGCGACGACTGGGTCGCCGCTCACGACGCGATGGAGCGGATCGGCATCGCCCACCTCCGTGACCGCCGCTTTCCGCAGCTCAGCGGGGGCGAGCAACAACTGGTCCTGGTCGCCCGCGCGCTCGCGTCCGAGTCCGCCGTCCTGCTCCTCGACGAGCCCACCACGGGGCTCGACCTGCACAACCAGGTCCGCATCCTGTCGCTGCTACGCAAGCTCGCGGCCGACGGGCTGGCCCTGCTGGTCAGCACGCACCATCCGGACCACGCGCTGTACCTCGCCACTTCGGTCGTCCTGCTCGACGGAAGCGGTACGGCGGTGTCCGGTCCGGCGAACCGGTTGCTCGACGACCGCACCCTCTCGGACTTGTACGGCATCGACGTGGCCGCCGTGACCTACCCCGACGGGAACACCATGCGACGCGCCATCGTCACCCGCTACGAGTGACCGGCGAGGTGTCGTCGGGTCAGCCCGAGATCCCGAGGCTGCCGAGGATGTCGAGGGCGTCCCGGGCCTCCTCCGCGGTCATCCGCTCCAGGGCGAAGCCGCTGTGGATCAGGATGTAGTCGCCCACCGTGACGGGCTCGGGCAGCAGGCCGACGTTGATCTCGCGGGTCATGCCCGCCACGTCCACCATCGCCGTATCTCCGTCGTCGGACAGCTCGACGACGCGCCCAGGCAGGCCGAGGCACACGGTCAGCCTCCTAGCTCGAGCGAGACCAGCATGAGCTCGTCACCGCCCGAGGTGTCGAGGTCGACTCCCGAGCATGCGGAGCACCGGGCGTAGGGATCCTCCGACTGCGTGGTCGCGCCACAGCCCCGGCAGGTGAGCGTCACCGGCACCACGTCGAGCTCGACCAGGGCGTCCTGAGCGACGGTGCCGTCGGCGACCATCTGCCATGCCAGCTGCATCGACTCCGGCACGATGCGCTGGAGCACGCCGGCGCGGATGCGCACGGAGCGCACGGGTCGCCCGGCGGCGCCCTCCACCGCACCGGGGACCAGACCCTCGCACAAACCGATCTCGTGCACCGACGCTCACATCCTGCGCATCTCGAGGTAGCGCTTGATGTCCGGATAGCCGAGGTACAACGCCAGTACGACGCCACCGATCAGGAGCGCGAAGAACCACTTCATCTCGATCGACTCCTCTCCTCCACGATGTTGCTCACCATGTCCGCCGCGCGATCGACGCTCGTCGCCACGACCTCTGACAGGCCCATCTTCTCGACGAGTACCTGAGGCTCGCAGCCCACCAGGACGACGTCGCCGAGCTCGCCGCCGAGGCGCGGGACCAGCGACAGCACGGCAGCGGGCGTCATGTCGTGGGCATCGACCATCGCGTCCTCGTGGGCGTTCTCGTCGGCGTCTGCGGCGTCCGGCTTCACGACGTAGAGGGTGCCCGCGGGCCCGTCTCGGTGGATCGCGTCGACGAGGACGACCAGGTCGTATCCGTCCAGGAGCTCGTAGGCAAGGTGCACCCCGCGGATGCCGAAGTCCTCCACCTTCACCCCAGGCGGCCAGCTGCGCTCGACCAGTCGCTGCAGCACGGCGCTGCCGAAGCCGTCGTCGCCCTTGAAGATGTTGCCCAGCCCCGCCACCAGGATCCGGCGCGACGGAAGGGCGTCGTGTGCTTCCCCGTCGTTGAGATCCAGGGCCACCGACGGGTACGACGCGCGGTCGGTCACGGCGCGACCTCCAGTGGCTCCACCTCGTCCGGCGCGAAGTACAGGTAGCGCCCGTGGGCGCGCACCAGGTCAGGCGCCGGGTCGTCGTCCACCACGACCGCGAGGTGGCTGCCGCCGTCCACGTCGGAGAACACCGCCGCGACTGTGGCGGCCCGGCCCGCGAGGAACATGTCCTGGGCGTCCGCGCGTCGCGCGCCCGGCCGGAGGAGGACCCGACTGCCCCGCGCGACCGGTCTGCCATCGACCAGCACCCGGTCGGTCTCGGGGGAGGCAAGGGCGTCCTGGCCGGGGTCCCACCAGGGGGTGGGCGGCGCTTCGACGGCGGGACCGGAGGATGCGTCGGCAGGGCGCACAGACGCTCCTCCGGTGACCGCTTCGAGGTAGCGGATGCTGCCGTGCAGCCGGTCGATCATGTCCGCCGGCAGGTCGGCGGTCTCGCCGAGCAGGGCCGCCACGCGCGGATCCGTGCCGCGCGCCTCACGGCGTTCCTCGTCGGTCATGGTCGACGTCCGCAAGGTCAGCATCTCGTCGATCTCGGTGCCGTCCATGAAGCTCGACCTGCTCTCGGGCGCCACCTCTACATGGTCGTACAGGATGATCGGCGCCGACAGCACCAGATCACGGCTGCCCGGGGCTCCCGCCAGCACGGGCCACGTCCCCACGTTCTCGCACTCGTGGGCAAGGGGCCTGGCCCACTCGGGCGGGTCGAGCAGGGAGAGGAACGCGCCGTGGTCCAGCCTGAGGAGCACGTGTGTGGCCACCAGGGCGTGCCGCAGGTGGAGGCGGCGTGACCCCGGGCCGTCACCGACGGTGGCCGCCGGGGCCGAGGAGTTCTCCACGCGGACCCGAAGCCGGGCGGCGCCGTACGGGCCCGGCAGGCTCTGGGCCGACACCTCGACCCGACCCTGGAGGCTCTCCCGCCGGCGGACCAGCATGCCGACGGGCGTGCCGCCTGCATCCACCACCGGCTCCTCGCTGGTCCCGGCGGGCATCTCGAAGCGGTGCTCATGCGGACGATCCAGAACGTCCGAGATGCGGCACTCGAGGTCGACCTCGTGCTCGAGGGCCTCGTCCCAGGGCTGGTGGACGGTGTCGCCCGCCTCGAGGCGGTCGACCCTCCGCAGACCGCCGGCGCTCGCGGCCAGCACCTCGCGGACCTGGACCTGGAGGAAGCGCACCTTCACCTGGACCGTGCCCCGGGCGCCGTCCAGCAGACAGTCGGTCTGGGACCAGGCCCGCTCCGACGGGTCGTGGTCGACGACGGCTGCGGGCATCAGCACCCCGAACTGCCAGCGAACCGCGTTCTTGGCATCGGAGGCGCGATAGGGGTAGAGGGCGTAGCCCTCGTACATCACGGTGTCGGCCAGCGGGCGCACCTCGTCGAACGTGGTCACTCGTCCGCCTCCTTGAGGAGCCGGTCGACGGTGTCGTCCCACCCGGTGAGGCCGTGACGGCTGCGGTAGAGGTAGAGCGCGTCGAACCTCTCCCGGCTGAGCCGGAGCCACGCCGTCCCCGGGAAATGCTGCTCCATCGCACTCCGCCACACGGCGACCGGAAGATCGAGCCTGGCCTCCTTGTGCCACGGCACCGGGAAGACCGCGATCCCCGCCGGTCCCGTGGTGAACATGGTGCCGCTGAACAGCAGCAGAAGCGGCACGGTGCCCTGCTCGAGCGCGTAGAGGTACTTGTGGGCGGCCACGTCGACGTCGTAGCTGCACGGGATCTGCAGGACCACGTCCGTCGAGTCGGTGAACCCGGGCACCATCAGGCTGACGAACGCGAACTGCAACGGCTTGAGCGTGTCTCCCCAGCGGGAACGCTCGCCGAAGAGGTCGGACAAGCGCTCGCCCTCGTCGTCGTTGTAACCACGACGTACCGGCTCGACGCGCAGCTGGCACCTCAGGGCGAGGCCGTGGATGCTCGCCCCGGTGGTCTCGGTGATGCGGACGTGGACGTTGATCGTGGGGCCGATCGCGAAGCGGTCGGCGTCGGCGCCGAGACAGGCGAAGTCGAGGTCGGGCATCAGCCGGCCGGGGTGGTCTCGGGGCGGCCGCGGCGCCGGCTCGGCGACGGTGTGCTGTGCACCCGCAGTGCGGCGAAGAACTCGTCGATCCGCCGCCAGAGCACCTCACCGCCGGAGAAGCCGTCCCAGCTCACGCGCACGAGACCGGCGAGCTCGTAACAGACGTCGACGGGAACGACGAAGCACTCGACCGTGTCCTCGTGGCGGCGGAGGAGCACCGCCTCGACGTCGTCGGCGACGTCGTCCAGCACCGGGTTGGCCGCGACGACGTCGGACCACGCCGCCAGGTCGAGCAGCGACTCCGTCGTACCGGCAGGGCCGGGGTAGAACGCCCGCACCCGGTCGTCGTCCGACTGCCGCATCAGGAAGACCAGGTCAACCGGGATCTGCAGGCCGTCCCACTGGGCCTGCGTCATCGCGAACTCGGCCACGTGGCGGCTGGCCGTGGGCAGTGCCTTGAACCTGCCCCGTCCGGCGCCCTCGCGGGTGAACAGCAGCGAGCAGGCACGGCAGCAGCACAGCAGCCGGTGACCGTCGAGGTCGGCGACATGGCCGTGTCGCTCCTCGAGGGCGACGCTGCACATCTCGCAGCGTTCGGTCGGCGCGTCGACGGAACCCGGCGAAGATCCCTGCTCGCCGGATCCGGGCTGGGCCAGGTTCCGGATCGACCGCAACGAGGACGTCATACCGGCACACCTCGCTGGAGCAGCACCTTCCACCCGCTCCCCTCGGGCAACAGGGGGACGGGCGTCAGGTGTTCGTCCTCGTTCGAGAGTGCGCGGCCCGCGGCACGCAGGTCGTAGCGCTCCCGGCAGCGGCCACAGGTGACGACTCCATGGGACAGGCTGCCCGTCGAGAGCGCGGTCCCGCAGCCGGCGCACCGGTCGAGGTAGGCGTACGGCGTACCTCCCACGATGCAGACGCAGAGAAGGCTGCCGTCGACATCGTGCTGACGGAGCACGCCCTCGGCCAGGCCGTCGAGCGTGAGGGTGTGCTCGTCGATCGACGGGGATGCGGCGTCCGCTCCGGGGCGCGGACCGATCTGCAGCAGCGGAGGTTCGGCCACCATGCCCTGGACATCGATGGACACGACCTCCGGGGCGGCCTCCAGCACGGCCTGCTCGACGGCGCTTCGTACGGTCAGTGAGGACGACGGACACCCGTCGCAGCTTCCCTCCAGACGCAGGTGGGCCACCTGGTCCGCAGTGACCCCGTCGTAGTGGATGCCGCCCGCATGGGACCCGAGGTAGGGCCGCACCCGGTCGAGTGCCCGCTCGATCCGGGTGTCGGTGTTGTCCGGGTGCAGGTCGTGCAGGAGCAGGAGGTTGGCGACCACGTCGTCCTCGGCGAGCCGGCGTACCAGCGCCTCGCCGTCGGGGTGCCCGCCTCCCGGCTCGACGTCGTCGAGGATCGTCAGCAGCTGCCGCAGGCCGACGGTGTGCAGCGCCACCACGGCACGCACCAGCTCCTCCGCCCGGTCCGATGCCTCGCGGTCGTCGGCATCGCGGAAGGCGTCCAGCAGCGTCTCGACTCGTTGGGCGTGCTCCTGGATCTCGCGCGCCTTCGATCCCGCCATCGGCTCCTCCGCCTTGCTCAGTAGGGCTTGACGGCCATCGCCGGCGAGTGTGTCTGCTGCACCGTGCCCTTTCCGGTGAACATGTGCACTCCGCACGGGAGACAGGGGTCGAAGCTGCGCACGGCACGCATGATGTCGATGCCCTTGAACGACTCGGGCGGGTTCTCCTCGAAGATCGGAGTGTTCTGCACGGCGTCCTCGTAGGGCCCCGGCGTCCCGTAGACGTCGCGGACGCTTCCGTTCCACGGCGTGGGCGGATAGGGGTGGTAGTTCGCGATCTTGCCGTCCCGGATCACCATGTGGTGGGAGAGCACGCCGCGCACCGCCTCGGTGAACCCGCAGCTGATCGCCTCCTCCGGGACGGTGAACGGCGTCCAGGTCTCGGTGCGGCCGGCGCGGACTTCCGCGAGTGCCTTCTCCACCGCGTGCAGCGCGATTCCGGCACTGTAGGCCTGGAAGTACGTCCTGGCCCGGTTGCGCTCGATCGCGTTGCTCCACTGGGGAATCTTCCACTCGAAGGTGACCTCGGGCTTCAGAGCCGTCCGCGGTAGGGTGATCACCACGCTGTTCCCGGTGGCGCGTACGTACCCGACGTCGACCAGTCCCGAGAGCGCCGTCGACCACAGGCGGGCGATCGGCCCGCCACCGGTGTCGAGCGCGAGGTAGTCGGTGCCGTCGAACCAGCGCGGTGACATGGTCCAGCTGTAGGCATGGTCGAAGTCGCGCTTCGCCGGCTTGGGGATCGTGTGCTGGTTCCATGGGTGCCGGCGGTCGATGGCGTTGCCGAGAGGGTCGCGCTCCACGAACACCTCGTAGTCACCTCCGTCAGCCCAGTCCTCGTAGTACGAGTGGCCGAGCAGGATCCGAAGGCCGAGGTTGATGTCGACGAGGTCGTTGGTGACGAGCTTCCCGTCGACGATGACACCGGGGGTGACGAACATCTTCCTCCCCCAGTTGCCCATGTTCCGATAGGTGAAGTCACAGTGCTCCGGGTCGTTGAGCGATCCCCAGCATCCGAGCAGCACCCGCCGTTGCCCTACCTGCTCGTAGCCGGGGAGTGCCTCGTAGAAGAAGTCGAACAGGTCGTCGTGCAGCGGCACGACCTTCTTCATGAACTCCACGTAGCGCATCAGCCGGGTCAGGTAGTCGGTGAACAGCTGGACGGTCGCCACGGTGCCGACGCCACCGGCGTAGAGCGTCGAGGGATGGACGTGCCGCCCCTCCATCAGGCAGAACATCTCCCGGGTCATCCGGCTGACCTGCAAGGCCTCGCGGTAGAACTCGCCCTCGAGCGGGTTGAGCGACCGCATGATGTCGCCGATCGTCCGGTACCCGTGGTCGCCGGCGTGCGGCGCCTCGGTGCTGTTCGCCCGCTCCAGGACGCCGGGGTTGGTCTCCTTCACCATGCGTTCGCAGTAGTCCACCCCGACCAGGTTCTCCTGGAAGATGTTGTGGTCGAACATGTACTCAGCGGCCTCGCCGAGGTTGATGATCCACTCTCCCAGGTGCGGCGGCGCGATGCCGTAGGCCATGTTCTGGTTGTAGACCGAGCAGGTCGCGTGGTTGTCGCCGCAGATGCCGCAGATGCGGCTGGTGATGAAGTGAGCGTCGCGGGGGTCCTTGCCCTTCATGAAGATGCTGTAGCCCCGGAAGATCGACGAGGTGCTGTGGCACTCACGCACCTCCTTGGCCTTGAAGTCGATCTTGGCGTAGATGCCGAGACTTCCCACGATCCTGGTGATCGGGTCCCATGCCATCTCCACCACGTCGGTGGACTCGGTCTGAGCCGCGGTGTCCCGGGACTGCTTCGTTGTCGTCATCGCCGCACCCGCCTACCAGGTCTTCTCGTATCCGGTGAGCAGCGTGGAGCCCTTCTGGCGCCAGCGCGGCTCCTTGTCGACCGTCTTCGCCGTGATCCCTCTCAACCGCCGGATGACCGTCCCGTACATCGTGCTGGCGGTCGACGAGACCCTGCTTCCCGGCGGCTCGTCCATGAACGGCATGAACTTGTCGGGGAAGCCAGGCATCGTGCACGCGATGCAGATACCGCCGACGTTCGGGCACCCGCCGACGCCGTTGATCCAGCCGCGCTTGGGCACGTTGCACTTGACGACCGGGCCCCAACAGCCGAGCTTGACCAGGCACTTCGGCGAGCCGTAGCCCTCGGCGAAGTCGCCCTGCTCGTAGTAGCCGGCTCGGTCACAGCCCTCGTGCACGGTGGCCTCGAACAGCCAGCGCGGCCGGAGTGCCTCGTCGAGCGGGATCATCGGTGCCTGCCCGGCCACCTGGTACAGCAGATAGACCAGCGTCTCGGACAGGTTGTCCGGGTGGATCGGGCAGCCCGGGACACACACGATCGGGAGCCCTGCCTTCGACGTCCACTCCCACCCGAGGTAGTCGGGCACACCCATCGCTCCGGTGGGGTTGCCGGCCATCGCGTGGATGCCGCCGTACGTCGCGCAGGTGCCGACGGCGACGATCGCGGTGGCCTTGGGGGCGAGCCGGTCGAGCCACTCGGACGTCGTCATGGGCTGTCCGGTCGCGGGGTTGTTGCCGAACCCGCACCAGTAACCCTCCTCCTTGATCGACTCGTTCGGGATGGATCCCTCCACCACGAGCACGAACGGCTCGAGCTCGCCGCGGTCGGCCTTGTGCCACCACTCGATGAACGTGTCGGCCCCCTGCTCGGGACCGCACTCGAAGTCGATGAGGGGCCAGTGGACTGCGATCTTCGGCAACCCGGGCAGTGCGCCGAGGACGATCTCCTCGATGCTGGGCTGGGTCGCCGCCGTCAGGGCCACCGAGTCGCCGTCGCAGCTCAGGCCGGCATTGATCCACAAGATGTGGAGCACCGCCTGCTCGGTCTCCTCCGCAGTCGCTGTCATCGTCCGCACACCACCTCTGCGCTGTTGAGGCGTTGGGCGAGGCCAGTGCTCGGGACCAGGTCGTGCGGCACCGCCATCGCGAAGCGCCGAGCCGTCGTACGAGGATAGGACAGGCGCTGGACCGATGCGACACTTCTGTCCGGACACCTTTGGCGTCAATCCGGGAATCACCGACAACGGCAGCACCCGACGCGCCGCACAACCGGTCAATGGTGTCGCTGCCGCCGCTCTGCGACTACCGTCAGGGGCGGCCCCTCATACGTACCGCGGACCGTTCGCGAGGTCCCTCATGCCGGACGAACCACTCGACCGAAGCCTCCAAGCCGACCACGACGAGGACGCCGAGCTGGTCGTGTCTCCGCTCGTCGTCGTCAGCCGGACATTCGCCGCGCGCCCGTCGGCCTGGGTGGAGGCACGTGACTTCCTCCGGGAGGTCATCGGCCCGGACGTCGACCAGGGCATCACGTCGCGCTCCCTGTACGACGCCGTCGGGGACGCGCTGCTCGCCGCGGCGCATCCCGACATCGGTGCCTTCCAGATCGTCGTCCGGATCCTTCCCGACGAGGTGGAGGTGGAGGTGCTCACACCGGAGGAGGTCTCGCCCGGCCCCCCGCCACCCGGGAGCCTCCTGATGCCGACCGAGTCGTTCGCCAACTGGTTCACCGACGTCCTGGAACGGCAGGGGCTCACCCAGGAGGCCGCCGCCCGTCAGCTGGGGGTCTCAGTCCGCACCGTGAACCGGTGGATCCGCGGGCGCACCGAACCTCGGTTGAAGGACCTGCAGCGCGTCCACTCCGTCTTCGGCCGCTCGGGCTGAGACGGCTGGTCATGAGCGCGACAACGGGTCGAGGTCAACCGACCCCACGTTCTGGTCGACGGTGGCGTCACGGCCGTCTGATCATGACGGGACAGGCACGCGGAGCCGGCAGCGCACCGCGGCCGGCGCCGTTGATGGCGAGCGAAGGAGTCAGCGATGTATTCGGATCTGCGAGACCAGGTCGCCGTGATCACGGCGGGGCGGGCGGTCTGGGCGCCCCCACCGCGAAGGCGTTCCTCGCCGAAGGAGCGAGGGTCGCGATCGTCGACCTCTCGCAGGATGCGCTGGACGCAACTGCGGAGAACCTCGCGCCCGGCGAGGGCAGGCTGATCACGGTCGCCGCCGACGTCAGCAGGGACGATGAGGTCAAGCGGTACATCGATGTGGTCGTCGAGAAGTGGGGGCGCATCGACGCCTTCTTCAACCATGCCGGCATCGAGGGCAAGGTCGCGCCGATCGTCGACCAGGCCGTCGCCGACTTCGATCGCCTCGTGTCGGTCAACATCCGCGGCACCTGGCTCGGCCTGCACTACGTCCTGCCGGTGATGTATGCCCAGAGGTCGGGCAGTTGAATCAACAGCTCCTCGATCGGCGGCCTCTCGGCCGGGCCACTCCCGGTCTCGCCGTACGTCACCTCGAAGTTCGCGATCACCGGACTGACTCGCATCGCCGCCGTCGAGTCCGCGCCCTACAACGTGCGCGTCAACTCGATCCACCCCTCCCCGGTCAACACTCGCATGATGCGCTCCCTCGAAGAGGGGTCCGGTGCCGCACAGGAGGACATCGCGCACTCCATTCCTCTGGGCCGCTACGCCGAGCCCGAGGACATCGCCAACCTCGTGCTCTTCCTCGCATCGAGCCAGTCATCCTTCATCACCGGCTCGCAGCACCGGGTCGACGGAGGCTCAGTTGACCCATCCGCTGGCACGGTGTGGGTCTACGTGGGTTCCGTGCGCAGCCAGGTGGTGGCGGCCCGCGCCAGCTGCTCGCGACCGGAGGTACCGACCTTGCGGCTGATGTTGTGCACGTGGGTCTCGACGGTGCGGGTGCTCATCTGCAGGGCCTGCGCCATGGTGGCGGTGGTGAGCTGACCGGCGAGCAGGGTGAGGATCTCGAGCTCGCGCGCCGACAGAGCGACGTCCTCCTGCAGTCGCGCGAAGAGCCCCGATCGCTCGTAGCCTGCGATGGCGGAGCGACGCCATGTCTGCTCTGCCATCTCCGCGGCCTCCTCCGGCCGACCCAGGTGGCGCATCGCCACTGCGCGCGCGACGTCCGCTCGGACGGCGTACAGGTCCGCTGTGAGGTCGGTGAAGTCATCTGCGACGGACGCCAGGGCCGCCTCGTCGTCGGTGGCGGCGGCGAGCACGTAGCGGCCGAGGGCCCGGAGCAGCGGGCTCTCGGTCTCCTGAGCCAGGTCTCGGAGCCGACGAGCCCGGTCGACGTCCTCGGTGCGCTCGACTGCTTCGGCCGCCAGGAAGACCGCGCTGGTGAGGTAACCCCTCTCGAGGCGGCTGTCGACGAGGCGCCACAGGTCGGTGCGAGCCTCCTGTGTGGCTTCGGGGAGCAGGGCGCCCACGACGTCGGGATCCATGCCCGGGTAGGGTCCGCCTCCGACGTCGGTCGCGGTTGCCTGGGCGACGAGGGCCCGCGCGTACTCCGGGCGACCCTGGCCGATCGCGATCTCGGCGCCGAGGACCAGGATCCCGGTGTGGTAGATCTCGAGGAAGTCGGCGACCGTTGTCATCGACAGGGCCTGGAACAACAGCTGGGAGGCGTGCGCGAGGCGCCCGGAGACCCCGAGTCCGAGCACCGCGACATAGGAGTGTGCCTGCACCGAGCCAGGGCTGCGGCGAGCGCGGGCGGCCTGGAGCTGCTCGCGTGCATACGTGACGCCCGCTTCGAGGTCGCCGGCGAGGACTGCCGCCAACCCGGTGAGGATGGCCGAGTCGTGGATGAAGACGCGGTGCTCGGGCCGGAAGGACGCCAAGACGGCCCGCGCACGCTCGACATTGCCGGCGCTGATCAGCAGCTCGGCACGAACGCAGGTCAGCGCCTCGCGCACCGTGCGCTCCTGCGTCGCAGTGTCGCTCATAGCCGGCGCCACTTCGGGCGGCGCCTGAGGCACCCGGTCGCGCAGGAAGGTGAGGTGGTCGCGGGTGGCGTGCATCAGAGGGACAAACCGTGGAAACGTTCCCTCGCCCTCCTCGAGCAGTGCGAGCGCGCCGGGTAGGTCCTTCTGGTCGACGGCGCGCCACTGGGCGTGCCAGACGACCAACATCGCCGCTGCCTCGCCCTCGGGACCTGGCGGCGTGTCGCGCGCGACGTACTCGATCTCCGACGCCGGCGTACCGGCCGCCCGCATCGCGGTCAGAAGGTCGAGCGCAGTCTCCGGGGTCGGATCGAGCTGCCAGGCCTGGCGGCAACGTGAGACCTCCTCCGCGGCGTCCCGAGCGAACCGCTGGTTGAGGAGCGCAGCGTCCACCCCCGCCGCGTGTCCTGCGTCGAACAGCTCGCCAAGACCGGGCACGGCCGGCAGGAAGCCCGCACGATCGGCGAGGTCGCGCGCCTGGGCGAGCCCGAAGGGGGAGCCTTCGCGGCGAAGGTAGTCGGCCAGCAACGGCGGGAAGAGCCCGACCACTCCGCCTCCTCCATCGTCGGTGTGGTGGACGAGTCCGGAGGTGAAGAGCTGATCGAGCAGGTGGCGGTCCAGCACCTTCTCCGCCTCGTCCAGTGGCAAGGGCCCGATCAGGGCGAGGGTCGTCGCGCCGTCCCAGACCTCTTGGTCGGTGCCGGCCAGGTAGTGCGCCACCGCCGCGGCCAGGTGCTCGGACCACAAGTCGCCCGGCGCGGTCCACACGCCATCGCGAAGGCGGAACGTGCCGGCCCGCCGGCCGACCGTTGCGATAGCGCGCACCAGGCCATGGAGGCCGCCCGACTTCATCGTGACCCTGGCCACCGTGCCGGCGTCGACGGGGCCCCCGAGGACCGAGCGACAGACACTGTGGACGGTGTCGATGTCGAGGACGGGCATGCGCAGACGTACGGCGGGCGTGAGCCCGAGCATCAGCGTGTCCCGGCGGAGCGGGAGCTGCGGGCGGCTCCCCGTGACCGCAGCGAGCCCGCGCTGCTGGTGGACCGCGAGCAAGGCGCCGACCGTTTGCAGGTCCAAGTCGTCGGCGTCGTCGCAGACGATGACGACACCACCGCGCAGCTGCTTGGAGAGCGCGACCGACATTTCACCCACCGAGCGCCGCGGGCCCGGCGCCGTCGCCGGACCGATGCCGGCCGCCACCAACGCCGCGAACGGCTCCTGTCGCCACGCGGGATTGCCGTAGAGCCGCAGCACCGTCCGACCCTCGTCGTCGAGCCGGTCGGCCACCAGCCCGAGGAGCTCACTGCGGCCAGAGCCGTGCAACCCCGCCAGATGGACGCTGAGCCCCTCGGCGACATACCCGACCACGTCGTCCACCAGTCGGGCGAACACACCCTCGCGACCGAGATCGCCGGCCATGCTCCGACGATAGACCGCGAGCCCCCGGAGACCGACCGCTCTCACCTTGCGGGGCATGGAGTATTCGGTTGCCCGGTACGGCGCCCCGGCTCAGACTCTGTTCGCGTGTCTGACGAGGCGGTACCCGACCTTGGCCCCGTGCCGACCAGGTTTCCCGTGAGCGAGGACCTGACGCGCCGTCTGGTGGCCGCTCAGTTCCCGCAGTGGGCGGATCTGCCCGTCCGGCGGGTCGCCGAGGAGGGCTGGGACAACCAGACCTTCCACCTGGGTGCGGAGATGTCGGTTCGGTTGCCGAGCGCCTCGCCGTATGCGCTTGCCGTCGAGAAGGAGCACCGGTGGTTGCCGGTGCTTGCTCCCCACCTTTCGTTGTCGATCCCCGTTCCGCTGGCCAAGGGCGCGCCCGGCGAGGGCTATCCGTACGCGTGGTCGGTCTACCGGTGGCTGGACGGCGAGCCGGCAAGCCGGGCCACCATCGCCGACCTGACGGAGCTCGGGACTGCGCTGGCCGGCTTCCTCGCCGCCCTGCAACGGGTCGATGCCGGGTCCGGGCCGGGCCCCGGCCTGCACAACTGGTACCGGGGCGGGACCCTGGCGACGTACGACGAGCTGACGCGGGAGGCGCTCGCGAAGCTGGACGGCCACCGTCGCACCGATCTCGCGCGGGAGATCTGGCGGACCGCGCTGCGGTCTCGGTGGGACGGGCGGCCCGTGTGGTTCCACGGTGACGTGGCCGCAGACAACCTGCTGATCAGGGACGGGGAACTTGCCGCCGTCATCGACTTCGGGACCTGCGGTGTCGGCGATCCGGCCTGCGACCTGGCGATCGCCTGGACACTGCTCACCGGCGAGAGCCGCACCGCCTTCCGGACCGGCCTGTCCGTGGATACCGAGAGCTGGTCGCGTGGTCGGGGCTGGGCGTTGTGGAAGGCGCTCACTGCCTGCGCCGGGGCTCTGGAGCAGGGTGGTCCCGAGCTCGCCGCTGCGACCTGGGTCCTGGATCAGATCTACGAGGAGTACGAGCAGTCGAACTGAAGAGCCCTGAGCGGGTGCGATGCGGGGTCGAGGAGAGCGACTCATCCCGCTCCAGCCCGCACTCAGCATGTCGTCCGCCGTTTCCGCTGCGCTTTGTGTATAAACTAGGGTGACATACTTCACTTACCTACCAGGGGTAGACCATGGGACAACCCGACGGCGTCGATGTGCACCAACACCTGTTGCCCGACGAGCTCATCGACCGGCTCCGCGCCCGCTCACGGAGGCCGTTCCTGCGCGGCTGGACCTTGTTCACCGCCGGGGAGCCGCCGTTCGAGGTGGATCCCGAGTCGCACGACATCGACCGGCGGATCTCCGCCGACGAGGCATCCGGTGTCCGTCTTGCATGCGTCTCTCTGTCCGCGCCTCTCGGCGTGGAGTACCTGCCCCGGGCCGAGGCCGGACTGCTCCTGGAGCTGTGGCACGCCGCCGCGCTGGATCTGCCTCCCCACTTCGCGGCCTGGGCTTCGGTGCCTGCGGTCGAGCCGGATCTCGACTCGTTGGGAGATCTTCTCCGCGCGGGCTTCGTGGGCGTCCAACTTCCCGCCACCGATCTGTCGTCTCCGGCGGCCTGGCAGCGCGCTGGCGACGTGCTCCGCGTCGCCGCGGAGGCCGGCAAGCCGGTGCTGGTGCACCCGGGACCGGTCATCCGGCGACCGCTGACCGGCTGCCTCCCGGAGTGGTGGGGGCCGGTGGTGACGTACACGACTCAGATGCAGGCCGCCTGGTGGGCCTGGGAGGCGGTACGTGGGTCGGAGCTGTTCCCGCAGCTGCGCGTGATCTTCGCGGCCGGAGCCGGGCTGGCGCCCGTTCATCACGAGAGGTACACGACACGTGGCGGACCGAGTCATCGGGTCGAGCCGAACGTGTTCGTCGACACGTCTTCCTACGGGCCTCGGTCGCTGGACGCCTTGGTTCGGGCTCTCGGGATCGATGCCCTGGTGCTGGGTAGCGATACGCCGTACGCCGCACCGCTGCCCGACCTCGGCGGCGACGCAGCCCTGCATGCGGTGCGTGTGCGTAACCCCCAGCGGGCCCTGGGCGGCGCCGCCCCCGCAAGGAAGGGAGAGAGGAAGGAAGAGGCGACATGGCGACGGGCGAGCTGACCGCGCACGGGGCCGTCCCGGCGCAGCGGGCCACCACCTGGGCCGGACTGGCCGGGAGGATCGGTCTACAGGACCTGCCGGCTCGCGACCTCGACAGCTCGGAGCTGCAGGAACTCGTCGCGACCATCGCGTCGGACCGCGCGTCCTGGGCCGACCTGGTCGCCTTCGATGACGAACGACGTGTCTACGCCTCGATTCACCGGGACGCACACGTCGATGTCTGGCTGCTGTGCTGGACCCCGAAGAACGACACCGGATGGCATGACCACGACACCTCCTCGGGTGCGGTCGCGGTCGTGACCGGAACACTGACCGAGCACAACCTCCGGTTCGGCGGCGCAAGTGTGGCCACGACCGTTGAGGCAGGTCGGCTGTTCTCCTTCGGTCCGGATCACATTCACCGCCTCACGGGGACGGTTCCGCAGTCGGTATCCATCCACGCCTACAGCCCCCCGCTGTGGCGGATGGGCCAGTACGCCGTCGGCGGGGACGGCGTCCTTCGTCGACAGTCCGTGTCATACGCCGACGAGCTCCGGCCGATCACCTCAAGAGCCGAGCAATCACATGACCGCCATGCGGTCAGATCGGCCGACGATGATGCAGGGGCCCGGCCCCCCGAGGAAGATGGCCACGTGTCCGGGCTGACAGTCGAAGAGGCGGACGCCGTACGGAGTTGGCTCGAACACCACGATTTCGAGCACGTGTCGAAGCGAGATGGTGAGTCGGCGAGTTACGGCGACCGGCAGGACGTGTGGGAACGAGCCGGCACGCTCATCCGCCTCACTCGGGATCGTGGCCAATGGTGGTGCGACCTGTCGCGCACGGGCGAGGACGTATGGCTCGACGTCGACCGCATCGCAGCGGCGATCGGCTCCGAGTCGACTGTCCCGGTCGGGCGTGTGGCCGATGCGACAGGCTCGATGAACGCTCGGGTGTTCTGGGCGCTCAGCTCCACGCTGGATCACTCGCCCTGACGTTTCCGGCATGGGGTTCTCCGGTGCCCGGCATCGGCGTGCTACGAACGTGTCATGGGGAGAACGGCGACCGTCGTCACCGTGGTGCTCGCGATGGCAGCCGTCATCGTTGCGGTTGACTACTTGTTCCTCCGGCACCATTCCTGGGTGCGCCTGATCGTGAACATCGGCATCGTCCTCGTGTTCGCGGCGGTCTACCTCTGGTTCCGAGATCGTCGGTGAGTCGTTCCGGGTCAGCGTGTGGTGTCGACCGTCCGGTCGACGAGGTCTGCTACGACACCACGGAGATCGCCGGCGCGCTCGAAGGCAGCACGCTGGCGTCGCGATCCGGTGCCGGTCGAGGCGAGGCGTGCCAGTCCCTCGTCGACGAGCCCGACATCACCTGCGTCCTCCAGCGCGTCGGCCACGGTCTCGCGCAGCGCCCGCACGGCCTCCGCAGCGCGGACGCGGGTGGCCGTGACCGGGTGCACCAGGTCGCCTGCGAGTCCGTACCGGGCGGCACGCCACCACGCCGCGCGCAACACGTCGCTTCGCCACACACTGCCCGACGGCTCGGCGTTCGCGCACGTGGCCACGAGGGCCCGGGTGAGCGCCACGTTGACCATGGCGTCGTCAACGTCGGTGCAGGTGTCAGCGACACGGACCTCGATGGTCGGGTAGCTCGCCGACAACCGTGCCTCGTAGTAGATCATGCCGGGGTCGAGCGCGGCGCCGAGATCGATGAGCTTCTGGCTGACCCGTCGGTACTCGGCTGCTGAGCCGAACGGCTCGGCGGGCCCGGCGGTCGGCCAGCGGGTCCACACCTGCTGTCGCCACGAGGCGTAGCCGGTGTCCCGGCCGGACGCGTACGGCGAGTTCGCCGACAGCGCGGTGAGGACCGGGAGCCACGGCCGGAGCCCGTCGACGACCCGGACCCCCTCCTCGTCATCGGCGATGTCGACGTGCACGTGCATGCCGAGCGTTCCGGCTCCGCGCCCTGTGTCACCGAACTCGCCCACGATGCGCTCGTAGCGTGGATTCGTACTCACCGCGGGGTCCGCCGACCCGAGCGGGGATGTTCCGACGGCGGCCACCGCGAAACCTGACTCCTCGGCGGCGGCGACAGCCGTACGCCGTGCCAGCCGCAGCTGGGTCTCGACCTCGGCCAGATCCCGGGTGGGATCGGTGTGCGTCTCGAGCATGTGGCGCAGCAGCTCCCCCTCGAGGTCGGTCGACGCGTTCGCAGGGGGCTGGTCGTGGTGGTCGGTCCGGTGCTCGTGCAAGACGCGCCCCGCAGCATTGGCGAGCTCACCGGTCTCCGGGTCGACCAGCAGGAGCTCCTCCTCGACACCGACCTTCCGCACTGCGGGCATGGCTCATTGTCCCGCCAGAGCCCGGCGTCGACGGGCCGTGCTCCGCCAGTGGCCCCGGCGAACAGGCGGTGCTCGTGCGTACGTCGGAGGACGCGGTCAGGTCAAGCCGGCCACGGCACCTCCGGGGACGGGTAGAAGTTGGTCCCGGCCAGTGTCAGCCGCGGGCCCTGCGCCGCCAGCCGAGGCAGGAAGTCGGCGAAGTCTCGCGCTGCCTGCGGGGTCCAGCCGACCTCCGACAGTGCGATCAGGCGCGGGAACACCATGTACTGGATCTCACTGAGGTTCCGCACGGTCTCGCCCCACATCGCACCCTCGACACCGATCACGTTCTGGTCGGTGACTCCGGTGACGTAGCTGCCCGGGTCCCAGTTGTAGAACTGGTCGACGTCGCAGCCGTTGTTGCACGCCCAGGTCAGGCCGAGGTTCGGCGGCGTGTTCGGGGCGTACTTCTGGTCGAGGTAGGCGTGGGTCGCCGGCGCCATCACGATCTTCATGTTCTTGGCGACCGCCTCGTGCGCCGTCGCCGTGTCAGGGCTGGTGCCGGACGCGGGGTTCCAGTACTCAGCCACCGAGCCGGCGGGCGGGTTGGTGCCCGGGCCTGCGAGCTCAGCCCAGCCCATCGGCGTCTTGCCCTGTGCGGTGACGAGCGGCATCTCGGTGTTGAGGAACGCGGCGTACCGGTCCTGGCTCAGCAGTGACGAGGGCACCTCGTCGCCGCCCACGTGGTAGTTCGGGCTCGTCGACATCGCCGAGAGCTGGCTGATGATCGCCTTGTAGATGGTGAACGAGTTGTCGCTCTCCGGGCACAACGCGCTGTAGCCGACGTCGCCGGTGAAGTTCCACTGCGGCGGGTTGTTGACGCTGCAGTTGATGTCCTGCGGGTGACCGTCCAGGAGCGGATTCGCCGTGTCGTTGTACTCGGACATGATGATCGCGTTGTTGTGGCCAGGTGAGTCGACCTCGGGGACCACGGTCATGAAGTGCGCGGCGGCGTACGCGACGACGTCCCGGTAGTCCTGCTGCGTCCAGAACCCACCGGGGTCCATCGTGCGGCCATCGGTGCCGACGGATCCCTGGCTACCGATGTCGGTGAGGTTCGGGAAGCCGTTGATGACGATCCGGAAGCCCTGGTCGTCGCTGACGTGCAGGTGCAGGGTGTTGATCTTGTACGCCGACGCCTCGTCGATCAGCCGCATCACCGTCTCGGGGGTCTGGAAATGGCGGGCGATGTCGAGCATGAATCCGCGGTAGCCGTAGCGCGGGTAGTCGACGATGTGCACCGCTGGGATCGTCCACGGACCTTGGACCGTCGTCCGGCTCTCGATCCCCGACGGCAGCAGCTGCCGGATCGTCTGGATGCCGTTGAACAGGCCATGTGCCGTGCCAGCCGCGAGGTTCACACCATCCGGACCTGCGTCGAGGACGTATCCCTCGGCGGCCTGGCTCGGGGTCAGCTCCGGTGCGTCGCCGAGCTCGAGTCGGATATCGCTGTCACGGCCGGGGCCGGACACGACCGGGAGCGGGTATCCGGTCGCGGGTCGCAGGTACGCCGCCAGATCGGCCGCCACGGCCCGGGCAGCCGATTGCGGCTCGGCGACGATATGGGTTTGTCGGGTGATGGTGAAGTCGCCCGTGCCGACGGTCATCGAGACGGGCTTCGGCACCACGTGTGGCGTCGCGGTCGGCTGGGCCGAGGCCGGTGGCGACGAGGAGATGGCCACGACATACCCCGCGACCGCTGCGAGGAGGGAGACGATCAGACGGCTGTTGCGACGTCGCGAAGGCATTGCTGACCTTTCCGCTCCGAGCAGCGGAAACGTGCACCGCCACCCGGAAGCTGTGCGTTTCCTACCGAACTCGGTCTACACCCGTGCGTGCCGCGACGACAAGGGCGGCTCGTCATCGATCGTCGACCTCACCGACCACCTCGGTGTCGGGGCCGGCCTTCGTACGTATGCTCGCTGATCAAGCGGCTCCCTTACGCTGCGGGGAGCAGATGGGGATTACCGAGCGGCTCCCGCTCGATCGTGCGGGGAGGAGGACCATGTCCGGCCGGGATCGCGTCGTGGTCAGCATCGACCCCGATGATCACCGCGGCCCGGTGGACCGCCGCCTGTTCGGCGCCCTGGTGGAGCACATGGGTCGATGCGTGTACACGGGCATCTTCGAGCCGGAGCATCCGATGGCGGACACCGACGGATTCCGGACCGATGTTGCGGAGCTGGTCGAGGAGCTGGGGGTCACGCTGGTCCGGTACCCCGGGGGCAACTTCGTCTCCGGCTACGACTGGACCGACGGCATCGGTCCGCGGGAGCGACGCCCCCGTCGCCTCGACCTGGCCTGGCGGTCCATCGAGACGAACCAGGTGGGCACCGACGACTTCCTCGGCTGGACCAGCAGGCTCGGGCTCGAGCCGATGCTGGCGGTGAATCTCGGGACGAAGGGTGTCACGGAGGCGGCCGCACTCGTGGAGTACTGCAACCTGCCCGGCGGAACGGAATGGTCGGACCGTCGCCGGGCCAACGGCTCGGCCGACCCGCACCACGTCCGGCTGTGGTGCCTGGGCAACGAGATGGACGGGCCCTGGCAGCTGGGCCACACGTCGGCCGACCGATACGCCGAGATAGCCGCCCAGGCGGCGAGGGCGATGCGCATGGTCGACCCCACGGTCGAGCTGGTGGCGTGCGGCAGCTCCTTCCACGCGATTCCGACGTTCGGCTCCTGGGAGTCGACGGTGCTCGAGCGCGCAGGTGACGACATCGACTTCCTGTCGATGCACGCCTACTACGAGGAACACGACGGTGACCGCGACAGCTTCCTCGCCTCCGGCGCGGCCATGGACTCCTTCATCGACGCCATGGCCGCCACCATTGACGCGGCCTCGGCCCGGCGTCGTACCCGGCGCCGGGTGCACATCTCCTTCGACGAGTGGAACGTGTGGTACCAGAGCCGGTTCGCCGGCGCCGAGAACCTGCCGATCGACGTGTCGGGACCACGGATCGAGGATGTCTACTCGACCGTCGATGCGGTGGTCGTGGGCGACCTCCTCTCCACGCTGCTCAACCACGCCGACCGGGTCAAGATCGCCTGCCTGGCGCAGCTGGTGAACGTGATCGCACCGATCATGACCGAGGCGGACGGACCGACCTGGCGCCAGCCCACGTTCCATCCCTTCGCCGCCGTGGCAGCCAACGCCCACGGCGACAGCTTGGTGACCCGGACCACCGCACCCACCCTCGCCACACGTCGCCACGGCGACGTGCCGGCCGTGAACGTTGCGGCCACCCACGACGCCGAGACCGCCGAGGTGGCGGTGTTCCTGACCAACCGGGGCGCCGAGCCGCTGACCGTCGAGCTCCGACACGCCGGGTTCGAGAACTGGAGGCTCCGCTCCGTCGACCACCTTCCCGCCGACGACCTCGGTCCGCGCCCGCACGAGACCGCGTCAACGGTGCGGCTCACGCCGTTGCCGCACCACAGCTCCACCGGCCGCAGCACCGAGCTGACGCTTCCCGCGCGCAGCTGGACCAGCCTGCGCGCCGGTCTCGAGCCGGCCGCGGATGGTGCGCTCAACCCACGTGACAGCCACCGATGACGACGCCGCGCCGGGCGGTCACGGTGCTCCGTCGGTCGTAGCGGGTGGAGGCGGCGCCCCCACGCCCGAGGACACGGAGGAGGATCCGGCACCGACGTAGAGGCGTGCCACCTCCGGATCATCGAGCAAGCTCTTGCCGGTCGCGGCCAGTCGTACGACGCCGCCCTCGAGGACGGCCCCGAAGTCGGACGCGGCCAGCCCCGACCGCGCGTTCTGCTCGACCAGGAGCACGGTGCGCCCCGTCTCTGCCAACCGCCGAATGCTGGAGAACACGAGCTGGCGCGACTTCGGGTCGAGCCCGATGGATGGCTCGTCGAGCAGGATCAGACGGGGGTTGAGCACCAGTGTCCGAGCCAGCTCCACCTGCTTCTGCTCTCCACCGGAGAGCGACCCGGCATGATCCCGGGCGCGCCGTACACAGATGGGGAAGACCTCGGCGACCTCCTCCATGCGCTGCCGGACGGCCTTCTGGTCTCGCATCACGTAGCCGCCCATGAGCAGGTTGTCCCGAACGGTCATCGCCGGGAACAGGCTGCGGTCCTGAGGCACGTGCACCACACCCAGCAGCAACCGTGCCCGCGGGGAGAGTCTGCTGATCTCGTCGCCCCGGAACCGGACGGTCCCCGAGCTGGGCCGGATCAAGCCGCTCACGCACTTCAGGACCGTGGACTTGCCTGCGCCGTTCGGGCCGATCAGACAGGTCACGGTCCCGTCGGACACGGCCAGGTCGACCCCTTTGAGGATGTCGCCCGCGCCGTAGCCCGCGACCACACCCGTCAGCGACAGCAGCTGGTCCATCCTCAGGCTCCCAGGTAGGCGTCGAGGACCAAGGGGTTCGTCTGAACGGCCTGGGGCGGTCCTGTGAAGATCTCGCGTCCCTGGTCGAGCACGACCACGGGATCGCACAGGCGCATGACCACCGGCATGTCGTGCTCCACGATCAGGAAGGTGACCCCGGCGGCGTGTCGCTCACGGATGTGCTGCTCCATCGTGGCGATCATCACGGGGTTGACGCCGGCGGTCGGTTCGTCGAGCAGGACCAGCTTCGGTGAGCTCATGAGCACCGCCGCGAACTCGAGCAGCTTGCGCTGGCCGTAGGAGAGCTCCGAGGCGAAGAGGTCGGCGACGTGCGCCATCCGGAACTCCTCCAGGAGCCGGGCGACACGCTCGCGGTCGGCGGCACTCATCCTCCGCCCGAACAGCTGGGCCCACGAGTAGCCCGCCGCCACCGTGAGGTTCTCCTGCACGGTGAGCTGGGGGAAGACGCGGGCCTGCTGGAACGTGCGCGAGAGACCCCGTCGGTACAGCCTCCCGGGGTTGGCCCCCGTCACGTCACGCCCGTCGAAGCGCACGTGACCGGAGTCGGGCGACAGGTAGCCCGTGATCAGGTTGAACAGGGTCGTCTTCCCGGACCCGTTCGGCCCGATCAGTGCGGTGATGCTGTGCGGCTCGACGGCCAGGGAGGCGCCGTCCACGGCACGGAGCGATCCGAATGTCTTCGCGAGACCCTCGACCTCGAGCAGGGCGGCCATCAGCGGGGTCCCTCGACCACGACGGCATCGCGGGTCAGCACGTCGGTGCGGTCCGAGGAGGATGCCGAGGGTGGTGGCCCCGGTGCGTCCACCACGGCGCGGCGGCGGCGCCGGCGTACGACGGACTGGATCGACGGCACGATCCCCTGCGGCATGAGGAGCATGACGAGCAGGAACACCAGCGCATAGGCGATCAGGTAGTACTCGCTGCCGCCCAGTTCGTAGGCGAGGGTCTGTTGCGCCGTCTCGAGGATCAGGGCCCCGATCACCGGTCCCCACAGGGTGCCGCGGCCGCCGAGGAAGGTCATGAGGACCATCCCGATCGTGATCAGGGGGTCGATGGCGAACTGGGGGTAGATGAAGCTCTCGTAGTAGGCCCAGATGCCGCCCACCATCGCGGTGATGCCCACGCTGACCGAGAAAGTCAGCAGCTTGACGCCGAGCGTCCGCACGCCCACCCCCCGGGCCTTGTCCTCGTCGGCGCGTACCGCCGCGAGCGACAGGCCGAGCTTGCTGCGCATCGTGAGGTAGGTGATCGCCATGGTCGCCGCGAGGAGGGCCACCAGCACGTAGTAGAAGGGCCGCTCGAAGGTGGCGGCCGCGAACGGCGGGATGGGCAGGGCGAGACCCTGCGCGCCGTGGGTCAGGCCCCGCAGGTTGAACGCCAACGTCTGGACGACGAAGAGGAGCGTGATGGTCACGATCGCGAACACGTCGGCGCGTGTGCGCAGGGCGATGGCTCCGAGAACGACGCCGATCAGGCCGGCGAAGAGCCCGACCAGGGGGAGCATCAGGAACGGCTCGTAGCCGGTCGTGACCGCATGGTGCTCGAACCACAACCCGAGGGTGTAGGCGCCGATCCCGAAGAACGCCGCATGGCCCAGAGAGGGGTAGCCGGTGAAGCCGCCGAAGAGGTTCCAGGCGCTCGACATCACGGCGAACATCAAGGTGAAGACCGCGATGTTGATGGACCAGTGAGCCAGGTTGAACGACGGCAGGCTGGCGAGCGCCGCGACGAAGACGACGCCGCGAATCTGGCCGGCGTACGGGATCGACCTCATATCGCCCCGCGGCCGGTGGTCCCGAAGATTCCCTGCGGACGCAGCAGCAGCACCAGGATCAGGATCACGAAGAAGGTCATCTCGGACCAGGCCGGCGAGATCGTCGCGGCCACGACGGCCGACGACGTCGACACGATGAGCGCACCCACGATCGCGCCGGCGATGCTGCCGAGGCCACCGAGCACCACGATCGAGAGCAACCGCGAGATCAGGTCGTAGTGACTGCCCGGGTTGAACGGGTAGAGAAGGCCGTAGATCGAGCCGGCGGCCGCCGCGGTGGCGGTGCCCAGCCCGAAACCGATGGCTGAGACACGGTTCGACTCGACGCCGAGCAGCCGGGCGGACTCCGGGTTCTGCACCGTGGCTCGGATGGCCCGGCCGAAGCGGGTCCGGTTGAGGAGCAGCAGGAGGACTCCCAGAGCGGCAATGCTGAGCAGGAACGCCCAGAGCCGGACCAGAGTGATCTGGTAGCCCCCCACCGACCAGCTGCTGTTCGCGTAGCTGGTGTTGATGCTGCGGTCCGTGGTCCTCCACGTGACGCTCATGAACCCCTCGATGAGCAGCGCCACGGCGAAGGTGACCAGGAGACTGAGCTCGGACCGGTCCTCGTCATGTAGGGGCCGGAGGAACGCCAGCTGGACAGCCACTCCCAGGATGAACATCGCCACGGTCGTGACCGGGATCGCCAGCAAGGGGTCGACCCCGAAGGAGGTGAAGAGACCGTAGGCGAGGTAGGCGCTGAGGATCACCATGGCGCCCTGAGCCAGGTTCACCACCTTCATCACACCGAAGATGAGCGTCTGCCCCGAGGCCATCAAGGCGTACACCCCAGCGGTCAGCACGCCGAGGATGAGCCCCTGGATGAGTGCGTGCACGCCTCAGCCACCCCAGTTGGGCTTGGGGAAGACCGGCTGGGCCTGCGCGACCGACGGCGGGTAGACAGGAACCAGCTTGCCTCCTTGCCACTGCACGAGGTTGAAGGACCCGTTGGGGGCGCCGTTGGCCGACCAGGAGAGGTTGCCCAGGATGGTGGGCCACGTCCCGCTGTGCAGCGTCTTGATGATCGTGGCGTTGTCGATCTTGCCCGTCTTGGCCGCCTCCTCCTGGAGGACCTGGCCGACGGCGTAGGCCTCGGCACTGCTGTCGTCCACCGTCTGCGCGGACCCGCCGTACTTCGCGATGTAGGCCGACGTGAAGGCGGCGCTGCCCGAGGCCTTCGATCCCGGGTACCAGTCTGCGGAGGAGAAGATGCCTGCGGTGTTCTGCGGCCCGACGTTCTTCGGGAACTCCAACGGGGAGTTCGCGCCGTTCGACTGGTACATGAACGCCGGGTTGTACTTCAGCTGCACCAGGCTCTTGACCTGGGAGTAGGCGTCCTCGCTCTGGGTGCCACCGACGATCACGTCGGGCTTCTTCGCCGCGACGGCAGCCATCACCGACGAGAGGTCCTGGGTCTCCGACGGGTACACCTGCTTGTAGACCGTCTTGATCCCCGCCGCCTCGAACCTTGCTCGGATGTTCTCGGCGATCGGGGCCGAGAACGGGTCGTCGAGCTCGACGTACGCCGCGGTCTTCGGGCGATCGGCCTTGCTCAGCGACAGGATGTAGTCCGCGAAGACGTCACCGGACTTGATGGTGGGCGCCGGCTGCACGAAGAAGAAGTTGTCCAGGTTCTGTGCGAACACGTCGGGACCGCCACCCGCCGGTGCGAGGAACGCATAGCCGTAGCGCTTGGCGACCTGGGACGCCGGGATGGTGAGCAGGGTGGAGAACGGCCCGAAGGTCAGGTCGACGTGGTCCTTGTTGATGAGGTTCTGGTAGTTCGTCACGACCTGGGTCGGGCTCGAGGCGTCGTCGACGATCTTCAGCTGCACCTTGCGGCCCAGGATCCCGCCGTTCGCGTTCACGGTGTCCGCCCAGAGCTGGTAGCCGCGCTGCACCGCCTTGCCCGAGTCGGCGAAGTCTCCGGTGAGCGAGACCGAGGCCCCGATGACCAGGGGTTGGGTGCTACTGGCACTGCCGCTGCTGCTGTTGGAGGAGGCGCAGCCGGCGATCAGCAGCGCGACCGCGGTGACGACCGCAAGAGCAGAGAACTTGCTGTGCAAACGAACGCGAAATGACACGCCGGGACCCCTCACTGCTTGGTCCGGGGCCGGATGGCCCCCTGACGTCGCGGATGACCGGGCATGGCCCCGTATGCCCGACCACAAACGATTGCGGCGAGCATGTACCCGTCTGCGAGGGAGTGTCAAGGGCATCTGCGCGACCTCGGACGCGATCGCCGCGATCTGCCTCGCCGGTACTCGTCAGCAGCCTCGTGGGGGCGACTTCTCGGTGCGAAAGTCGCGCTCTCTCCGTGACCGGCGGCGGGGGCGTAGAGGCAGGTGGGGTCGGCGGCGAGAGGATCGCCGCTGACGGCGTAGGCGTGGGACCGCGAGTCCCCGCAGATCTCGCGGAACTCACAGACACCGCATGCGCCGCCGAACCCGTTCGGATCACGCCTAGCGCGCATGAGTGGGGCGTTGCGGTAGATCTCGACGAAGCTCTGCTCACGCACGTTCCCCACCGCTATCGGCAGGAAACCGGACGGGTAGACGTTGCCGAGGTGGTCGATGAATGCGAAGCCTCGGCCGGCGTTGGTGTCGATCGGCGGGCGCATGGGTCGTTCGGGCAGCGTGCGACCGGCGGTGAGCTCTGCGGTCCGCGCGCTCAGCCACCGGTAGAGCGGGCCGGTGTCGAACGCCTCGACCCCGAGCCCCTCGCGCTCGGCGGCCGCGCGCTGCAGCGCGACGCGCCGGTAGTGCTGGGCCTCGGTGGTCTTGACCGCCAGGTGCCGGGCGATGTCGACCATCCAGTGGAACACGTCCTCGCACTCCTGAGGTGGCAGAGTCTGCAGACTCTGGCCGCGGCCGACCGGGACCAGGAAGAACAGGCTCCACAGGTGCACACGCAGGTCGAGCATCTGGAGGAACAGCTCGGGCAGTTCGCGCACGGTGTTCTGGGTGACGGTGGTGTTCACCTGGAGACGGAAGCCGGCCGTCGTGATCAGCGCGGCCGACGCCAGAGTGCGGCGTGGGTGCCCTCGAAGCCCCGAAACGCGTCGTGCGTCTCGGCTCGTGCTCCGTCCAGGGACAGTGACACGGCGTTCGCCCCTGCCGCCTGGAGCTCCGTCAGCCGGGCGGCTGTGATGTTGGGCGTGGCGGAGGGGCTGAGCGCCATGTGCAGACCGACCTGGGCGCCGTACGCCGTGAGCGCGGCGAGGTCGGGCCGCTCGAACGGGTCACCGCCGGTGAGGATCACGATCGGTCGAGGGGTCCCGAACGAGGCGATCCGGTCGAACAAGCGTCGCCCCTCGTCGGTGGTCAGCTCACCGGGGTTCCGGACGTGGATCGAGTCGGCCCCACAGTGCCGGCACGCCAGCTGACAGGCCCGTGTGACCTTCCCAGATCACCATGAACGGCTGTTGGTCCACATCATGCCGGATCCGGCGTACCGAACGGATCTGCGCAGGGGACATGGAGTCACCCAATGGGTTCGCAACGGAGGCGACCACGGCGGTTGGTCATGGTCTCAGGTGCCGTTGGTCCCGCCCGTCACGTCGTCACAGCTTGTCGCATCGGCACCCGTCGGTCGCCCGGATAAGGTCGCGAGGTGATACGACGGAAGGACGTCGAGGACGCCTGGCTGCGCGTGGGTCCGCTGGTCAGGCGCACGCCCGTGCTGGACATCGGCGCCGAGGAGCTTGTCGGTGACGTGCTGTTCAAGCTGGAGTTCTTGCAGCACACGAGCTCCTTCAAGACACGGGGTGCGTTGAACCGACTGCTTTCTGCACACAAGAGCGGTGAGCTGGATCACCGGCTCGGGCTGGTCGTCGCATCGGGCGGCAATGCCGGGCTGGGCAATGCCTACGCCGCCGCGCGCCTCGGCGTTCCGGCCGTCGTGTTCGTTCCCGAGACGGCCCCGGTGGTCAAGGTGGCCCGGCTCGAGGCGCTCGGGGCGACGGTGATGAAGGCCGGGTCGGAGTACGCCACCGCGTTGGCTGCGGCTGAGGAGCACGTGACGCGGACGGGGGCGCTCTACTGCCACGCCTACGACCAGCCCGAGATCGCGGCGGGAGCCGGGACCCTCGCCCTCGAGCTTCTCGATCAGACCGTCAGACCCATCGATACGGTGCTCGTCGCTGTCGGCGGTGGCGGCCTGATGGCCGGGGTAGCCGCTGCGCTCGAGGACAGCACCATCCGCGTCGTCGGGGTCGAGCCCGTGAACGCCCCGACTCTCCGAACCGCCCTGGACCTCGGGCACCCGACTGACGTGCAGGTCTCGGGTGTCGCCGCGGACTCGCTGGGGGCTCGCCGAGTCGGTGAGATCGCCTTCGACGTGGCCCGCCGTACGCGGGTCCGCAGCGTGCTGGTCGACGACGACGCGATCGTTGCCGCACGGTCGATGCTGTGGAGCCGGTGGCGCATCGTGGTGGAGCACGGAGCCGCCACCGCCCTCGCAGCTCTGACGTCGGGCGCCTATGTCCCTCAGCCCGACGAGCGGGTCGCCGTCGTGCTGTCCGGCGCGAACACGAGCCCGACCGACCTCTGACATCGAGGCTCCACGAGCAGGCGCAGCACCCACATCCGACACCCGGGGCGTGCTGCACTGTCGGGACCACGTGGTCCCGACAAGTGCAGTGGTCACGTGACCTACCGCCAGTCGTGCCCCGTCGGTCCACCCCGTCTGGACCACGCCGTCGACCAGCGTCGCTCGAAGGTAAGGGAATCGACCGCCGCGACAACACTTTCGTGGTCACCGGACATACAGCCGGGCCGGATGGCCCACTAGGATTGACTGCGATCGTATGCAGTCGCCGATGTAGGTGTGCTCGACATCCCAGGGAGGTGTTCTTTGGCCGCTGAGCAGACGCCTCCCCGTCACTCGCCCGTCGGCGCCCAACCCGCCAGCAGCCACGCGCATGGCCGGCGGGTGACGATGCGCGACATCGCCCGTGCGACCAACCTCTCCCAGAGCACGGTCTCCCGGGTGCTGAACCGGACGGCGACCGTCGTCCCGATCGCAGAGGAGACGCGCGAGCGCGTCTTCGCAACCGCCAGGGCGCTCGGCTACCGGCCCAATCCGCTGGCCCGAGGCCTGCGGGGCGCCAGCACCATGTTGCTCGGCGTGATCGTCCGAGAGATCACCGACCCGTTCTTCGCGGGTGCGATCGAGGCGGTGACAACGGCTGCCGGTGCACGCGGCTACAACGTCGTGCTCGGCCATGCCCACGCGCGGGCCGAGGAGGCCATCACGCTGTGGGGCGTCCTCGAGGCGCGGCACTGCGATGCGATCCTGTTGATGGGCGACATGCGTGACCAGCCACGCCTGCTTCAGGATCTACGCACGGAGCACGTGCCCGTGGTCGCGCTCTGGCACGGGGCTCAGACGGATGTGCCGTGCGTGGCCGTCGACAACCACGCCGGTATCCGACGCGTTCTCGACCACCTCACCGGACTCGGGCACCGCCGGATCGCCTTCGTCGGTCCCCGCCGGCTCGGTGACATCGAGGAGCGGGAAGCGGCCTTCGTGCAGTACTTCACCGGCATCGACGAGCCGGTGCGCGCCGGCTACGTGGAGCACGTCCCGAACGATCCGAGCGGCGCCATCGACGCACTCTCACGCCTGGTCAAGGTTCCTGAGCCACCCACCGCCATCGTGGCGGCGACGGACGTCCTCGCGATCGGGCTGCTCCACGCCGCCCACGCTCACGGGCTGCGCGTGCCCGGGCAGCTGTCGATCACCGGCTTCGACGACATCTCGATGGCCGCCTACACGGTCCCGGCGCTGACCACGATGCGGATGCCGATGGGCGAGATGGTCGATCAGGCGTTGCGCCTGGCCTTGGGCGACACCGAGGCCGGTGTTGACCAACCCCTTCCGGTGCTGCAGCCCTCCTTGGTCGTGCGGGAGTCGACGGGCCCAGTCGGCCACGACTGACGCCGGCGAGGCTGACGAGTCCAGAGGGTCGGCAACCGCAGGAGCGTTGACGTCAAGGCAAGGTCGGACGCTCCTCGGCGTGGGTCATCGTGCGAACCTGCGCTGGAGGAGGGCATGGGTCGTGACTGCGCCGAGGACGATGGCGCCGTAGATGACCTGGGTCCAGAAGTCCTTGAGCCCCACTGCCACGGCGCCCGCATCGATGCCGCCGATCAGGAACGCCCCGACGGCCGTGCCCCAGATGGTGCCCCGACCACCGAACACGGACGTTCCGCCGACGAAGACCGCCGCGAGCGCAGGCAGCAACGTGCTCCCGCCCTGGTTCGGGTAGAAGTTGATCACCGCGAAGCTGTTCATCATGCCGGCCAGCGCGGCGACGACGCCGGTGAGGATGAACAGGATCATCCGGGTGCGCATGATCGGGATGCCCATCAGGCCGGCTGCCTGCTTGTTGTCGCCGATGACGTGCGCGTTCTGGCCGAGCCGGTGCCGGAACAGCAGCACCCACGAGATGACCGCCAGTACGACGAACCACACGAACTGCATCGGGAGACCGAGGAACCGTCCGGTGAGGAGTCGTCCCGGGATGCTGCCGTCCGTCTCGAGCAGTGTGTAGCTCTTGCCGTTGACGAGGACGAGGGTGAGGCCGCGGTACAGGAACTGCGTTCCGATCGTCACGACGAGCGCCGGGATGGCGACGACACAGACGAAGAACCCGTTCACGAATCCGGCGATGGCGCCCATCAGGAGGGTGGCGAGCACGCCGAGGGTGATGCTGTGGGTGGTGTGCTCGACGGCGATGTACCCGACCATGCCGAGTGCGAACACCGACGGGAACGAGAGGTCGATCTCACCGGCCACGATCAGCATGGTCAACGGGAGCGCGATGAGTCCGAAGTAGGGCACCGTCTGGGCGTAGGACACGTAGATCCGGCTGCTCAGGAAGGTCTCGGGCGCCATGACCGTGAAGACGAGCCACACCAGGATGAACGCGGTCGTGATGCCGATCTGCGAGGCATACCTGATGCTGAAGGACTTGAGGGTCCATTGCCGCGGGCCGAGGAACTGTCGGGCCCGCTCCGCCGCTGCGGTCATGCCGTACCTCCCGCGTCACCCTGTCTGTCGGCTTCGTCGAACCGACCCGTGGCTGCGACCTCGCGCATGATCCTGGTGAGCTCCTCGAGCGTGAACCGGCTCGTGGGGAACTCGGCGGCGATGCCACCTCGGTCGAGCATCACGATCCGGTCGGCGACGGAATAGATGTGGAAGATGTTGTGGTCGATGAAGATGGCGGACTTGCCCGCGGCCCGGATGCCGCGCACGAAGTCGAGGCACTTCTCGGTCTCGCTCAGCGAGAGGCCCATCGTCGGCTCGTCGAGGATGATGAGGTCCGCCTCGAAGTGCAGGGCCCGCACGATGGCGAGCCCCTGTCGCTCACCTCCCGACAGCCCGGTCACGGGAGTGTCGGGCGTGAGGATCGCCGACGTGAAGCCCATCTCCTCACGCATGAGCTCGGAGGTGACCCGGCGCATCTCCGCGACCTTGAGGAAACCGCCCGGCCGGGTGAGCGGACGGCTCATGAAGATGTTGCGCCACAGGGACTGCTGGTCGGCCAGCGCGCGCTCCTGGTACACGGTCTCCACCCCGAGCGCGCGTGCCTTGGTCACCGTGAGATCGTCGATCCTCGCCCCGCGGAAGTAGATCTCACCTTCGTCCGGCCGGTGGTAGCCGGTGATGATCTTGATCAGCGTCGACTTGCCGGCGCCGTTGTCGCCGACGAGGCCGAGGACCTCGCCCGCACCCAGCTGCAGGCTCACATCGTGGAGCGCGTGCACGCCCCCGAACGACTTGGCGACATGCCTCAACTCCAGGACTGGTGCGGTCACCGGCTGGCTCCTCCATCGGCTCACGTGGTGAGACGCGGGCGGTCGGTAAGCATCGTGCTCGCCGACCGCCGCGTCCATCCCTCGCTGTCGATCGTCAGCGAATCTGCTTCTCCACAAGTGGTGCGACCTGGTCGATGTTGGACTTGTCGACGAAGCCGCCTCCCGTGTCGATGTGCAGTCCGCTGAACCCGTACGCATGGCTCAGACACAGCTGCTGGATGCCCTCATAACCCTGCAGCCACTCCTGCTGGTCGATCACCAGGCTGATGTAGCCCTTCTGGATGCCCTCCACGGTCGCCGGTGACATGTCGAAACCCGCGGCGTAGACCGACCCGGGGTCGAGGTTGGCGGCCTTCATGAAGGTCGGGATCGTCGAGGTGAGGTTGCCGTGGTCGATGAAGATCGCCTTCACGTCCGGGTGCTTGGAGACGTATCCGGTGAAGATCGGGACGCCGGCCGACGGGTCGGCGTTCGTGGCGTCATTGATCTCCAGGTAGTCGACCTTCATACCGGCCTTGGCCAGCGTGTCGGTGATGCCCTTGGTGCGCTCCCCACGGCCCGGCTGCGACTTGAGCCCCCAGACGAACACCCGGCTACCGGGCTGGAGGTGGTCACGCGCGATCGCCTCGTTGGCGAGGGCGGCGCCGGCGTCATAGAGCGTGGCGCCTGCATAGCCGGTGCCCTGCGCGGCGTACTTCGCCTCGGCCTTGGGCAGCTCGGTGTTCATGACCGTCACGAGGATGCCCTGGCTGCGGGCCTGGTCGATGAGCGGGTCGAAGGCGGCGTCGCCCGGGTGACCCATGATCGCGATGCCGTCGGGCTTGGTGGCCATGGCCTGCTGGAACTGGGTGATCATCTTGTTCGGATCCCAGTCCGACCACTGGTAGGTGACGTCCGGGCCCAGCTGCGCTGCGGCAGCCTTCGCCCCGTTGTAGACCACCGTTTCGAATCCACCGCCCGCGGTTCCGCCGGGGAAGAACACGATCTTCATGCCCTTGCAGAACTGTGCCCCGCTGGGCACTGCCCCGGCCTGTGACTCCGAACTGTTGCCACCGCCGCCGCATCCGGCCAACGCCAGAGCCGCAACGGCCAGCACTGCACCGGTTCGCCGCGCAGCGGACCAGCTCCGTCCTCTCATCGGTGTTCCTCCTTCTCCGCGAGACGCTCGACGCAACCGGGTGCCTCACCGTGACCACGCCGTGCCTGGGCAGCCTGGCATCAACGTGAAGCAGCATTCGAGTGGCTGCATGCGTATGCTTGCCCTGTCGAGCCGAGATTGCAAGGCCCACACCCTCGATCTGACCGCTCGTCTTCGAGCAAGGAGTGAGACAGTGCCAGCACGCGACACCCCTCGGTACGTCGTCGGTGTCGACTTCGGAACCCTCTCCGGCCGTGCGGTGGTCGTACGCGTCGAAGACGGCCAGGAGATGGCCAGTGCCGTCACCGACTTCAAGCACGCGGTCCTCGATCACTCCCTGCCCAACGGTGGCCGTCTGCCCCCGGACTGGGCTCTTCAGGTTCCCGAGGACTACCGAGACGTGCTGCGAGACGCGGTCCCCACAGCGGTGGCGGCCGCCAACGTCGATCCCGCAGACGTCATCGGCATCGCGACGGACTTCACCGCCTGCACCATGATTCCGGTCCTCGACGACGGCACCCCCCTCTGCGAGCTCCCCGAGTACGCCGATCGACCGCACGCCTACGTCAAGCTCTGGAAGCACCACGCCGCGCAGAGCCAGGCCGACCGGATCAACCAGTCCGCCGCCCACACCGGGGAATCCTGGCTCCCCAGGTACGGCGGCTTCATCTCCTCGGAGTGGGAGTTCGCGAAGGCCTTGCAGGTCTTCGAAGAGGACCGGGCGCTGTACGACGCCATGGACCGCTGGGTCGAAGCCGCGGACTGGATCGTCTGGCAGCTCACAGGCACCTACAGCCGTAACGCCTGCACCGCCGGCTACAAGGGGATCCTCCAGGACGGGGCCTACCCGACCGGCGACTTCCTCGAGCGGCTGGCCCCGGGCTTCGGAAGCTTCGTGGACGACAAGCTTCGCCACGACCTGGCGCCGCTCGGGTCGCGGGTCGGCAGTCTCACCGATCAGGCGGCCAGATGGACGGGTCTGCCCGTGGGTATCGCTGTCGCCGCCGGCAATGTCGACGCACACGTCACGGCGCCCGCGGCTCAGGCGGTGGAGCCGGGCCAGATGGTCGCGATCATGGGGACCTCCACCTGCCATGTCATGAGCTCGTCGGAGCTCCGCGAGGTGCCCGGCATGTGCGGTGTCGTCGACGGCGGCATCATCGACGGGCTCTACGGATACGAAGCCGGACAGAGCGGGGTCGGTGACATCTTCGGCTGGTTCGTGGACACCTCCGTCCCGGCCGGCTACGCGAACGCGGCGTCCGCGGCCGGCGTCTCGGTCCACGACTACCTGACGGACCTCGCGGCGGGGCAGGCAGTCGGAGAACACGGGCTCCTTGCCCTCGACTGGCACAGCGGCAACCGTTCGGTTCTCGTCGACCATGAGCTGTCCGGACTCATCGTCGGCCTCACGCTCGCGACGCGTCCGGAACACCAGTACCGCGCTCTCCTCGAAGCAACGGCGTTCGGCACCCGAGTCATCGTCGAGACCTTCAGAGCCTCGGGCATCCCGGTCGATGAGCTCATCGTCGCCGGCGGCCTCGTGAAGAACTCCCTGCTCATGCAGATCTACGCAGACGTCCTCCGACTTCCCCTCAGCGTCATCGGCTCCGATCAGGGGCCGGCGCTCGGCTCCGCGATCCACGCCGCGGTCGCAGCCGGTGCCTACCCGAACGTGGCGGCGGCGAGCGCGGTGATGGGCAAACGCCACGTCGCTGCCTTCGAACCCGACCCCCACAGAGCAGACGAGTACGACGAGATGTTCAGCGACTACCTCGCCCTGCACGACCACTTCGGTCGTCGCCCGACCATGATGCGCCGCCTCAGAGAGCGTCGCCGCCGCGCACTCGACCGGGCGGTCTCGGACCCCGTCACCGACATCCAGGCCGGCCAGCGCTCATGAGTGCCACCACCGACGTCGACGCGACCATCCGCGGCCTCCGCGAGACCGTCGCCCACCTCCATTCCGAGCTCACGCGCTACCACCTGGTGGTCGGGACCGCGGGAAACATCTCCGCCCGTGTCCCGGGACGCGACCTCATGGTGATCAAGCCCTCGGGCGTCGAGTACGACGAGCTCACTCCCGACAACATGGTCGTGTGCGATCTCCACGGCACCGTCGTCGACGGTGAGCACGCACCGTCCTCGGACACCGCAGCCGAGGCATACGTGTACCGGAACATGCCACGTGTCGGAGGCGTCGTACACACGCACTCGACGTATGCGACTGCGTGGGCCTCACGCGCGGAACCCATCCCGTGTGTCCTCACGATGGTGGCGGACGAGTTCGGGGGCGAGATCCCGGTCGGCCCCTTCGCGATCATCGGCGACGACTCCATCGGACGCGGCATCGTCGAGACCCTCCGAGACCATCGCTCACGCGCCGTACTCATGCAGAACCACGGTGTGTTCACCATCGGACGTGACGCCCGAGACGCCGTCACGGCAGCGGTCATGTGCGAGGACGTGGCGCGAACGATCCACATCGCCCGGCAGCTCGGCACTCCCGCCCCCATTCCGGACGAGGCTGTGAACGCCCTGTTCGAGCGCTACCAGAACGTCTACGGCCAGCACTGACTGGCCAAGACCGGCCCCCCGAACGCCGAGGACGAAGGAGAACCGACGTGACCCCTCACTCTCCCGAGGTCTGGTTCCTCACGGGCAGCCAAGCCCTGTACGGACCGGAGACTCTCGAGCAGGTCGCCGCTCAGTCGACCCGGGTGGCACAGATGCTGCAGCAGTCCGGCGAACTTCCCGCCCAGGTCGTCTGGAAGCCGGTCCTCCTCGATGCTGCCGCGATCCGCGACGTCATGCTCGCCGCGAACGCAGATCCCAGCTGTGTCGGCGTCATCGCCTGGATGCACACGTTCTCGCCGGCCAAGATGTGGATCGCCGGCCTCGAGGCCCTCCAGAAGCCGCTGCTGCACCTGCACACCCAGGCGGAGATGGAGCTTCCGTGGAGCACCATCGACATGGACTTCATGAATCTCAACCAGTCGGCGCACGGCGACCGCGAGTTCGGCCACATCCAGTCGCGCGTCCATGTCAGACGTAAGACGATCTCCGGTCACGTCGACGATCCGCACGTCCGGCACCGGATCGCCGCGTGGACTCGCGCGGCGCTCGGCGTCGCTGAGCTTCGCAACCTCCGCCTCGCACGCTTCGGCGACAACATGCGCGATGTCGCAGTCACCGAGGGGGACAAGGTCCAGGCGCAGATCCAGTTCGGCGTCTCCGTCAACACCTACGGTGTGAACGACCTCGTGGCCCACGTGGAGGCCGCCGACACCACCTCGGTCCAGCACCTCGTCAACCAGTACCTGGACGAGTACGACGTCGCGGCCGCCCTGCGCCCGGGCGGCGACCGCCACGACGCTCTTCTCTACGGTGCGCGCATCGAGCAGGGACTCCGCGACTTCCTCGGAGGGGGCGGCTTCGCCGCCTTCACCACGAACTTCGAGGACTTGGGAGGCCTCAAGCAGCTGCCCGGCCTGGCCGTCCAACGGCTGATGGCAGACGGCTACGGGTTCGGCGCAGAAGGTGACTGGAAGACGTCGGTCCTGGTTCGCGCGTGCAAGGCGATGGCCGCCGGCTTGCCCGGCGGCACCTCCTTCATGGAGGACTACACGTACCACCTCGTTCCCGGGCAGCAGAAGATCCTGGGCGCCCACATGCTCGAGGTGTGCCCGAGCCTGACGACAGGCAAGCAGTCGTTGGAGATCCATCCTCTCGCCATCGGCGGCCGTGAGGACCCCGTCCGGCTGCGCTTCACCGCAGACCCCGGGGCGGGTGTCGTCATCGGACTGTCGGACATGGGGGATCGTTTCCGGCTCACCGCCAACGTCGTGGAGGTCGTCGAACCCGATGAGCCCCTTCCTGCGCTGCCGGTCGCCTGCGCCGTCTGGGAGCCCGAGCCCTCGCTGGCGACATCGGCAGAGGCATGGATCATGGCGGGGGCGCCGCATCACACGGTTCTCACCCAGGCACTGGACCGTGAGGTCATCGAGGACTTCGCGGACATGGTCGCCGCCGAGCTCCTGGTCATCGACCGCGACACCACCGTCAGGAGCTTCGAGAAGGAGCTTCGCTGGAATGCGGCCTACTACCGGCTGGCGGAGCGGCTCTGAGCCCCGACGTGTGAACCGTCGGGCGTCGTCACGACGTTGACCGATGGGAGGCGCGATGAGGGCGGTTGTCCACGACAGGTACGGGCCACCGGATGTCCTGCACCTGGAAGAGGTAGCGCGGCCTGTCCCCGGCCCCGGGCAGGTGCTGGTCGGGGTGCGTGCCACCACCATGAACAGGACCGATTGCCACCGCCGTGCGGCCGAGCCCTTCGCATGGCGCCTGGTGGCGGGGCTGCGACGGCCGAGGCGGCCCATCCTGGGCAGCGAGCGGGCCGGAGAGGTGGCGGCCGTCGGGCCCGCAGTCACCGAGTTCGCGGTCGGTGACCAGGTATTCGGCCTCAGCCAGTGGGCGTTGGGCGCGCATGCCGAGTTCGTCTGCCAGGATGCCGGCGGCCTGATCGCGCACAAGCCCGTGGGTGTCGGCGTCGAGGTGGCCCGATACGTCGAGACGCAGCAGAAGACCGGCAACGTCGTCCTGATCGGCGACTGCTGACCGACGCACGCCACGCCCATGGCCGTCCGAGCTCATCGATAGCCTCGGATGGTGCCCGAGCTACAGCCTCTGCGAGCCGACCACGCTGACGCGATCCTGGCTTTCGAGACGCGGAACCGTGCCTACTTCGCGGCCTCGATCTCCGATCGTGGCGACGCGTTCTTCGAGCACTTCACCGAGTGGCACAACGCCCGCCTGGCGGAGCAGGAGTCCGGCCTGGGGGCCTACTACGTGCTCGTGGCCGAGGATGGGACGGTCCTGGGTCGGTTCAATCTCGTGTTCGCCGATGACGACGTTGCCGTGCTGGGGTACCGCGTCGCGCAGGATGTCGCCGGGCGCGGCGTCGCGACTGCGGCGGTGCGCGACCTGTGCGGGTTCGCGGCTTCGCGACACAGGGTCCGCACGCTGCGAGCCGCCACCTCCCGCGGCAACGCAGCGTCGCAGAGGGTGTTGCTCAAGGCCGGCTTCGTTCCGGTCGGGCCCGCCGACCCGGCAGACATCGGCGGGAAGGAGGGCACCTGGTACGAGCTGAACGTAGCCGCCGGGGGAGGGGCGTGACGGCTGTCGGCGGGCTCCCTGGTCAGGGGCTACCCGACGGATGGAGACGCCTGCGGCGAGGAAGGACGACCCGGCGCTGGATGCGCCAGCCCTCCTGACACACACGAGCGTGTCCACGTAGGTCACGGCTCCGACCGACCTGTCCGACATGACCGCCAGGCCCTTGGACCGCACCGTGGCGTGATGTCCGTCCTGCGCCTCCACCACGACGTTGGTGACCAGATGCGCAAGCGGATTTCGATCGGCGAGCCGACGTGCGGCGTCGACGATCTCGTCGATCCCCGCGAGGGTTCCTCCGCCGAGCGCGGACAGGTCGTACTCCGCCATCGGTGATGTCCAGCACGGCAGGTCTCGTCCACCGGGGTCGGCGCCCACCTATGGACTCGACCTCGAGGCGCTGCTCACGGGCCGGCCTGCCGGCCCGGCGGTCGCCGAGCAGGAAGACACGTCGTGCGAGGACGGCGCGAACGGAGCGACCGTGCTCGAGATGCCGCTCATCAGGGTCGGATCGCCATCTGTGGAGTTCGACGACGCCACCATCCCCTCGCGAGTCACGACGACCCCGGCTCAGGAGGCAGCCCTTGCATGACTCGGAGGTGTGGAAGGTCCCCATCGGGCGAACAGAAGTGACCTGACGACTGGCCACCCGAAGCGCGGCGCCCGCTGGTCCCCCGACAGAACTCACGGTTCGCCGAGTTTTCAGGTGCGTTTCATGTCCGACGTTCTATC